>JAYVUK010000040.1:0-76568 GCA_043787975.1 Bacteroidota bacterium
GTGGTCAGTTTGCTCCGAAATCCAGTGGTCAGTTTGGAGCGAAAACCAGTGGTCAATTTATCCCGAAATCAGGTGGTCAACTTGAGCGAAATTTCCACCGTGATCAGTATTCCTGAAGGAAGAAAACTGGCAGGGGATTTTCCCAATGACAAATTAAAATTAGTTGAAGCGTGGATCGAAATTCATAAAGATGAATTAATAGCTGATTGGAAACTAGCGGTTAGCGGACAACCTGTTTTTAAAATAGAATCCTTAAGATAAAATGCAATGAGAAAAATAATCTTATTGAAAACACTTGATAGTTTTCAGCTACTTGTAAAATTTGACAATGGCATACAGAAGAAAATAAATGTTGCCTCCTATTTTGACAAACCTGTATTTTCTGTTCTTAAGAACAATGAAGAGTTATTTCAAAAAGTTGAAAATCACCAATACTATATCGGATGGCCTTCTGTCGATTTGGATTTAAGTGCAGATACTCTTTGGCATGATGGAATTTAAAAATCATCAGGTATGAAAATTATGGTGGTGTCAGGTGTTTCACCTGACACTTATCTCCCGATTACTTTTTCTTGTCACTTTTCTTTAGAAGAAAAGTAACCAAAAGAATCGTGCATTACCTAAAGCTTCCTCAGCTTTCAAGCGGTATTTATGTTGCTCGGTTTTTAAACAACAAACAGGAGGGTAATGTTAAGTTTGTTGTTGAGTGAAGATTATTATGCCTTTCATTCCTAACTTGTTCCGGAATCTCTTTATTTTACGGATGCTGAAACAAGTTGAGCATGACAAACAAGTTCTTCATGACAATAAAATCTGCGAATCTGCGGCTGATTTTTTTCTTTTCTACTGATAAATATACATATTCGCTATTCGTACATTCGTATTGATTCGTAATTAGTAGATATTTAGTAAACTTGCGCTCTCACACAAACCATCATGCAATTACAAGAGCGTCTGAAAGCGGTCATTCGCGATGTTCCCGATTTTCCGAAACCGGGAATTTTATTTAAGGACATCACTCCGGTTTTACATGACATGAAGTTGTGCAAAGAAGTAGTGAATGGATTTCATCAATCGTTTTCGAAACAAAAAATTGATGGAATCATTGGTGTTGAAAGCCGGGGATTTTTATTCGGCATGATGCTCGCCGAAAAATTTAATGTTCCTTTTATTCCTGTTCGTAAGCATGGCAAGCTTCCATTTAAAACCATTGCTTATAAATACGATTTGGAATATGGTTCTTCCATTGTAGAATTGCATGTGGATGCATTCAAACCGGGAAGCAACATTTTAATTCATGATGATTTGCTTGCAACGGGCGGAACAGCAGCAGCGGCGGCGGAGTTGGTAAAAATGCTCGATGGAAATGTGGCAGGTTTTGCGTTTCTTATCGGCCTGGATTTTTTAAAAGGAAAAGAAGTGCTGAAAAAGCACAGCGATAAAATTGTTACATTGATAGATTATTAGCCACCGATTCCACAGATTGTCACAGATTTATTTTCTGTGATAATCTGTGGAATCGGTGGCGAAAAGAATAACTCCAATAATTACTTAAAACACTATTCATGGATTTTAGCTTGACAGAAAATCAATTGATGATTACCGAAACGGTGAAGAAGTTTTGCGAAGCTCACATCAAACCGGATATGATGAAATGGGACGAAGAACAGATTTTTCCCGTGGAAGTTTTTAAAAAGCTCGGAGAACTTGGATTGATGGGCGTTCTCGTTCCGCAGGAATACGGAGGATCTGGACTCGGTTATTTTGAATATGTCACGGCGATTTCAGAAGTGTCAAAAGTTTGTGGTTCCATTGGTTTGTCATTGGCTGCGCACAATTCACTTTGCACGGGACACATTCTTCAATTCGGAAATGAAGAACAGAAGAAAAAATATTTGCCCAAGCTTGCAACAGCAGAATGGATCGGAGCGTGGGGACTTACTGAACCCGGAACAGGTTCCGATGCAGGAAACATGTCATGCGTTGCAAAAGCGGACGGAGATGATTTTATTTTGAATGGAACAAAATGCTGGATCACACATGGGAAGTCGGGTGATGTTGCAGTTGTCATAGCAAGGACAGGAGAAAAAGGTGACTCGCATGGAATGTCTGCTTTCATTGTGGAGAAGGGAACGAAAGGGTTTTCCGGAGGAAGAAAGGAAAATAAGTTAGGGATGCGTGCATCAGAAACCACGGAAATGATTTTTGATAATTGCCGTGTTCACAAAAGCCAGGTGATGGGAAAAGTAGGCGAAGGTTTTGTACAATCGCTGAAAGTGCTTGATGGTGGCCGCATTTCCATTGCTGCCCTTGCTTTGGGAATTGCAAAAGGTGCGTATGAAGCCGCATTAAAATATTCGAAAGAGCGTCACCAGTTTGGAAAACCGATTTCAGAATTTCAAGGTATTTCTTTTAAACTCGCTGATATGAAAACACAAATTGAAGCAGCGGAGTTGCTTACTTTTCAGGCAGCAGATTTAAAAAACAGAGGTCAAAAAGTTACGAAGGAAAGTGCTTTTGCTAAATATTATGCTTCTGAAGTATCCGTGAGAGTCTCTACAGATGCTGTGCAAATTTTCGGTGGCTACGGCTACACGAAAGATTTTCCGGTCGAAAAATTTTACCGCGACTCGAAGCTTTGCACCATCGGAGAAGGTACTTCTGAAATTCAGAAACTAGTGATTGCAAGAGAGCTTCTGAAGTAATATAAACTTCTGCTGAAATTATTAACCGCAAAGTGCGCAAAGAAAACTTTCGCAAAGATCGCAAAGAAGGAAAAACCTTAGCGTTCTTGGCGCGTTTCTTAGCGCACTTTGCGGTTAAAATATTTTAGGATAAAAATCTTAGAATGGAATAATCATGTATCCTTTTTGTTCCAGCGGAGCTGTCGGAACATTGTCGAACAAAGCGCTTTCAGCAGCTTGCTTTGCTTTTGTGAGAAGATATTCATTCTGCGTCGTAGAGCCTTTTCCTCCCGGTATTGCCCTAATAACATGACCATACTTGTTAACCGTTACATCCACAACAACGGTTCCTTTGTCCTGTGTAAGATTGCTGACTAACGGAGCTTTGCTAATGGTTCTATCTGCTACTTTGTAACGAACGAGATAAGGATCAGCCATGATTTGTTTTTCACCTGTTTCTCTTCTTGCAATTTCTGTAGTTGCAGGTTTTGAAGTCTCAGCCGATTCACTGAAAATAATTGATGATACTTCAGCAACATTCAGCTTCATTACATTTCCTTTGAATTCAAAACTGATGACTCCGTCTTTTAAAGACTGGACCTTGCCATTCATTTTCTCTCCCGATTTTAAATTTACGGTATGTTGAGCATAGGATGATACGGAAAGTAGAGCTATGATAAATGCAACTAATATTTTTTTCATTTTCTTTGTTTTTAAGTATGAACTTAGAAAGTGCATGGTACTAATTCCTGATTGTATTTTGAATCATGCACATCTGATAAGCGTTTATTCCTCAAAAATATTTTAAATTCCCGACACTTATTTTTCCTCCCTTTGAAATTTACTAACACATTCTGACAAAATCATTACAGAGGTTTGAAAAATAAATTCTACTTTTGAACCGCTAACTAATTAATACTAAAAAAATCATGAGAAAAAATCTACTTTTAATTGCTTTACTTTTAAGTAATGTGATTGCTTATTCGCAATCATGGACGATGCAAAATTCTGCGTTTACAGTGCCGGCTACATATCCCTTCGACATATCAATATCGTTGGCTGATTCCAACGCTGTTTGGGCTGTTGGCCGTGATGGTTCAGGAACCAATGCGGGTATCCAGGAATGTACGCACACCGCTAACGCAGGTGCTTTATGGACAGTGACAACTGTGACTACAGATACCAATTTCCAATTTTCAGGAATTGCTGCAATAAGTGACAGTGAGGCTTATGCGATGATGTTTAACAACACAGTCGGATCAGGCGGAGCAATTTATAAAACAAGAGATGCCGGAGCTACCTGGGTTCAATCAGGTGCAGGAAGTATTTTTGATGCCAATTCTTTTCCTGATATTATTTACTTCAAAGATCAGTTAAGCGGTATTGCAATCGGTGACCCGAACAATGGCTACTTCGAGATTTATCTGACCATTGATTCAGGAGGTACCTGGACAAGAATTCCACAGGTAAACATTGCGAATCCTTTGTCAGGAGAATTCGGTATCATTAACGATTATGCTGTGTATGGTACCAGCTTGTGGTTTGGAACAAATAAAGGAAGGGTTTACCGTACTGTAAATTCAGGTTTGAATTGGACGGCAGCTACCTGCGGGCCGGCAGCAAATACAATTACAACATTGACATTCTCGACTCCAACTAACGGACTTGCAATCAGTACTACCACAGCGGGTGTATCAACAGTTTACAGGTCTTCCGATGGCGGACTTACCTGGACTTTATTAGCACCGAGCGGACCGATCTTTATGAATACGTTAAAAAATATGCCCGGTACTTTTTCTATGTTAAGTTGCGGAGCAAGTACTGCAGGAAGAGGAAGTTCATACAGTACTGATTTTGGAACTACCTGGACGTTGATTGACACTGCAGGTTCCGGTACAACACAGGGATATACAGAGATGGAATTTTTAAATTCAAACATCGGATGGGCCGGCGGATTTAATGTTGACTCTACGTCAGATGGTATTTACAAATATGTTCCTGGTGGACCGTTGAGCGTTCCGGCTATTGTAAAATCAATGGCAGATGTAACCGTTTATCCAAATCCGGCTTCCGGTCAATTTTATCTGCATCTCAACCAGTTGAGAAAAGCAGATTTGACTATTCAGCTTTTTGATCTATTCGGAAAAGAGGTTTATTCTGAAGTACTGACAGGTGCTTCCGGTATCATTAATAAAACCGTACATGTGCCAAACCTTGCAAAAGGAATTTATACACTGAGAACAGAAGATGGAAATTCTTCTTCTGTTTCAAAGGTGATCCTTCAATAGATAGAATTTTATTTTTTTAAAAGCCATCCGCCTTTTGGCGGATGGCTTTTTCATTGTCGACTAAAAAAATTTATCGTGTATCTTTGCCGACGAATAAAATAGTTCCATGAAAATTCTTTTTAATTACTTAGGTAAATACAAGCCACTTGTTTTACTCGTGTTGGTTTTAGCCACCGTGAACCAGGTTTTCAGCATGATGGATCCACTCATCCTCGGTAAGATGATTGACCGGTATGCAAGCCGTTTTAAGGACCTGACACAAGCCCAATCTTTCGAGGGAGTTTTATATTTCCTACTCGCATTAATCGGGGTAGCGATGGTTTCCCGTATTGCGAAAAATTTCCAGGATTATTTTCTGAATGTGGTGGTTCAGAAAGTGGGTGCGCAGATTTATTCTGACGGCATCAGCCATTCCCTCGAACTTCCGTATTCCGTTTTCGAAGACCAACGAAGTGGTGAAACACTTGGGAAATTGCAGAAGGTGAGAACGGATGTTGAACGTATCCTGAATGCGTTCATCAACATACTCTTTAGCTCCTTGATTGGAATTGTGGTGGTGGTGATTTACGCGATTAAAGTTTATTGGATCATTGCACCGATTTATTTTTCTGCGATTCCGATCATCGGCATTCTCAGTTCGGTGCTGAGTAAAAAAATTAAAAAGATGCAAAAGGTGATCGTAGCAGAAACCACAGCGCTGGCAGGAACTACCACCGAATCACTTCGCAACATTGAATTGGTAAAGAGTCTCGGGTTGTCGCAACAGGAAATCAATCGGCTGAACAGCACCACCAATAAAATTCTTCAGCTTGAATTAAAAAAAGTCCGTTATATAAGGAGCCTGAGTTTTGTGCAGGGAACGTGTGTCAATCTCCTTCGCGTAACCATCCTGGGGGTGATGATGTATCTCATCTTCTCGCAAAAAATTACAGTCGGTCAATTTATGACGATGTTTATTTATAGCTTTTTCATTTTCGGACCACTGCAGGAAATGGGAAACATCATCAACATTTACAGGGAAACAGAAGTGTCGCTGAAAAATTTTGAAGACATTTTAAATACGAAACGCGAACCGAAGCCGACGAATCCGATTCCTGTCTCAACCTTGGAAACCTTGCGTTTCGATAATGTTGCTTTCAAACACCAGAGTGCAACTCACAATGCGATTGAGAATATATCTTTTAGTGTGAAGAAAGGTGAAACAGTTGCATTTGTAGGACCTTCCGGTGCGGGGAAGTCAACCTTAGTGAAGTTGTTGGTTGGATTGTATCGCCCGGCGTCCGGAAAAATATTTTATAATGATCACGCAGGTGATACCATTGATCTCGATCAGTTACGTGAACAAATTGGCTTTGTAACACAAGACACTCAGCTTTTCTCCGGAAACATTCGGGAGAATTTACTGTTCGTAAACCCGGAAGCAACGGATGAAATGTGTATGGAAGTATTACAGAGGGCCTCCTGCCAGAGTTTGTTAGCACGAGCTGACAAAGGGTTGGATACGGTGATTGGAGAAGGCGGAGTAAAAGTTTCGGGAGGAGAGAAACAACGATTATCCATTGCGCGTGCTTTGTTGCGTCAACCGAACCTGTTAGTTTTCGATGAAGCAACTTCATCACTCGATTCGCTTACGGAAGAGGAAATCACGGACACCATTCGCGCACTTTCTGTTCAGCGTGAGCACATCACCATTCTTATTGCTCATCGTCTTTCAACCATCATGCATGCTGATCGGATTTATGTTCTTGAACGCGGACAGGTAATCGAATCAGGTTCGCACACTCAATTACTGGAGCTTACCGGATTGTATTATGCAATGTGGCGTCAGCAAATCGGAGAGCGTAAGCGTATCGTGATTCCTGCCGGAAACGGGCAGCAGTCGAAGGCGACAGTGAATAACTAAATCAGTAGCAGTAAGCAGTTGCAGTAGGCAGTCCTGCTTACTGCTACTGCCTCCTGCCGCTTTGAATTTTTAAAGTATGATCCAGGAATTCAGCAAACTGCTTCGTCATCGCTTGTCACTTCCGCTTCCCGGGCGCGATGCACAATTGCGGATGGCGCATGCAGAGCGGAAAATTAATTTAGCACGTTTCAAAATTCCCCAGGATGCAAAATGGGGGAGCGTGCTGATTCTTTTTTATGAAGAAGAAAATAAAATCAAGTTCCCGCTTATTCTGCGACCCGAGTATGATGGAGTGCATAGTGGCCAAGTCGGATTTCCCGGAGGTAAGTTTGAATCTTCCGATGAAAATTTAGTGGCCACCGCTTTGCGTGAAACCAACGAGGAAATCGGAGTCGTTACAAGCGATGTGGAAATAGTAGGAAAACTGACTGAACTCTATATTCCTCCCAGCAATTTTTTAGTTCATCCGCATGTCGGTAAAATAAATTACAAACCTTCCTTTTTTCCAGATGAAAAGGAGGTGATGAAAGTGATTGATGTTTCCCTGGATGATCTGATGAATGAACACACGGTCAATGAAAAGAAAATCAAACTCAGTAACGGGCTTCAAATCAGTTCACCGTATTTCGATTTTCAGGGACATGCAGTGTGGGGAGCCACAGCCATGATCTTAAGCGAACTCAAAACAATTTTAAGGGAAATGGACGGGTCGCTCATGTGAAAAAATTTTATCACGGGGAAAACATTTAACTTCACAAAAAATATTTATGCGAACAATTTTATTGATTGGTGCCGGACGCTCATCATCTTCTCTTATAAAATATTTCTTAGACCATTCATCGGAACAAAACTGGAGTTTGACCGTTGCGGATGTTTCGGAAGAACTTGCCAAACAGAAAATAGACGGACACGTGAATGGAAAAGCAATTCGTTTTGATATCAACGATGAAAAGCAACGCGTATCAGAAATTGGAAAAGCGGATGTTGTGATTTCGATGTTGCCGGCACACATGCATGTGCCTGTGGCAATGGAATGTGTTCGTCAGAAAAAAAATCTTGTTACGGCTTCTTACATTTCAAAGGAAATGGAGGGATTGAACGAGGAAGCGACACGCAACGGAGTTTTGATCCTGAATGAATGCGGTCTTGATCCGGGTCTCGATCACATGAGCGCCATGAAAATTATTGAAGAAATAAAATCGAAAGGAGATGAAATCATTTCTTTCAAATCCTACACCGGTGGCCTGATCTCACCCGAATCGAATGACAATCCGTGGGGCTATAAGTTTTCCTGGAATCCGCGAAATGTAATTCTTGCCGGTCAAAGCACAGCAAAGTACATAGAGAAAAACCGGTACAGTTACATTCCTTACAACCGTCTGTTTGCTCACATCGAGCAAATTCAACTGGACAATTTGGGAATCTTTGACGGATACGCGAACCGCGATTCATTGGCTTACAGAAAAATTTACGGACTTGATAATATTCCCACCATGTTGCGCGGAACACTTCGCCAGCAAGGCTTTTGTAAAGCATGGAATATTTTTGTTCAGCTTGGATTGACGGATGATTCCTATACCATTGAAGATTCAGAACACCTTACGTATCGTCAGTTGGTCGAAGCATTTCTCCCGGTTGAAATTGCAGGAGGAACAGTTACATCACGGCTGGCTTTGATGATGGATGCAAATGAAAGTAGCGAAGCGATACAAAAGGTTGTCTGGACAGGAATTCTTGAAGACAAACCCATTGGGTTGAAACACGCTACTCCGGCTCAAATTCTTCAACACCTTCTTGAACAAAAATGGAAGCTGAAAGAAACTGATAAGGACATGATCGTGATGCAACACCAGTTTGAAATCAGGAATAAGAAAAGTGAAAGCAGGAAAATAATTTCCTCTTTGGTGGTGCAGGGAGAAAATTCTGTTTACACAGCGATGGCTAAGACTGTTGGGTTGCCGCTCGCAATTGCTACGAAACTAATTTTGAACGAAAGAATAAAATTGAAGGGGGTTCACATTCCTGTTTACAAGGAAATTTACGAACCTGTTTTGAATGAATTGGAAAAGCTTGGAATTGTTTTTTCAGAAGTCGAACGATAAATAGTTCGACGCGTTTACTTCAACCCGATAAAATAATCTTTTGTAAGTTCAATGTATTCACTGGTGTAAGCGCTGCAGTCTTCCTGGATCGTGATTTCATGATCGTGTAATAGACCGACTTGAAATCCGAGTTCCATCATCAATCGTTTTTCATTTTTATCTGCTTTCGTTTTTACACGAATTAATTCATGACAGAATAAACCGTTGCGTTGAGCGAGGTCCATAAATTCCATTCCTTCTTTACATGGAAGGATGAGACAAAATCTTCCGTCATCAGCCAGTATTTTTTTTACACCTGAAATCAATTCTTGAAATGAAAGCTGATCGTTGTGACGCGCATTTAAGCGAGCTTCTTCGGGTGGTTTGGAAGCATGATGAAAATAGGGTGGATTGGTTACAACGAGGTCGTATTTTTTTTCGGACTGGAGTGCGAATTCCTGGAACGACTGATGAAAAATTTTTACACGATCATGCCAAGGAGATATTCTGAAATTTTCTTTTGCCTGGTCATACGATCCTTCGTCAATGTCAACGGCATCAATTTTTGCACTTGATTTTTGCGCCAGCATCAGTGCAATTAAGCCGGTGCCTGTGCCGATATCAAGAATGTCTTGTGAATATTTAGGATCCACCCATGAACCCAACAGCACAGCATCGGTGCCCACTTTCATGGCGCACTTTTCCTGGTGTATGGTGAACTGACGAAAACGAAAAGTTGAATCGCTCATACATTTTACAAACACTAAGGTAAAGAGAATATTTGGAACCTGCTGAAGGTTAGTAAATTAAATTTGCTTGGATTTGAAAAAATCATACCTTGCATGTAGAAACCAAAAAAACCAATCCAATGAAAACAAAACTCTACTTATTTATTTTGTGCTTGTTTACTTCATCATCGATGCTTGCACAAAGCATTCGTGTTATTGATTCAAAGGAATACGATCAATTGAAGAGAGCAAACCAGTTGCCGGAAAAATTTATGCTTAAGAAAACAGAAGGTGCGCAAACGGTTTTGCTGCCTCGTATTCAGCCGCCGGCATCAGCGATTCAGAGTAATGCTACCTGCAATTGCCTGCTTCCATTGGATTCATCTTTCAGCGTAGTACCTTTTGCAAGCGGAGTTGCACCAGATTTTCGTAATGACGATGGCAGTTCTCCGCTGATTCCACTTCCATTTTCATTTTGTTTATTCGGGCAAAACATGACCGATGTATATATCAACAACAATGGAAATATTTCTTTTGGAGCGCCTTGGTTTACTTTTACACCGGTTGGCTTCCCATCAGATCAGTTTGTTATGGTCGCGCCTTTTTGGGCAGATGTAGACACACGTGATCCCGGAAGCGGGCTCGTTTATTATAAAATTACCCCGACAGCATTGATAATTAAGTGGGAACATGTTGGTTATTTCCCTTCGATGTCTGATAAACTAAATACATTCCAATTAATCATAACAGATGGAACTGATCCTTTAGTCCCTGGAGGAAGCAATACAGCTTTTTGTTATGGAGACATGCAATGGACGACAGGCTCTGCATCCGGCGGTAGCAGCGGCTTTGGAGGAACTGCCGCAACTGTAGGTGCTAATTTTGGGGACAGCTCAAATTTTATTCAGTTCGGCAGGTTCGATCAACCGGGTTTCGGTTACGATGGTGGCGGTGGGGCTAATGATAGTATTGACTGGCTCGACAGCAGTAATTTTGTATTCAATGGTTGTCCGTTTAATGTTCCTCCGGTTTCATTAGATTGCAATAGTGATACAGTACTTTTACGTGCAGGGGATATAACGAATATTGATTTTTCATTCCTTGCTGCAGAGATCGGACAACACGTTACTATCTCAGTCAATACCGGAGGTTTGGTTAATCTTACCACGTTCAGTAACACAACTGGGAACCTCGCCCATTTTTCAGGGCAACTTGTTGCCGATATTACAAACCTTGGAAACAATTCTTTTTCTGTGACAGCAACAGATGATGGAACACCTGCTCAAGCGACTACTGTGAATCGCGTTTACCACATTGATGAAGCATTGGGAATTCAGCAAAATAATTTGTCTTCGTCCATTTCATTCTCTCCAAATCCATTTACTGAACAAACAACGCTTACAATTTCAAATATGAACAGTAAAAATATTTCCATCATCATTACTGATGTAACAGGACGTGAAGTGAAGAGAGCAGAACATATTCCTTCTTCGTATATCATTGAAAAAGGAAACCTGAACAAGGGAATTTACCTTTATCAAATTACCGATGGAAATGCCGTAAGCGAAAAAGGAAAACTTGTGATACAATAACCTTGACAAAAATTTATTCAAAGCCCGGTCTGTTAGCTTAACAGATCGGGCTTTAATTTTTCGGTTGTCGAATAAACTTAACTGCACTAGAAAAAGTAATATCTTGTATACAGAAACTATTTAAATTAATCTCATGAAAACAAAATTTTACTTTATTGTTGTGTTTCTTTTTGCAACCTCTTCCTTAGTGGCTCAGAACATTCGTATTCTTGATGCAAATGAGTACGATCAGTTGAAGAAAACAAATCAATTGCCTGAAAAATTTATAATGAAAAAAACAGAAGGCAGCCAAATGGTTTTGTTACCACGCATTCAACCTCCTTCAAATGCGATTCAAAGTAATGCCATTTGTAATTGTCTGTTTTCATTGGATTCAAGTTTTAGTGTGGTTCCTTTTATTGGAACAGTAGCTCCAGATTATCGGAATGATGATCAGAGTTCCCCTGTTATCTCACTTCCATTTTCATTTTGTTTGTTTGGCGTAACAGCTCCCCCCAATGTTTATATTAATAATAATGGAAACATTTCTTTTTTTGCATCTACTTTTAGCTATGGAGGTGGCTTTCCAAATTTTAGCAGTATTATGATTGCTCCTTTCTGGGCAGATGTAGATACAAGAAATGATACCTCCGGTATAGTCTTTTACAAAGTAACTCCAACCGCTTTGATCGTTAAGTGGGAACATGTAGGATATTACGAATCGCATGCTGACAAACGAAATACTTTTCAATTAATTATTACCGATGGAACGGATCCTTTAATTCCCGGAGGAAACAATACAGCTTTTTGTTATGGAGATATGCAATGGACTACAGGAGACATCTCAAGTGGAACGAATGGTTTCGGTGGATATCCTGCCACTGTTGGGGCTAATTTTGGTGATGCATATACAAGCATACAACTCGGAAGATTTAATATGCCGGGTTATATGTATGATGGACCTGTGAATGACAGTGACGGTGTTGATTGGCTTGACAGTAGTGACTTTGCTTTCAATCTTTGTTCGTTTAATGTTCCACCAATTCCATTGGATTTCAATAGTGATACTGTATTTCTTCACGTAGGAGACACGACAATTATTGATCTCTCTTTTATTGCTCCGGAAGCCGGACAGAACACTACCATTTTGGTTAATCCGGGAGGATTGTTGAATCTGACAACGCTTAATAACACAAGCGGAAACCTCGCCCATTTTTCAGGGCAGCTTGTCGCAGACATTACAAACCTTGGGAACAATTCATTTTCTGTGACTGCAACGGATGATGGAATACCGGCACAGACAACTACTGTGAATCGCGTTTACCACATTGATGAAGCATTGGGAATTCAACATAGCAATTCGTCACTGTTAATTTCCTTCTCTCCGAATCCATTTATGGATCATACCACACTTTCTCTTTCAGGTATGAATGGCAGAACTGTTTCGTTAATTATTACTGACGTAACGGGACGGGAAGTGAGGAGAGCAGAAAATATCTCTTCTTCTTATACAATCGAAAAAGGAAACCTGGCCAAAGGAATTTATTTCTATCAACTCACCGATGGAAATTCGATCAATGAAAAAGGAAAACTAGTGATACAGTAATTTCGTTAATCGATAAATAATCAAAGCCCGATCCACTGAGTTTAGTGGATCGGGCTTTGATTTTGTAAAATATTTTTGAACTGATTTATTGGATTACAATAAATAAACATCAAGCAATCCTTCTGGCAGATCAATATGAAGTTCTTTTTTCTCGGTATTCAATTCTGAAATAAAATCTTCGTTGAGCGGGAATAAAACTTCTTTTCCATTTACGATGCAATGTGCGATCATCTGTTGAGGATACTCTTCAATTGCTTTTAACTGACCCAATGAGCCGTGAATGGTTTCAAAAACTTCGTAACCGACCAGCGAGTTCCAATCCAATTCATCACCGGGCAATGAATTTACATTCGACTCTTCAACGTAAATTTTTTTTCCGGTAAGTTTCTTCGCTTCGGCCTCGGTGTCGACATCTTCCAGTTTCAAAATCATGTCGCTCCTGTGTGTCTTTATTTCTTTCGCAAAAAAAGGAACCGGTTTACCTTCTAATTCAATGAAAAAGAATTTTACTTTTTTATAATCATCCGCTTCACCGGTATGAATGGCAAAAACAGTCTCACCGTTAAAGCCATGTGGCTTGCTGATGAAACCGATGTTGATGAGTTGAAGTTCGTCGAGATTCTTTTTCATGGAAAAGGAATAACTGTCCCAATTTTCCGCAAGGTATATTAAATTCAAAACTTCTGAACTTAGTAAACTTGTATTGAATCGCGGCGTTTTGTGTTACGTGTAATATCCGATCATTGAACGGTACGTAAATTACAACAAGTATTTAAGCAGACGTCTTTCAAGCTGGAGTTCCCTCTCTCTGTCTGAGAATGTCTGATACTGGTGTTGCGGGTTTACGATAAACTCTACCGTAGTAACACTGTCATTAATTTGTTTGACGGTGAGACGGAGCTTGTACCTCCTGCCAAAAAAGAAATTTCTTCGCTCAGCGAATATTTCTCCTGAATGATAATTCACCACTACGTTTTTGAACCGGCTTGAAAGAGACCTTTCAAATCGTCTGAGCACTCGTTGTCCTTGTGCAATGACTGCCATTGTTTTCATGTTAATTGTTTTAAGGTAGTACCGGAATATGCCGGCTTATATACTTGTTGAATTCAAATGCGATTTTTTGGGCAATACAAATCCACTTTCCTTTTTAGAGGAATTTTTTAATGTTTAGAAAAGGTGGTGTGAGAGCTTAAGACAATTCGATCTTCTTATTGAAGATGTTCGAAATGCCTTCGTGATTAAAACAAATCTAAGGCGTGTCTATGAGTGATTTCAAAATTATTTGGCATTAAAAAAAAATAGCCTTGCGAAGAGAACTATTCGTAGGGTGAATGGAAAGAATTGTATGAGTTGGAGAGAGAGGATGTCCAATAAATAGACGAATTGCTATCAATTAAGCGGATTTTGATTGGTATTTCACGGAATTTATTTTATATTTTTGTAAAGCGTGAATACATTCGATTTTCTTATCAAATTCCAATCATGAAGAGCGTCTTTAAATCAGACGGGGAAAATTATAGTCTTTCCCTTAAGTTGTTATTGAGCATTGTACTCATTACGGTGTTTTTATTTGTTTCCAAAGTGGAGGCGCAGGCAGATTATTCCTCGAACCCTGTTTGGATAAAAATGATTGATGACTCAACTGCAAATTATTATGTAGTAATGAAAGCATACAATGAATACTGGAAGACGCATGTGAAACCTTCGGGTGAAGAAGAGGAGATGGCAGAAGGTGAAAAGGATTCAAAAGAAAGAGCACGGGAAACGAGAAGAGAAATAAAAAAGGATAGGAAGAAAACGGTAACTGAAGAAGATTTGAAAAAGCAGAATGAAAACAATTTGATAAAATATCATGTCAAAAGATTTGAGCAATGGACACGTGACGTAAAACCTTTTGTGCAGGAAGATGGAAGAATATTAACCAACCATGAACGAATGGAAATCTGGAATAAGCAACAGGAAGAAATGAAGCAACAGCAGAAATAAATTAAGGATGAGAAAAATTTACATTCTTACTTCTTTGTACATTCTTGTGAATGCATTTTCTTTGTCAGCCCAGCTGGCAAACTGGAGCGCCTTGTTGCCTGCATTTTTTCCTACCAATGCGAGCGGACAGATTCATGGAATCAGCAGGGTGAGTCAATTAAAATTTCATCCCACCAGTTCAAGTAAAATGTATGCGGTGAGTGCTCGTGGTGGTTTGTTTATTTCAACCAACGGTGGAACGAACTGGAACGTTGCGCCGGGTTGTGATGTGATGCCATCTTCAAGCTTTGCCTCCGTCTGTATTGATATTACCAACGACCAGGTTATTTACCTTGGTGCAGGTGATCACAATTATTATAGTTTAGGAGGAGCCGCAGGTGTTTGGAAATCCACGAACGGAGGAACAACGTTCACACAGACCACACTCAACAATAAAATAATTGTTGAGATGGTAATGGATCCGAATGATCACAATGTAATTGTTGCGGTTACGGATGGTGGTGTTTACAAAACAATTAATGGCGGAAGCTCATGGACATTGAAAACTGCATCACGCCAGTTTGATGATCTCAAACAAAAAACTCCTACATCACGTGTGTTGTTTGCTGCAACAAGAGATTCAGCATTTTTTCGCTCACCGGATTTCGGAGATACCTGGTCGCAAATCACTTCCGGTATCGTGTTGCCTTCAGGTGTTACCAATGGAAACGGTTGTCGTGTTGCAGTTACTCCTGCTGACACAAATGTGGTTTACCTTGGCATGGTTGCGAATTCAGGTCTCATTTATAAATCGACAGATGGCGGAACTTCGTTTACTGCGATGAAGACCACAGTTCCTCCTTACCTTACCTATTACGATAATCTATCTACTTCTTCTGGACAAGGTGATTACAATTTTGGAATTGGTGTTGATCGTGTGAATGCAAATATTCTCTACCTCGTTGCGCATAACGTCTGGAAGTCAACCGATGGTGGAGCAACATGGGCTCAATTGACAAATTGGTATGCGAAAGTGCATACAGATATGCACCAGGTAATTGTCAGCCCGTATAATACCGGCCAGGTTTGGGATATGAATGATGGCGGAGTTTGGTTAAGCACCGATGGCGGAAACAATTGGGTGCCGAAGAGTGACGGAATCTATGGGTATGAAATTTACCATGGAAGTTGCAGTCCTACCCGAAGAGATATGGTGACCATCGGAACGCAGGATAACGGTGAACTGTATGCGAATTCAACGGCATGGTTTACCAATCGTGGAGGTGACTGGCAATCGCATGGTGTGTTTGATTACCGCGCAAACAGTTCCATGGTATATTATTTTGATCCTGATTGGGGCGGTATTCCTCTTCCAAAGCGAAGATTGGTAAATGGAAGTGATGCTTCATACGGGCTTCCTGCTACGGCAACCAACTTATCAGACATTGCATTTAACAGGAGCAATATAAATCTTGCTTTCGCTGCTGACACTTTGATCTTCCGGACAACCAATCTTACTGTAACAACGCCTTCATGGACAGAAATACTTAACACAGGTAGAAGAATTGTTGCCGTGCATTCTTCCGTTGCTGATGCAAACAGGTTGTATGTAATCACAGACAATCAATTGATGTATGTTTCGACCAATGCGTTGAGTGTTACACCGACATTTACATCGTATGCATTGCCGAATACAACCAACAATGCTGCAAGCATTACCACGGTTAAATTATCTCCCAATACAATCTATGTTACCTGCAATACAAAAGTGTATCGTTCCACTGATAACGGTGTTAACTGGACAAACATTACATACAATCTCCCTTCTGTAAATCATGTACGTGTTCTTGCTGACGAATATTATTCTGCCAACGAATTAGTTTTTATTGCAAGCAACAATGCCGTTTATTATAAAACAGTAAGTGCCGGAAGCTGGACAATCTACAACACGAATCTTCCTTCACGTACGTCTATTGTAGATATGTCGATCTATAATGATAGCACGTCGAATACACTTTTAAGAGTTGCAACCTATGGTCGAGGTATATGGGAAACTGCGATTACAAATCTTCATTCACTGAATGCGGCCTTTGCTGCTGACAATACAAATCCATGTGCGGGAACAACTGTTCAATTCTCCGATCTGTCAGTAGGAAATGTAACTTCACGATCATGGTCCTTTCCGGGTGGAACTCCGCCAACATCTACGTCTGCAACTCCGTCGGTTGTTTACAATGCAAATGGTTCTTACAATGTTACACTCACTGTTTCCGATGGTGTTTCAAACAGCACTGCAACGCAAACAAATTACATTGTAACCGCTGGAACTGCTCTTCCTCTGACAGAAGGATTTGAAGGAGCAACTGATCCGCCTTCAGGATGGAAAAATATTGACAAAGGAACGGCCGGTTACTTATGGACGAAGACTTCTGTAGCAGGAGGTTTTGGTACATCTGCCAACTCCATGTTTTTTGATAACTACTCATGGAATGTTCCGGGAGAAAAAGACGAACTCCAGGTAGAGCGTTTGGACTTTTCCGGATTTACCTCTCTCACGCTAACATTCGATGTTGCTTACCAGGTTTATTCAGGATATTCTGATTCACTTGTGGTATTGATTTCAACTGATTGCGGTACTAATTTCACCCGTGTATATAATAAAGGAGGAAGTACCTTGTCAACTGCAGGAAGTGCCACTGCTGATTTCGTTCCTACAGCTGCCCAATGGAGAACTGAAACGGTGAACCTGAATGCATACGTTGGCCAGGCAAATGTGATTGTCGAATTTCAAAACGTCAACGGTTTTGGTAATAACCTGTACATTGATAACATTAACATGAATGGAACCCCTGCGACCCAGGCGGCCATTGCCATCGCACTGTCAGCCGGAACCAATCCACAATGTGCGGGAGCTTCTGTAACATTTACAGCATTTCCGACAAATGGAGGAACAACTCCTGTTTATCAATGGAAAATAAACGGCACCAATACAGGTACGAATAGTACCACCTTTAGCACATCTTCATTGACAAATGGACAAGTGGTAACGTGTGTTATGACATCCAATCTTCCCGGGGTAACGGGAAATCCTGCAACATCGAATGCAATTACCATGACAGTGAATTCTTTGGTGGCTGCAAGTGTCGCTATAGCTGCGGTTCCTGCCGGAGCCATTTGTCCCGGAACAAACGTCACTTTCACGGCAACACCAACCAATGGAGGAGCACCCGTTTATCAATGGAAAAAAAACGGAACCAATGTCGGAAGTAACAGTGCAACCTATGCAGATGCAGCTTTGACAAATGGAAATACGATCACATGTGATATGACCTCAACGACTGCATGTGTAACCGGAAGTCCTGCAACATCGAATACGATTACGATGGTCGTGAATCCGAATGTCACAGCAGGTGTGAGTATTGCTGCAGTTCCAGCCGGAGCAATCTGTTCTGGAACAAACGTCACATTCACTGCGACACCGACAAATGGTGGCACACCATCTTATCAATGGACAAAAAACGGAACTAATGTAGGAACCAACAGCGTAACGTATGCTGATGCAGGTTTGGCAAATGGAAATACAATTAATTGTTTAATGACGTCAACTGCTTTGTGCGTAACCGGAAGTCCGGCAACTTCAGCTACCATTACCATGTCAGTGAATTCTTCGGTTGCCGCCAGTGTAGCCGTCGCTGCGGTTCCGGCAGGAGCAATCTGTCCGGGAACGAGCGTAACGTTTACAGCAACACCGACCAATGGCGGCACACCATCGTACCAATGGAAAAAAAATGGAACCAATGTGGGAACCAATAGTGCAACATACACGGATGCAGGTTTAGCGGATGGGAATACGATTACTTGTGTGATGACATCAAGTGTGACGTGTGTAACAGGAAGTCCCGCAACTTCGAATACAATCGCCATGACAGTGAATCCGAATGTAGTGGTGGGTGTCAGCATTGCAGCAGTTCCTTCCGGACCAATTTGCGCGGGTACGAGTGTAGTGTTTACTGCAACACCTGTTAATGGTGGTGCTTCGCCTGCCTATCAATGGAGGAAGAATGGAACAATTACCGGAATCACGACACCAACGTATACGGATGCTAACCTCTCCAATGGAAATGTGATACTCTGCAGATTGATTTCGAATGCTCCTTGTGTAAGCGGGAATCCGGCGACCAGTTCTCTAATGATGACTGTGAATCCGAATGTAACGGCAGGTGTTAGTATAGCTGCAGTTCCTTCCGGAACAATCTGTCCGGGAACGAATGTGACATTTACTCCGACTCCGGTCAACGGTGGAACACCATCTTATCAATGGAAAAAAAATAGTACAAACGTTGGAAACGCCAATACGTTTTCAAGTTCAACACTTGCGAATAATGATACCTTGAAATGTGTAATGACTTCCAATGCTGCATGTGTAAGCGGAAGTCCTGCAACTTCCAATTCCATCATCACTATGCTTGGTGCTTGCACACTTACGATCAACTTAAAAGCATTTATCGAAGGATTTTATATTCACGGTGCTGATTCAATGGTTGCTGTGATTGATCCTTCAAATCAACCAACATTATGCGATACAGTCACGCTGGAATTAGCTGATTCAGCTTCATTGCTTAAGATTGCCACTTCGAAAGCCGTTATTAATACACACGGCCAGGGAATATTTAATTTCACGGGATTGGTATCCCAGCACCGATACTACATCATTTTCCGTCATCGCAATTCATTGGAGACGTGGAGTAAATATTCATTCCTGTTTTCTTCTTCAACCATGAATTTTGATTTTACTACGCCGTAAATATTCGGTTCAATATTTTTTTTCGGAATGGAATTCCTGCTGGTGTTTTGGAATGATTAAATAAATTCTTCAGAAGGCATGTCCAAACTCATTTTACAATGTGATTTTCGTCATGTTTATAAAATTGATACCGGCTACTTTTGTAGCCAACTATGAGTAAATTAGCCGGCTATCTATTTTTAACGGAAAAAATGCAAAGCAAAGAAGGAATTGAAGCCCTTTTTCTGTATGCTACCGAAGGAATTCTTGTTGTCAATGACAAAGGAGAAATTATTCGCATTAATCCAAGCGCGGAAAAACTTTTCGGATATGAGAAAGGAGAACTGCTCAGAAAAAAAATAGAACTCCTTGTACCAAAATCTCTTTCCGGGAGACATCATGAACATCGCGATAAATACAATCATAATCCGCACGCCCGTTCCATGGGTCTTGGAATCGAACTTTTCGGGCAAAAGAAAGACGGAAGAGAATTTCCTGTTGAGATCAGCTTAAGTCCGTACAAAAATGAGGAAGAAAGTTTTGTGATTGCTTTTATCGTGGATATAACTTTTCGAAAAGAAGCCGAATTACGATTAAAGAATTATTCAGCAGATCTTGAGAAGCAGGTTAGAAACAGAACGATGATATTGAATGAGGCTGTTGAAGAACTGGAAAGGACTAAAAAGAATTTATTTGATGCGCTTGAAAAGGAAAGAGAATTGAATGAATTGAAGTCCCGGTTTGTTTCGATGGCTTCGCATGAATTCCGGACTCCGCTCGCAACTATTTTATCGTCCGTATCGCTCGTAGCAAAATACGGAGAGTTGAATGAAAAGGAAAAGCAAAGCAAACACATCAGCCGCATCAAGTCATCCATCAGTGACCTGACCGACATATTGAATGATTTTCTTTCTGTAAGTAAGCTCGAAGAAGGAAAGGTAGCATGTGCTCCTGAAAAATTCAACATACATGAATTTGTTTCAGGAATCATCACTGAGATGCAATCAGTCGCAAAAGAAAATCAGAAAATTAATTACAGGCACACCGGCAATGAACTGGTTTCACTGGATAAAAAATTGCTGAAAAATATTTTGTTCAACCTGATTTCAAATGCCATCAAATTTTCTCCTGAAGAAAAAACCGTCGAGGTCGGAACTGAATTTACCGGTAAGCATTTAAAAGTAGAAGTTAGGGATCAAGGAATGGGAATCCCATTCGAAGATCAAAAGCATCTGTTTGAGCGCTTCTTCAGGGGGCATAATGCTACTCACGTTCAGGGAACGGGATTAGGACTCAACATTGTTGCAAAGTATGTTGAGTTGATGAATGGCTTAATTACGTTTGAGAGTAAAGAGGAAAAGGGTACAATGTTTTCAATTAATTTTCCGCAATAAACAAGCACAAAAATAAGTACAGATGAAAAGGATACTGCTTATCGAAGACAATAAAGACATGCGTGAGAATACTAAAGAAATTCTTGAGCTTGCCAACTACAAAGTGTTTGCTACAAAGAATGGAAAAGAGGGAGTGGAGGTGGCACAAAAAGAAAAGCCTGATTTGGTTATCTGTGATATTATGATGCCGGTACTCGATGGTTATGGTGTATTGCATCTGCTTGCGAAGAATGATGCAACGGCAAGCATTCCTTTTATTTTTCTTACTGCCAAAGCAGAGCGTAGTGAACTCCGCAAAGGAATGGAAATGGGTGCTGACGATTATGTTACAAAACCTTTCGATGATATCGAATTACTCAATGCCATTGAAATCAGGTTGAAGAAATCGGATTTAATGAAGAAGGAATTTTCAAAGAATAAAGAAGGGTTGAGTGAATTTATCATCAGTGCAAAGGGAATTGAGGACTTAAAAAAACTTTCGGAAGAGCGGGATATAAAATCATACAGGAAGAAAGAATTTGTTTATGAGGAAGGCAGTTATCCGCGGGGAATTTATTTTGTGAATAAGGGAAAAATAAAAACTTTTAAAACACACGAGCTTGGTAAAGAATTTATCACAGGTCTTTATAAAGAAGGAGATTTTTTCGGCTACCTCGCTTTAATGGAAGATTCAAAATATACCGACTCCGCAGAAGCGCTTGATGAAAGTGAAATCTGTTTTATCCCGAAAGAAGATTTCTTTGCACTCATTTTTAAAAATGCGGAAGTATCCAGGAAGTTTATGAAAATGCTTTCCGGTGATCTGTCTGAAAAGGAAGACCAATTGGTCAAACTTGCATATAACTCTGTCCGAAAGCGAGTCGCAGAAGCATTGATCACGCTTCATAACCGTTACAAAAAAGAAGACGAGAAGAATTTCAGTATGAATATTTCAAGAGAGGATTTGGCCAATCTTTCCGGCACCGCTACGGAATCAACCATTCGAACACTCAGTGATTTCAAGGACGAAAAACTTATTGAAATTAAAGGTGGTTACATCTCTCTTTTAGATTTTGAAAAACTTTCCCGCCTGAGGAACTAAGTCCCTCTGTATTGATGATAATCATTTCCTGAACTGACCTTTGTCATAAGTGACCGGAAGTCTTGTGTCTATTTTTGTTTTAGAAATAGATATTCCCTTCCAATGAAAATCAGTATCAACGATAGAAGAAAAATCTTCGCGATTCAGAAAGATTTTAATGAGGCATTTCCCTATCTAAGAATTGAATTTTTCGCCAAGCCACATGAACCCGGAGGTGTGCCTGCGAAAAAATTAGTTACTCAACCATCAAAAACTCTGGGTGAATGCAGAACGATTCATAATTCCGGAACGATTACCATAACACCACACATGACTGTTGCAGATCTGGAACAGAATTTTCGCAGCATCTATGGATTATCAGTTCAGGTATTCAGGCAATCCGGAAAAGCCTGGTTGGAGACAACCATTACAGATGGCTGGACGCTGGAAGAACAAAATAAACAGGGAGAAGAATTATCAAAATCAAAAATTTTATAAAGGGCATGAAGAAACCATGTTGATGCGAATCGCAAGTTTACATATTAACTCACAAAATTATGGAAGTAACGACACAGGTTCACAAGTTTGATGTTTCCTTAAAATGGGATTATGAAAGTGACAGCGGAATAGCGCGCGCAGGAAACCGGATGCCGTTATTGTTTGGTTCGCCACCTGAGTTTGGCGGGACCGACTCAACATGGTCACCCGAGCATCTTCTCGCTGCGGCAGTAGCTTCATGCTACATCACCACCTTCATGAGTCTTGCAAAGAAGATGAAGGTGACGGTTACTGACTTTCGCATTTCATGTAAGGTTGAATTTGAAAAAAAAGAAATTGGCTTTGAAGCCACCCGTTTTATTTTGAGGCCACTTGTGGTACTCCATCACAATCCGGGACAACACATTCTTGAAAATCTTTTTGAGAAAGCAAAAAAATACTGCTTCATAAGCAATTCGGTGAAAGGTGAAATAATTGTTGAGCCGAATGTTTTGAATGGATAAGCGAAGGGTAACCTAAATTTGACAGAAAAATATTTTTGAAAAAATTAATTAAACGTATACGTTACTCCTGCAATCATTCTGCATTTCATGTGTGGCTGAGGTTCATTTAATGTTTGCATATTATCGCCCAATACCTGATTTTCTTCAACAGATGTATTTGCTTCTTCATTCTTCTGATTGAGCTTCAAATTTTGGGGACAGTTTGAATTAAAGGTCTTTAGTTTTAAATTTTCTCAACGCAATAAACAACGGAGTAATTAGCCAACCCAACATGATGGTTGTTGAATAAATTATCCCTGCAGATGTTCCAAAAAATTGGTTGAAGATAGCTCCCGTGTACCCCATCATCGCCGAAATATCCAGCTTGAGCAGGATGAGAATACGCGCAAGATCAACGGGATTTAATGAACAAAAAACAACTACTGCTTTTTCCAACGGGTAATCGCCGAATTGAAACATGATGAGCAGAATTATTCCATCGTATAACAGTGAGAAATACAACCACATGATGATGGCGATCCCGATTCCTTTAGCTTTGTCGCGCGTAATAACGGCTCCTAAAACCGACAGTGAAACAAAGATGGCCGTCAGCGCAAAACCTGTGAGTGTCATCACATAAGCGGTGGCGGAACCTTCAAGCAAAATCATTGGTATTCCTGCACCGATGGCAAACGCAACCATCATGGATAAACAAATTCCTGCATACATACTGAGCAATAATTTTTTTCGTTGAATCGGTTGTGATAACAATAGCTCAATAAATTCAGCGGAGTTGTACATGTAAATGGTACTGAATATTAAACTCACGAGCGGAACAATGATCAGGATGATGTTGAGCATGCTCAGCAATCCTTTCGCTGAATTATCCTCCAGGTTAAAAATACTCATTGAAATGGCAAGTAAAAAGATGGAGTAAGCAACAGCAATCTTGCTTCGCAAAATGTCCACCATCACATATTTTATCACTTTGAACATTTTCTGTTAATTATTTTTCATGACGGCGGCAATAGCGCGTGTAAGTTTTTCTTCTCCGGTATCATGTCTCAGTTGAGAGATGCTTTTGTGGAAAAGCAAATTACCTTCGTTAAAATAAACTATTTCAGAAACGAGGTCATCCAAATCACTAAGTATATGTGACGTAATGAGTATCAGTTTTTCTTGTTTTTTTTCTTTCGTGATTTTTTCCTTGAGGATTTCACAGGCAAGCGGATCAAGGCCTGCCGTAGGCTCATCTAGAATTAAAACTTCCGGTTTAAAAAGAAATGCGAGCGATGCGCTTACCTTTTGTCGTGTGCCTCCCGAAAGCGTCCGCATCCTTTTGTTGAAAATGGTTTCCAAGCCAAATGCTGAAATCAATTCACGGTCTGTTTCACCGCGATCTTTTTTGCGAA
The DNA here is from genome assembly GCA_043787975.1 of Bacteroidota bacterium. Taxonomy (GTDB): domain Bacteria; phylum Bacteroidota; class Bacteroidia; order AKYH767-A; family 2013-40CM-41-45; genus JAPLDA01. The sequence continues at coordinate 24,456 of JAYVUK010000040.1, forward strand.
GGTCAATCATCATGTCAAAGATGTGTCCGATCGTCATGTTGTCGGGATAGCGACCGATCTGTGGCATGTAACCGATGTTGCTGCGATACTCACAACCGTCAGCAATATTTTTACTCCCGAATAAAATGGTGCCGCTGTCGGGCAACACCATGCCCAACAAACATTTAATGAATGTTGTTTTTCCTGAAGCGTTGGGCCCGATCAAAGAAATGGTTTCGCCTTTGTTGCAGGTAAGCGAAATGTCATTCAATACGTTTAGTTTCCCGAACGACTTGTTTATATGATCAGCGCGAATCATAGTGCAAATGGTTTCATGACAGGTAAATCATCCCTTAAATCTACCGGTGTAATGCTGGGTACTACTTTTTCTGTTTTATCCAAAAGTGTGACCATGAAGCTGCGAAGGAACATGACGGCAATCGGGTTGTTCTCAATGATCATAGCGTACATACTGACAGGATGAAAGGGAACATCACCGGTTCCGTCATGATTCAAATCATAGCCTTCATATTTGTCCCAATAGTTTTTTGTGAACGTATTCAATACAAGCGAGCCATTGGTAGCCACGTCAAAGGTATTACCGATGAAATTATTATTTTCAATCGTGTTGGCATTGCAACTAGCCTGCACTTTCAGTGCATAGCCATTGCTAATAAATTTATTTTTTTTCACTTCAATTCGATTGGTTCCTTCCATGAATATACCAACCGTATTCCGTGTGAAGGTGTTTTCAGAAACCTCTCCGTCAGAAATTTCTTTGAGTAACAGACCATAGGAAGAGGAACCCCTGTTGTCTTCAAATTTATTTTTTTTCATAATAACGTGATGTGAAAACATGACGGCCACACCGGCTTCGTTGTCGTGAAACGTGTTGGCGATATACCGGTCGTCATTCGAAAACATAAAATGCAAACCGTAACGGATATTTTTTTCACTGAAGTTATTCTGAATGACGGATTCGGTGACGAACTCAAAGTAAATTCCATCGCGATGGCCGGAAATATAATTGCCTTCAATGACAGCATGGTTGCACTTCCATAAATGAATCCCGTTCCCTGTGGAGTGTTCCTCTCCAGGTATTCCCTTGATCTTGTTTTTGCGAACGGTAAAATGATTGCTGTTCGCAATGTGAATGGCGAAACTTGCATTCTCAATGGTGTTGTTCTCAATGACGAAACCGGAAGCGTCGATAATTTTTATGGAAGCAAAATCATTCATCGACGAATACCCGGAATTCCTGAATGTGATTCCATTTACGATAATATCTTTTCCAGACAGGGTAAGTATTTCAAATTTTTTTTCTCCGTCTAAAACGGTCTTTGGTTCTCCAAACAACCGAAGCGATTTCGTAATGACAATGTTTCCTTCTTTGTAAATTCCATTTTCAAGACGGATGGTGTCAAACGGCTGCGCGAGTTCAACTGCTTTTCTCAGTGTCTTGACAGGATAGGAAGCTCCTGCATGGATTACACTTGCAAAGGAGCAGGTGACGTTCAGTAAAAACGATAGAAGAAAAACGGGACGCAACACAACTAATTTAATTTTTGTTGAAGTTGATCCCAAGTTAGGATTTCTCCCGGAAAATTTTGGAGAAAAGATGTTGCTATGTCCTGCGACTCAAAAGCCGCCACACCACTGTTCATGGGTGTATGCAGAGCCGGGCTTTTTAAAAAAATAGCTTGATTCACTTCCAGGAGTTTTTGACTGTCGGTATAAATGACTGCATACATATGTGTTATTTTTTCTGTTGAATTCAAACTATTCTTTCTGAAATTATTCATGCAACCAACATCATCAAATTTATAAAGCTTTCCTTTCCCAGTAATTATTTCCGCACCGAACCTGGTGTCTGCAACAGGCATCTGGCAGAAGTTGCAGGCATCTTTGCCTGCGGTTAAGGGCTGTGGTTCTGTCGCACAGGACGCAAGAAAAATAAGGATAAATACTAACTCCCGATTTTTCATTGTTTGATTTTATTTTTCCTGCCTTCTAAAAACCAAATGACGGCAGCGATAAAGACAACCACAATGATGATGTATCCACCCACATCAGGCATCGAGTAAGCATCGAAGTTGAGTAATTTCTTATGGCCAATCATCGGAGGCTGGTACCCCATGCCGGGAATTTTGATGGGCGCATCGGGATTCAGGTTGTGGCCATAATCATATCCCCACAGGTAAAAATCGTACATCGCCAGCGCGCCGCCGATAACGGAAAAAACGAGGTAGCTGAATAAAATCTTGCGGTTGCCTGTGATTGCGATCACCAAACCGTATCCAATAAATGCTGCAACGAGATAAACCAGGTATGTAAATTCGGGAAACATGGCCACGATAATTTTCTTCATGCCAATGTAATGATTCAACCCGTTAATGATGTCAACATCTCCGCTTAATTTGTTCAGCCAGATTTTCATGACTAATCCTTCGGGGTATTGCGGAGCGAATAAATCGATGCGCCATACCGGGAAAAAATAAGCAGCAATTATCACGAGAGAAGTGAGTGCGATAAGTATCCTGGAAACGGTGCTGAGTTTTTTCATTTTATATATCAGGGCAAAAGAAACCCCTCGTTAAAACCAAGGGGTTTGAATGTTAAATCGTCTTATTTAGCTGCGGGTGGTAACAGTACTTCATCTATTACATACACAATTCCGTTGGATGCAGGCACAGTCGCGATAACATGAGCTGTATTATTCACCATCATTTTTCCATCTTTGATACTAATGGTGATGTTCAGCAGATTTGCCTGGTTAATGGTTTGTCCATCTGTTAAAAAGTCTTGCTTGTATCCACCAACAGCAACATGATATTCAAGGATATTCCTTAAGGCATCCTTGTTTTCGGGTTTCATTAGGTTTTCAACTGTTCCTTTTGGAAGTTTGTCGAAAGCAGCATTGGTCGGAGCAAACACGGTAAAGGGTCCTGCATTTGATAACTCAGTCACATAATCTGCCTGCTTCAATGCTGCCACCAGCGTGGTATGGTCTTTCGAACTCACTGCAATTTTCACGACATCTTTCTGCGATTCATCATCCTTCACGGCATCTTGTCCGACCCGCGATTCACTTGCAGCTGCAGGTTGTGAAGCTGTTTCGTTGTTGCTCTGGGTACACGATGTGAAAATACTTAGCAATGGAAGAGAGAGAACTAAAAATATTTTTTTCATTGGATGTGATTTTTAAGGTGAATAATTATTGTACTGCTTTCGGCTGATTGGTTCCAGTGCTGAATGTGATCGGCACATTTGATCCGGCCGCACTCACGCGAATATATCCCTGCATCTCCTGGTGAAGCGCGGAACAGAAATCAGTACAATACATTGGGAATACACCGGTACGTTCGGGTTTCCACGCAAGCGTCTGTGTTTCGCCCGGCATGATCAGTAACTCGGCATTGTTCGCACCTTTAACAGCGAAGCCATGCGGAACATCCCAATCCTGTTCAAGATTTGTAACATGGAAATAAACAACGTCTCCCATTTTTACTCCTTCAATGTTGTCAGGAACAAAGTGCGAACGGATCGCAGTCATGTACACATGCACTTCATTTCCTTTGCGTACAACTTTCGCTTCTTTTTCTCCTTTCGATACATACGGATTTTGATTGTCTTCAATCTTGTAAAACTTCGTGGAGTTTTTTGAAATCAGTTCTGCAGGTATTGCTTCAGCATAATGCGGTTCACCGATGGTTGGAAAGTCAAGGATGAGTTTCATTTTTTCTCCGCTGATATCGAACAGTTGAGCACTCTGCGCGAGCTCCGGTCCGGTTGGCAGGTAACGGTCTTTCGTAATTTTATTATAAGCAATTAAATATTTTCCCCACGGTTTTCTTGTCGGCCCGCCGGGAATGCTTAGATGACCTACAGAATAATATGTCGGTACACGATCTACTACCTGCAAATCGCTGATGCGCCATTTCACTACTTCAGATGAAACGAAGAAAGAGGTGTACGCATATCCTTTTCCGTCAAACTCTGTATGCAAAGGTCCAAGTCCGGGTTTTTTAACTTCACCATGCAACACGGCATCGTATTTTAAAACAGGAATGCCTTCGTAGTTTCCTTCAAAATTTTTATCGGCAATTGCTTTTTGAATTTTTGTAAAAGAGAAAACAGGAATCATAGCTGCGAGTTTTCCGCTGCCGACAATGTATTCACCTGTCGGATCGGTGTCGCAACCATGTGGTGATTTCGGGCAAGGCATAAAATAAACCATGTCAGGACAATCTTTCGGATCTAACATGGTAACTTCTTTTTCAATGGTTGAAGTGGCAGCGTGAGTTTTCTCACTGTATACATTGTGTGCATACGCGACTGTTCTCTTCTGACCTTTGCCGGCTTTCCAATATTCTTCTGCTTTTTTCCAATTGATTGCCATTACAAAATCTTTGTCTTTCTGAGAAGCGTTTACTTCTAACAATGTATTTGCCCGTTCCGAATTGTAACAGCTAAAGAAAAACCATCCGTGTGAAACTCCTTTTCCGGCGCGCGCCAAATCAAAGTTTACACCGGGTAATAAAATCTGGAAAGCGATTTTCATTTCTCCTGAAGTTTTATCTACACTGATAAAACTTACGGTGCCATGGAAATTTTGTTTGTACGTATTGATGGGAACATCTCCGTTGGTGTTATCCATGGGAATACTAAAGCGGGTTCCTGCAACAACATATTCAGAATTTTCTGTGATGAACGGAGAGGAGTGGTTACCCGCGCTGTTGGGAATTTCAATAATCTCTGCTGTATGAAAAGTTCGTAAATCGATCCTCGCAATGCGTGGTGTATTGTTACCGTTTCCGAAAACCCAGCGACCGTCCTGTATTCCATCCGTTTCGGAAAGTGCGATGTGATGCAAATCGTCCCATGGAACAAAGCCATGCGATGTGTTAAGCATCGGTTTTGTTTCTTCGTTGTAGCCATATCCTTTTTCAGGGTCAACCGAAAAAACAGGAATCACGCGGAACAAACGGCCGGAAGGGATTCCATAAACACTCATTTGCCCGCTAAAACCACCGGAAACGAAATCATAAAATTCATCGTATTTGCCCGGTGCAACGTATGCTTTTTGAGCGGCATCACCACCAGTGGCGCTTGAAACATTTTTAGGTTTGCAACCCTTAAGAATTAAAATGCCGGCTATTATTAAGGCGGCAAGCAAAAGATAATTTCCAATTTTATTTTTCATGTGTTTTATATATTTATGTGTGCACTCAATCATTCAATATCATGACAGGGGTTATTTTACTCCGTCATTTTTGCGCATGAATTCCAGCACATGCCGCGCATCAGCATCACTCAGGCTTTGATTCGGCATGCGCACAAGGCATTCTTCCAACATGGCTTGTGCAGCAGGATCTTTTGTAATCATTTCATCCGTGTTGGTTGCAAAATTCATGATCCATTCCGGCTTCCTGCGTGTTGTAACACCAGACCAACCCGGACCAACCAGTTTTTCTTTTGTGAGCCGGTGACAGGCAGAACATTTTAAATCATAGATTCCATTTCCTTCTTTAGCCATAGCAGGATCGAGGGCCGCAGCGATCTCAACGTTTTTAAATTTGCCGATACCTTTTGCATCTAAGGCTTTTGAAGCAGAGTCTTCTTTAAAAAGATCAGCTGTTGCATTTGGGTTTTCTGCAGGTTCTTTTTTTTCTGTGTTGCCTCCGCAAGCGTACAACAGCAATGAAATTCCGGAAATGATAAGTAGTTTTTTCATAGATTTAAATTTGGTGGTAAAACTGTGGGATGAGGCATTTATTTTCGTCCGTAAACATAAAACAGGACTGCATGATGGTAAATGAGTTTGGTCATGAATAACCATGAGACCTATCATGATTGACAATCAAAACTTTTGGTTTATAATAATCACGTATAAATTTTGATCGTATGGACTCATGATAGAATTATTGAACATTAAAGGTGAATACTGCTCTTATTAAAAGCATTACACAATTTTGGAAATTAGTTTCATGATTCACACATTATGTCAGCAGTTTTTAAGTTAAAAGATCCTGTAGTGCCTGAAGTATACGCAACGTCGGAGTAAAGTATAAAGCCGATAAACAAGATCACAAAAGCAGTCACCTTTCAGCATTGTGCGTTCCCTATTTAGTTCAGCAAAGGCATATTTAATCCGGACAACAATGTCAATGCTTTCGGAAACAAAATATTGTTTTCTAAATGTACATGCTGATGTAGATCGCGTTCAAATATTTTTAATTCTTCAAGCGAGAGCTGAAAGGTTGTGCAGGCATTTGCCGGAGGTGTATAATCATTGCTTAATGTTTTAATCATCTCCATTAATTTTCCGGCCTCTTCATGTTCACTTTCCATGACCTGTATTGGACCCTCTATAGAATTTTCTCCCAATTGGTTGCCTTCTTTGAAAAGGGCCTCCAATGCTTTGATACGTGGAAAGAGAATGGTCTCTTCTTTCATCATGTGCTGTTCAAAAGCAATTTTTATTTCATTAAATAAAATTTTTATGCTTTTCATTTCAGGATGTGCATCTCCATGCTTTGAAGCAACTTTTTCAAGATGCTGTTGAATAAGAGGAAGGTTTTCTGTTACGTAGCGATGATGATTTTCGAGAATATAATCCACCAATTGCGCTAAGGAAAAATTACTGAAATCATTTTCAGAGGCGACTGTATTCTCAAAAAGATTTTCGAGTTTCTTTTTTACTTCTGTTAGTTTTTCGGGATCGTTTGAAATGGCTTCAGATAATTTCTGTTTTCCCCGGCAACAGAAGTCCAGGTTGTACTTCTCAAATAATGCTGCAGCTTCGGGTTTCGATGTTGCAATTTCTGCCAGTGAAAGATTTTCTATTTTCATTTTTCGTAATATTTAATAATAAAGTGTTATGAATATTTAAGGAGCGTAATAGTAAAGATTGCTACCGATGTAAAACATGATTCTAATCATAAGTCAACCTGACTTTGATCACAGGCGTTGAAAAGATGTTAAAATACATTTGACTTTGAATCAAATCTGCAATTCATTTATGTTGGAGAATATTTTAGTAAAAGAAAAATTGCAATGCTATCACTGTGGCGATGAATGTAAAACCGATCTCATCTTTTTTGATGAAAAGAATTTTTGTTGCAAAGGATGTAAGCTTGTCTATGATATCCTGAAGGAAAACAATCTCTGCTCTTATTATAACATCAATTCTGCTCCCGGCATATCATCAAAAAAATCAATTTATAAAGAGCAGTTTGCGTTTCTGGATGATGAAAGAGTAAAACAAAAACTTCTTCGTTTCACCGATGGTAGAATATCTTCCGTCATCCTTTATATTCCGCAAATACATTGCAGCAGTTGTATCTGGCTGCTTGAGAACCTCAATCGGATTAACGATGGTGTTGTTCGTTCGATGGTTAATTTTTCGAGAAGGGAAGTAACGATTTCATTTTCGGAAAAAATTTCATTGCGCGAAATTGTTGAACTTCTTTCTGCTATTGGCTATGAGCCGATCATCAAGCTTGAAGACGTGGAAAGCAATAGGAAAGAAAGTAAGGATTGGACGACCGTTTATAAAATCGGTGTAGCCGGATTTTGTTTTGGTAACATCATGTTGTTTAGTTTTCCCGAATATTTTTCTTCCGGTCATTACGTCGAAACAGGGTTTAAGGAAATTTTCAGTTACCTCAATTTTGCTTTGTCTCTTCCTGTCTTTTTTTATTGCAGCAGCCAGTTTTTTCGATCCGCTGCTTTAAGTTTAAAACAAAAATTTCTGAATATAGATGTCCCGATAGCACTCGGTATCCTGGTGATGTTTCTAAGGAGTTCGTATGAAATAATCAGCGCGAACGGTGCAGGCTATATGGATACAATGTCAGGACTTGTTTTTTTTATGCTTATCGGGCGTGCGTTTCAGAATAAAACGTATGAAACAATTTCTTTTGAGCGTGACTACAAATCTTTTTTTCCGGTCTCGGTGATGATACGAAGAAAGAAAAATGATACGTCCATTCCGGTCTCGGATCTGAAAATTTCTGACCGCATTATCATCCGAAATGAAGAATTGATTCCGGCAGATGCAGTGTTGATTAAGGGTCCGGCAAACATTGATTACAGTTTTGTAACCGGAGAATCTGTGCCCGTCTCAAAACATGAAGGGGAATTAATTTACGCAGGTGGAAAGCAAATGGGAACAGCCATTGAACTGGAAGTAGTAAAAAATATTTCCCAGAGTTATCTCACCCAGTTATGGAACAACAATGCCTATAACAGTAAAAGAGATGAAAGTTCATTTCAACAACTGGTGAATCGAATCAGTCATTATTTCACAATGGCTCTTATTGCCGTAGCGCTTATATCATTTGGCTGGTGGTTTTTTCAACATGATCTGTCGAGGGGAATGAATGCTTTTACAGCGGTGCTGATTATTGCATGCCCGTGCGCCCTCGCAATATCGTCTCCGTTCACATTAGGGAATATTCTCCGCGTTTTTGGTCGTCATCAATTTTTTCTGAAAAATTATGCTGTGATTGAAAAGCTGGCAAAGATTGATACGATCATTTTTGATAAAACGGGAACACTGACAAAAACTAACTCATCAAAAATTTCTTTTGTCGGAGACAAACTGACCATGGATGAAATGAAAATGGTGAAGTCGCTCGTGCATCATTCGTCACATCCGTTAAGCAGAATCATGGATGAGGATATGAAGGAAATTCCCGTGATGAATATAAAGGGATTCAAAGAGGAACCGGGCAAAGGCATTTCGGGAATTGTGTTTGATGTTCCGGTAAAAATTGGTTCGGCACCATTCACGGAAGCAGGAAATAGCGACGACTTAAATTCAATTAAAATTTTTGTTTCGATCAATGACAATGTTCGAGGATATTTTGCTTTACAAAATGAATATAGGAATGGAGTGGAGGAGGTTGTTCGTCAATTGAAAAAATCAGGCTATCAACTTGCTGTTCTTTCCGGCGATCATGATGGTGAAAAAAAATACCTGGAGGAAATTTTCGGAAAGGAAGTTACAATACGTTTTAATCAGTCACCTTCTGATAAATTAAGGTTTGTTCAGCAGCTTCAACGAAGTGGCAGAAATGTACTAATGATTGGCGATGGACTGAATGACGCCGGAGCTTTAAAGCAAAGCCATGTTGGGATTTCTGTTTCTGATGACACCAATAATTTTTCACCAGCATGTGATGGAATTCTGAACGCAGATAAATTGAACAAGCTGCCCTCGCTTTTGAGAATTTCCAAGTCCAGTCAAAAGATCATTCTTTTCAGTTTTGTAATTGCTCTCCTTTACAATGCAGTGGGTTTATCATTTGCTGTCACCGGTCACCTTTCACCTGTTGTTGCTGCGATCCTGATGCCGATCAGTGCTGTAACAATTATTTCTTTTACAACGGGAGTTTCGAATTGGGTTGGAAAAATGATGTTGTCTGGCAGATATGATTAGAGTCATGTTAAATAGCTGTGTGGATTGATAATCTTCATATCGCAGGTTTTATTGTTAACCGAATTTTATCTCTGAAATATTCTACATCTTCTCATCAAAAAAAATGGAACAAGACAAGATCGAAATGAGCACTACAAGAGAATGTGTGAATTATACAATTTGTTTCCAAAATTATGTAACATGTTCATCGGAATGATAGTCCATTTTTACTTCGCGTTTATTTGATGTCATGCTTCGATAAAAGATTCATAAAGTGGTAAAATGAAAAAAATAATCCTTCACTCATTCATCGTTATGTTGACTTGCTTCCTGGGTTCAAATCATATTTACGGACAAGCATCGCAAAAGGAGCTCAGCGAGCATAGGAAAAAATGGAATTCTCCTGCATGGTCTGATACATTAAGAAACCCGTATGCAAATAATTTGTCGTTGACAGATAGCGGCAAAGCCATGTATAAGAAAATCTGTTCCGTTTGTCATGGCAATTCAGGAAAAGGAGATGGTGTAGCTGCCGCAGGTTTGGCTGTAAGTCCTGCGGATCATACGTCAGCACATGTGCAAATGCAACCAGACGGAGTACTTTTTTGGGAACTCAGTAATGGTCATGCGCCAATGCCGGCTTATAAAAGCATGCTTACCGAAAAGCAGCGCTGGTCATTGGTAAATTATATTCGAACATTAAGCGCTAAATCAAAGATGAAATAAGTATTTAACAATCCCGATGTACCGGGGCTAAAAATAAAAACTATGAAAAAAATAATCTTACTAACTCTTGGGTTCTGTTCGATGCTGTCATTGGCTTCCTTCGCTCAAAATGAGGGTGGTGCCACCAAGCTTTTCATTGCAGGTCATACAACGGTGACTGCAGTTATGGATTCGGGGCAAAACAATTTCAGCGATGCAAATTTCTCGGCTATTTTTCTCTACAAATTGTCAGACAAATTATTTGTGGAATCGGAAATCGAAATTGAAACAGGTGGCGGAGAACCGGATATTGGACTGGAGCATGCTAATTTAATTTGGTTGATTGATAAGAATATTGCATTTCATGCAGGACGTTTTGTTCCGCATTTCGGAATGTACAGAGGCAGGTTAGCCGAAGGTTTTATGAATCGTTTCGCTTCCGACCCGGTTGGATATGGTGATGGCGGAATCGGAACCATGGAAGCCGTGGGCTTTGGTTTCACAGGAGGTTTTGCTGCAGGCGTTTCTAAATTCAATTATGATTTGTGGGTTTCAAACGGTCCCGAACTTTTGACAGATGCGGAAAATGCCGGTCAGTTTGAATATGAAGCATACAATGATAACAACATGAACAAGGCAACCGGAGGACGTATAGGCTTTTTACCATTCTCCAACTCATGCCTTGAACTCGGAATGTCGTATGAAAATGCCGCGAAGGCAGGCAACCAATATTCTGAGTTTGAAAAAATCGGAGTGAGAGCCATGGCGTTTGATCTCAACTTCTATCATTCCATTCCTGCTTTGAAAAGTACATTACGACTGGTTGGAGAATACAAAAAACAAAATGTCGACAATTACGATTATCCTGTGCAAGACGATACAACAGGAGCAGTTATGCATTTCAATAACACGGCAAATACATATTATGGGATGATTTCAATTCGTCCAACAGGCTCAAAAAATTCTGTCTTAAGAAATTTTGAAATCGCATTTCGGTACTCCAAATACACCACACCTGATGGCGCACCGTGGGCTTACTACAATGCAGATGGAAAGAATGTACCACGATCACAATCCGCTGTCGCTCTCAATTATTGGCTAAAATGGAATTGTGTTGCAAAACTCTGTTTTCAAAAACAGGATGGTGTAACTGATCAAATTTTTGTTCAAATGTATTATGGCTTTTAATTACTAAAATAAGAAAGGGAAAAAAATATGAAAAAGATAATCATACTTATAACAATCCTGATATCAGGAAGCGCTATGTTTTTGAACAGTTGTGCGCCGACAAAAGAAATTGCTGAAAAAAGTGGTGCGCAATTGTGGGGTGAAAATTGTAACCGTTGTCATAGCGCGCCATCCCAGGATCAATATTCTAAAGATCAATGGGGAATTATCGGTACACACATGAAAATGAAAGCCGGTATCACAGATGATGAAGCAACCAAAATTGTAGCATTCCTGAGAAACGAACAGCAGTAAAATTTACTTCATCATTTATTAAGTTTCACCTTTCGTGTAAACTATGCATAACTTAGGTTTTTATTTCTAAAATCCACTCACATGAAACGCCAACAATTTTTTATTGCAGCAGTACTGATCACTATATTTTTTGTACGCTGTGGTTCTAATAATAAGCCAGCCGAAGAAAATAATCCCAATGCAGGAGGCAACCTGATGAAAGAAGCTGAAACCAGGAAGAATGATAACAAGGGAATAGGCAAATTTAAAAACATTGACCTCTCGCAGCCATTGAATGAAGGGATGATTACCAAAGCCCAACCGATCTATGATTCAAAATGTTTTGCCTGCCATAAACTCACAGATGAAAAATTGGTTGGGCCGGGCTGGAAAGGCGTTACCACGAGAAGAACCCCTGAATGGATAATGAATTTTATAACCAATACAAGTGTGATGTTGGACAGTGATCTTGTTGCACAGAAGGAAATGATAACCTGTGTGGTGCGCATGCCTGACCAGGGACTGACTGATGATGAAGCTCGCTCCATTCTTGAATTCATTCGTAAGAATGATTTGCAGAAATAGTTTTCTGTCTTGAAAGGACATAAGACCGCAGGTCGCTAATCCGGATCGTTGAAAGCCGCTTGGTGTTTGAAACGTGCAACAGCAATGCAAACAGCACCAATAAATAACCAGATACTGGCAAACCATAATAACCATGTCACAGTTTGGCTGCTCTTTAAAAACATGGCTCCCAGTCCTTGTCCCATCAGCATTACTTCATTAAACACAACACCGGCTGAAAATATAATCAGCGCAGCACGTGTGAATATATCTTTACTGTCCAACAAATTTTCCTGTACAAAATATGCAAGAAGAAAAAGGGTAACGAAGCCAAGAAATACCAGGTGAAGGAAACCGATAATCATTGGTCTGTCTCCAAATACAGCATTTCCGATAACAGGTAAGACAGTAAACATCTGTAAAAACATTTTTAGCGAGAATGCTGTCATGGATAGAAAAAGCAAATACCGGATGGGCGCATTCAGCGTCTTAAACTCGCGTGCCAGTGATCGTACTGTTATAACGAACCAGGTGAGCGTTAGCAAAACTAAAAAGCTTCCTGAGATTGCGATGATGCGGAGCAGGATATGGGGATCCTGCCAGAGAAAGGAAAGGAACAAAGAGGGTAATATGGACAAGCAAAGCAAAATGGAGAATCGGTGGATATTTTTTTTTGCGCTTGCTGTCATCGAAATCCGTTTTGATTCAATTTTATGAAAGAGCAATGCAAAGACAGCAAGTGCAAAAAAGCCGTTGTATTGCAAATGAAGATAAGTAAATAAAGCGTCACGATAGAGAATGGCCTGTAGTGAGTGAATTGAAAAAAGAAAATCAAGCGAGAACGTCCCAATGGAAGAAAGCACCAGGCAAATAATAGAAAATAAACTTAGAACCAGAACGGGTTTACTTACGGGTGTTTGACGGATGTCCAGGATGAATATCCAACTGAAAACATACGTGACCAATATAAAAAGAGTCGAAAATGTAGTTGATAGAAAACCGGATCCTTCAAATGAAAAGGAAAACAGTGTAGCCCACGATGTAAATAGTACACCGCAAAACAACCACTTGTAAATGCGCTTTTGATTGAGGGGAGAAGGTAGGATATCATACACCATCAGGATCATTAATGCAAGGGTAACCCAACTGCCCAAAGCAAAATGAGAATGTGCATTCAGTAAGTTCGAAAAATTAATGATCTTCAGAGAGAAAAGCATTTTGCTTCTAAGTACAACGCCAAGAAGTGCCACGATCACCAGGTTAAACAGCGCCCAATTGATCCAGTTTTCTTTACTTTTCATTATCAGTTGCCGCTCTTTTATTTCCCAATGACTCATTCGGTTGGCAAATGTAGGAATCGCCCGCAAGGTTAACCGCAATTATAATTTCAAATTTTTCTCTTACTCATTTTCAACTTCAGTATTGTAAAGGTCCTTTTGTCAAATGATCAAAATCATCCATTTGACTGATATCCATCATCTCATCACTTTTATTTCAGAAATAGATTTGCTGAAAATTAATTTCAGATGAGTGTCATCATACTATTGGTCATTTTCAGTTTACTTCTAGCCATTGGTTTTCTATTTGCTTTTTTATGGAGCGTGAAGGACGGGCAATTTGAGGATGATTATACACCTTCTGTCAGGATGCTTTTTGAAAACCAGGTTTCACAAACAAAAAATAATTCATCGGAAGATTTATGAGCATTGAAAAATTCAGTTACGACAACCGGATCGTAAAAAACTTTGCATTTGCTACCATCCTGTGGGGAATAGTCGGGATGTTGGTTGGATTGATTGCTGCCTTGCAACTTACGAATCCTGCATTTGATGTTGGACCTTATGCGACCTTTGGGCGAATACGACCGCTGCATACAAATGCTGTGATCTTTGCTTTTGTCGGCAATGGAATATTCATGGGATTGTACTATTCGCTTCAGCGATTGTGCAAGGCGAGAATGTTCAGCGATCTGTTGAGTAAAATTCATTTCTGGGGATGGCAAACCATTATTGTGCTTGCAGCGGTTACACTTCCGCTCGGAATTACAACAGGTAAAGAATATGCAGAGTTGGAATGGCCGATTGATATTCTCATTGCACTTGTGTGGGTGATTTTTGCCATCAACATGTTCGGCACAATTATCAAACGAAGAGAACGGCACCTCTATGTCGCCATCTGGTTTTATATCGCAACAGTTGTGACTGTGGCAGTGCTTCACATTGTAAACTCAATTGAACTTCCCGTAAGTTTGATAAAAAGTTACCCAATCTATGCAGGAGTGCAGGACGCACTTGTGCAATGGTGGTACGGACATAATGCTGTCGCGTTTTTTCTCACCACTCCTTACCTCGGCTTGATGTATTATTTTATTCCGAAAGCGGCGAACCGTCCGGTTTATTCCTATAAACTTTCGATCATTCATTTTTGGGCACTTATATTTTTATATATATGGGCCGGTCCACATCATTTGTTGTACACATCGCTTCCTGACTGGGCGCAATCGCTTGGAATTGTTTTTTCAGTGATGCTCATTGCTCCAAGTTGGGGAGGAATGATTAACGGTTTGCTGACGCTGCGTGGCGCTTGGGATCGCGTACGCGAAGACATCGTGCTCAAATTTATGGTGGTCGCTATTACAGCTTATGGAATGGCAACATTTGAAGGTCCAATGCTTTCATTGAAAAGTGTGAATGCAATTTCTCACTTCACGGATTGGACAATTGCCCACGTGCACATTGGTGGTCTGGGATGGAATGGTATGTTGACGTTTGGAATTTTATACTACCTCATTCCTCGGTTGTTCAACACAACCTTGTGGTCGAAGAAACTCGCCAACTTTCATTTTTGGATTGCAACGCTGGGAATTTTATTTTACGCGGTGCCACTTTATTGGGCCGGGTTTACTCAAAGCCTGATGTGGAAACAGTTTACACCCGATGGTGTGTTGAAGTATCCTAATTTTTTAGAAACGGTTGTTCAGATTCTTCCCATGTATAAGCTGCGCGCATTCGGAGGATCGTTGTTCCTCGCGGGTGCGTTGGTGATGGCATATAATTTAATCAGGACAGTGCGTTCAGGAAAATTAATTGCAGACGAGGCAGCAGAAGCGCCTACACTTGAAAGGATGGAAGTCATTCATGTTCAAAAAGGACATTGGCACCGTTGGATAGAACGCAGACCTGTTCAAATGCTTTTAATCTCGTTGGTGTTAATTCTTATCGGTGGCATGGTTGAAATTATTCCGATGCTAACCATTAAGTCGAACATACCAACCATAAGCAGTGTACATCCTTACACTCCGCTTGAGTTACAGGGAAGAGACTTGTACATACGCGAAGGTTGTTACACCTGTCACTCACAAATGATTCGTCCGTTCAGGAGTGAAACAGAACGTTACGGTGAATATTCAAAGGCAGGAGAATTTGTGTACGATCATCCTTTTCAATGGGGCAGCAAGCGAACTGGTCCTGATCTCGCTCGTGAAGGTGGCAAGTATCCGAACTCCTGGCATTACAATCACATGTTGGATCCAACAACCATGAGTCCGGCTTCCATTATGCCTGCTTACGAATTCATGATCAATAAGAATCTTGATATCTCAACGACAGCAAAAAAAATTCGAGTGATGCAAACCTTGGGCGTCCCTTATCCTGAGGGTTATGATCAGAAGGCAAACGATGATCTCATGAAACAGGCGATTGATATTTCAGCTGATCTGAAGAAAGTAGGAATTGAAGTGACAGGTAATAAGGAGATCATTGCCATCATTGCTTACCTGCAACGTTTGGGAACTGACATCAAGGCGGAAAAGAGTACGAGCGAAAATAAATCCGGCAACTAGCCACTAACAATTAAAAAAATGTTCAAACATTATTTCAGCGGAATAAACGGAATAGAAATTTACCCAATCTTCCTCCTCGTTGTATTCGTCACGTTTTTTGTTTCAATGGTCATCTGGCTGATTCGTTCAAACAAATCAAAGATGGAGGAGATAAGCAGAATTCCTTTGAGTCAAACTTCCGAACAATCCATTCACTCTTAAAAATTCTAAGTATGAATTTCACAAAACATAAAACTTCCATCTTGATCGCATCGCTTGTGACTGTTATCAATACGGTGATAGCACAAGTTCCTTCATCTGCGGATTCTTTGCAAAAGGTACAACCGGATTTTTTTGATATGTTTCCTGATTACATCCAGGACCCGATGATCTGGCTAGGCATATTTCTCTTCCTTGTAATTTTCTATGTCATTTACGGATTGTCAAAAACTGCAATGGTGTTGTCTCGCTTATTAAGCAAGCCAAAAGAGGAAAACCCGTTGGTTATTGAGAAGAAAATAAAAAAAGCAGGAGCATGGAGTACACTGATGAAGAGTATGACCCGTTCAGTGCCTGTTGAATATGAAGCGGATGTTATGCTTGATCATAACTATGATGGCATTCGTGAACTTGATAATCAATTACCACCATGGTGGAAATGGGGATTTGTCTTTACGATCATCTTCGCTGTTTTTTACCTATTCAGTTACCATGTTGCAGGAACAGGTAAATTAAGTTTACAGGAATATGCTGACGAGATGAAACAGGCACAACACGATAAAGACGAACGGATGAAGATTTCTGCGAATAACATTACTGATGCAAATGTTTACTCCTTTACGGATGCGCATGAGCTTTCGGAAGGAAGAGACATTTTTGAAAAAAACTGCGTTGCATGTCACGGAAATCTTGGCCAAGGTAATGTAGGTCCAAACCTCACGGATGAATTCTGGTTGCACGGAGGAGGAATAAAAAATATATTTAATACAATCACTACAGGCGTACCTAACAAGGGTATGATTTCCTGGAAGGCGCAATTGGCGCCCAAGCAAATCCAGGAAGTAGCCAGTTTTATTCTCACGCTGAAAGGAACAAATCCTGCTGGAGCAAAGGAATCTCAGGGGGAGAAGTGGATTGAAGAAGTGAAAATAGATTCATCAGCAGTAACTGTACTGAAAGATTCAATAGGAAATGTTGCGCGGAAACTCTGATCATGTCGATACCTTCCAACAGTTTGAAACAGGAATCTTTCCGCGACAGCATTTCTACGATCAGTAAGGAAGGCAAGCGTTCATGGATTTATCCGAAGAAGCCTTCCGGAAGATATTACAAAGCGCGAACAATTGTCAGCATAGTTCTTCTCGCATTATTATTTGGCGGACCATTCATGAAAGTGAACGGTCATCCATTGATGCTTTTCAACGTGATTGAACGAAAATTTATTCTTTTTGGAATCCCGTTTTGGCCGCAGGATTTTTTCCTGTTTGGGTTGGCGATGCTTACGTTTATTGTATTCATCATTTTGTTCACCGTTATCTTCGGACGGGTATGGTGTGGCTGGGCTTGTCCCCAAACAATTTTTATGGAAATGGTTTTTCGTAAAATTGAATATTGGATTGAAGGAGACTATACAAAACAAAAACAACTTGACTCTTCAGGATGGACGACAGAAATGATTTTGAAAAAATCAGCCAAGCTTTCAATTTTTTTCATTATCGCATTTCTAATCGCAAATACATTCCTTGCTTACATCATTGGTTTCGATCAATTGAAGTTGCTTGCTATTGATGGACCCGGTGATCATGCTGTCGGTTTTGTTTCTTTGGTTGTCTTTACGGGAGTTTTCTTTTTGGTGTATACTCGTTTTCGTGAACAGGCATGTATAGTTGTTTGTCCTTATGGAAGGTTACAAGGTGTATTGCTTGATCGGAACTCGATGGTAGTCGGTTATGATTATGGAAGGGGAGAGCCGAGAGGAAAAATTCATAAAGAAGAGAACCGTGAAATTGGCGATTGCATTGATTGTAAACAATGCGTTCATGTCTGTCCAACGGGTATTGACATTCGGAATGGAACTCAACTGGAATGTGTGAACTGTACTGCCTGTATCGATGCATGTGATGATGTGATGGATCATGTTGGATTCAAACGCGGGTTGATCCGCTTCACTAGTGAAAACATCATTGCTAACAAAACAAAATTCAAATTCAATCCGAGAATTGTCGGTTATTCACTGGTACTTCTTGTTCTGCTTACTACGCTGTCAAGTTTGCTTGCATTCAGAAAAGATGTGGAAACAACGTTACTGCGAACGCCTGGCATGATGTACCAGAAATTAGAGAACAATAAAATAAGTAACCTGTACAACATCCAGGTTGTGAATAAGACGTTCAATAAAATTCCCGTGACATTGAAAGTAAAATCACCTGAAGGTGAACTGAAATTTGTTGGTAACGGATTCAATGAACTGGATGAGCAATCGATGGCTGAAGCTGAATTTTTTATAATCGTCTCAAAGGATAAAATAAAAAATGTAAAGACACCTGTGGTGCTGGAAGTAACTTCCAATGGAAAAGTAATCGAAGAGGTGAGAACAAATTTTATGGGACCCAACGCAAATTAACTCGGAATGAAACTAAACTTCGGACATGGTATTTTAATGCTCATCCTTCTTTTTATGACAGGAATTTTAATTCTTGTGTATAAATGCTCCAAGCAACAGGTTGATCTTGTGAGTCCAACCTATTACGAACAGGAATTAAAATACAGCGAACAGATTACCAAGAAAAAAAATTCTCTGCTTCTTATGAATGATTTGAAAATCGAGTATGACAAAAGCAACCATGAAGTGATCTTTAGTTTTCCACCTGTTGAGTTGAAAAATCTTTCAGGAAATATCAATTTTTATAAGCCGGATAATGCAGCACTTGATTTTTCAAAATCTGTTTTTGCAGACGCACTATTCAAACAAACGGTTGAGACTTCGGGAATGGCTCATGGGTACTGGAATGTAAAAGTAAACTGGAGTTCAGGATCAACACCATATTATTCAGAAACTAAAATATTTATCAACTGATGTTTTATCTCTCAGCATTTTTGGTCGGGTTTCTGGGAAGTTTTCATTGTGCAGGAATGTGTGGACCAATTGCGTTGGCTCTTCCATCCAATCATGGTTCAGGAATATCAATGATCGTGGGACGTTTGTTATATAACGTGGGAAGAATTGTAACCTACTCGATTCTTGGTTTGCTGGTGGGATTGATCGGTCACCGGATTGCAATGTCAGGATTCCAAAAAACACTTTCTATTGCCTCGGGAATTCTTATTATCGGCATTGCTCTTGTGAGTCTTCTGTATCCGAAGTTATCACGATCCATCGGAAGTCATTCCGCATTTTCAAATTATACGAGGAGGATAAAACCGACTTTCAAAAACCTGTTTGGAAAAAAATCGAGAGCAACCTTGTTCTTGATTGGGGTGATGAATGGTCTTCTTCCATGTGGCTTTGTGTACCTTGCCTTGGCAGCAGCATTGTCATCAGGAAGTTTTTTGAGCAGCGCCGGATACATGATGGTGTTCGGATTGGGAACGCTGCCAATGATGGTTGGTTTTTCTTTTGCAGGAAATCTATTCGGAATTCGTTTTTATAAATACGTCAGAAAAGCATCACCGTATGTGGCCATAATTGTAGCCGTGCTTTTAATATATCGTGGAATTACCCTTACAAGTCATGCTTGCTGTCATCATTAATAACTTCTGCTGTTATTTCTTTCCCTTTGCAATAAAATAATTCGTCAATTCACCGATGGGGCTTTTAATCACCTTGCCGATGTGAATTCCTTTTTCAGTTGCCACTTCACGAAGAATGGTTTCAAAATAAAAAGCGATCGAACCCACAAAATGAACAGGAAGTGTTTTGTATCCGTTGTAATGGCAAACACACACATCAAGAAATTCTGTCATTCCTTTCTTCACAAATTGCTTTACATATTCATCTTCTTTACGGTCGGAAAGAAAGCGTGCGAAAGATGCGAGGTAAACATTTGCATTGGGATTGTTGTAGATGGTTTTTATCAAACTGCCTTTCGTAAGGGGAAAAAGTTTTCCGAATTCTTCCTGGAGATGTGCAGGCAGAATGTTGTAGAGGTAATACGCAACTAATTTTTTTCCGTAATAACTTCCGCTTCCTTCATCACCAAGGATATATCCGAGTCCGTAATTATTTTCATGTACTTTATTACCATCGTAAAAACAGGAGTTGCTTCCCGTGCCTAAAATACAGCTGATGCCCGGCTCATCACCACAGGTGGCGAGGACTGAACCAAGCACATCATGTTCAATTGAAACCTTTGCATTCACGAAAAATTTCTGAAGTGAGTCAGAAATAATTTTATTGAGATCCGGGCTTGAACAACCGGAACCGAAAAAAAATAATTCTGTTACATCCTTCGCAATATTCCTTAACTCATTTGCATGGAGGGCATCGAGAATAACATCTTCTTTCTGGAAGTAAGGATTAAAACCGATGGTACTGAACTCACCGGTTACAATACCTTTATCAACTAGGCGCCAGTCTGCTTTTGTAGAACCGCTGTCTGATACTAACAACATACAATCTAATTTGAATGCAAGAAACTATTTTTCCCAAAGATAAAAGGAATGATTAAATATTTTTATTCCGGATGAATATGTTTGTGGATTTTATGGAATAAAAAAACGCCTCCCATGATTTCAGTGAGAGGCGTTTCATAGTAACGGATGATCAGTTATCAGAACTTGATCAGTTTTTCATATTTAGCATAGTCACCTGCAGTCATCTTAATGAAGTAAACGCCGGAAGAAAGATTGGCTCCGTTACACTGTACTTTATACGAAGTCATTTCTTCAGCAACACCATCAAATAATGTCTGAACGAGGCGGCCATTCAAATCATACAAACCAACAAACACATTGGCCGTTTCGAACACTTCAAAATCAACGTTGGTTCCAACGAAGAAAGGATTGGGGTAAACAGCCAGTTCACCTTCTGAAGCATCCTGTGGAGAAGCAAGTCGTAGTGTACAAGGTCCAAGGCAATCGCCCGGATGATTTGCTAAGTGAGCAGGCACAGCACTTGGCGCAATGCAAAGTGTTTGTGGATTACCCGGATTGCCCGGAGGTACATGGCAAAGCACCACTTTTTGCAGATGTTGTCCGCAACGTATATCAACCGAATTGATAGCCGCTATGCTTTGTGGATTTTGTGATGATGAACAACCACCCGAATTGGTGACAATCACAGAGTATACACCTGCAGTGGTAACCTGCAGCGTGGAAGAAGTAGCACCCGGAATGAGTACACCATCCTGGTACCACTGGTAAGTAACACCGCTCACATTGGTTGCAGTAAGCGTAAAACTTTGCGGACCGTAACCGATGTAGATTGTATTGTTTTGACAACCAATGCCCGGTGATACAGTAACCACAGGAGAAGCAATTGAGCTCACCGTAATCGTTGATGAAGCAGAAGAAGTACATCCTCCTGAATTCGTAAACGTGTAATTTATGTTATGAGTTCCAAGACCTGCAACTGTTGGATCAAAGATTCCGCCGCTTACGCCTGGTCCGCTATAGGCGCCTCCTGATGGTGACCCGTTTGTCAAAGCAAATGGAGCAGCGCCAAGGCAAGATGACAAAGGTGCCAGCGTAACAACCGGTAATGGATCCACAGTGAAGTTTGAAGTAGCCGAAGCAGCACATCCACTTATATCTGTATAAGAATAAAGAACGGCAATTGTACCAATACCTGATAACGCAGGATTTAAAATTCCACCTGATATTCCGCTGCCGGTATAAGAACCGCCCGCAGGAGTTCCGCCACTAAGAGTAACCGGCGCAGCGTTTTCACATGCATGGTTCACAGCTAAATTAAGCGCTACAACAGGTAATGCGTTTACAGTGATCGTAGACGTAGCTGAAGCCAAACATCCGTTCCCATCTGTATAAGTATAGGTGATAATATGAGGTCCGATTCCGGCTGTAGCAGGATTAAACAATCCTCCACTCACACTAACTCCACTATAAGTTCCACCGGCAGGAGAGCCGCCTGTGAGTTCAACAGGTGCAGCATTCGAGCAGACATGTGTAACAGCTAAATTCAATGTGACAATCGGTAAAGCGTTTACAGTGATAGTAGAAGTTGCTGAAGCTGAACATCCGCCTCCATTCGTATACGAGTAGGTAATGACATGAGGTCCGAGACCGGCTGTCGTAGGATTAAATATTCCTCCGCTTACACCGGCTCCGCTATATGTCCCACCGGAAGGTGTGCCACCGGTAAGATCAAAAGAAGAAGCGTTGGTGCATACTTGTGTAACAGCTAAATTCAATGTGACAATCGGTAAAGCGTTTACAGTGATAGTAGAAGTAGCTGATCCTGAGCAACCGTTTATGTTGGTATATGAATACGTAATGGTATGTGGTCCTGAGCCTGCAACGGAAGGACTAAAAATTCCACCGCTCACGCCTGCACCACTGTATGTTCCTCCTGCCGGTGTCCCTCCTGTTAAAGTAAATGCTGGAACATTGATACAAACAGAATTAAATGCTGCAAGTGCAACTACCGGATTCGGATTCACTGTTACAAGAGCTGTATCTGAAGAAGTACATCCCTGGAGTGTAGCAGTCAGAATGTATTGTGTTGTAACTGGTGAGGCGCCTCCGTTAGTAAGTGAAACAACAGGATTGGAGATGGTACTACTGCTTAGTCCTGTTGAAGGTGACCAGGAATATGTCTGATTTGGAATTGGAGTGCTGCCTATCTGGGAACTTCCTCCTGTGCAGAAGTGCACATCAATTCCGGCTTGAGCAAGCGGATGATAGGTTACAATATTTCTTAAAAGTGTATCGCTGTGACAACCTCCGGCATTAATAGCATAAACAGATACTGATCCTGTCGCTGAAGTCCAGTTAACGGAGATCGTTCCTGTAGTGCCTCCGCTTGTTTGAGTTCCTCCATTGATAACCCAATGATAAGAAGCAGCAGTGGATGAATTGGCTGAATAAGTAGACGTTCCTTGGTTAATACAAACCGTGTCAGGTCCGGTAATACCGGCAATCGTTTGTTGATTTACGTTGATCGTATAAACAATGTTTGTTGTTTTATGAGGACACCCGTAATCCAATGCGGTAGCAACAAATTGATATGTTGCCGGTGTATTATTATTACATGGGATAATCCAACAAAATTGCGAAGTGGAAGTTCCGATTCCACTCGAATGTGTGAAAGTCGCATGATTCACTAATGACGTATCGAAAATTAAACCTGTAGCTGAAACAGACATGCTGTCGGCATCATTGAATGTTACAGGGAAACAAAGGTTCGTTCCGCCATCAACTGTATAACTTGTTTGTCCGCTTCCTCCGCTATTAGAGAGAACAGGTGCCGCATTTGCAGGACATTGGATTGCAATCAATTGAATGTCCCTTCGCGTGATGCCAACAAGAATTCCGTTTCTGAATTCATTTATTTGAACGGCTATTACATAAAATCCGGTGTTGGGAATATAGTAAGAAGATAATCCGGTATTGAAATTAATGTTTGCATAACCTGCCGGTCCGAAAGGATTGGCCAAACTATATGTTGCTGCATACCCAACTGTCGGAATAGGCCAGTTATATACTGCCGGTGGAGGAGGCATTGTAGCCGCTCCGCCTGAAATCCCGTTATAGGGTGTTTGAAACGAGTAAACAAGAGAATCACCATCGGGATCGAAGGCTGAGTTCAGCACACTCGCTGTATCGGCAGCACATACAAAAGGAACAGGAATGGTAGCAAAAGTTGAAGAGTTATTTGCGAAAGCAGTAGGACCAATAAATGCATAATACGCTTCACCATCATTACCGGGATTAGACAAATTCGAAATCCCCGCGTTACGGCAGCAACGGTCAAAAATTAAATGATAACCACCTATACTTGACGGAACGTGGATGGTGTCCTGGTAAATGGCCTGCTCAACACAAACATTGTTACCTATAGCACAACCGGGTGAAGTAGGAACAAGGTACTGTGTGGAGCTGACATGCATACCTATTTTGCCTTGCCTGACTTTGCCTGCAAGTGGGTTGAGGGGATCTTCAATATAAATACCGAGTGAGTCTACTGCATCGAATTGTGTAGTGGTGGTACTGTCAGGACTACAGTATCTGTACATCGAAATTCTCACAACATATGCATGCAATTGTGTTGCAGCATTGAACCCTGCATAGCTATAAGTAATATTTCCACCCATCAGGTGTGACGAATAACTTTTAATGCCGGAAAAAATTAATATCACGGCAAGCAATAATGAGTATTTTGTTTTCATGTAATTGTTATTTGTTGAGTTTTAAATGATGACAATATGATTTGCAAGTCTAATTAAAAAAAGTGTACTATTTATGAGTTTTTTAGGCTATTTTGCAATTGGGTGAAAGGAATGTTTTGCTTGGTAAAAAACAATAATTCAATCAATCCGATAAGTCAAATTGTAACTATAAAATTTGGAAGGAATTAGAAAAGTCCCTGATGTTTATTAAAACAGCGGTGTCCAAATATCAATTGTGCTTGTCAGGATTTTTGCAGCACTCTGGTAATTTGTTATAACTTTTTAAATCGGCTTTCAGGGAATCCGCATCGTAACCAATTCGTGTGATTGCTTCCCGGATTTTTTGAGGATCCGTTTTCTTGGTATTATAAATTACCACAACTACTTTAGTTTTCAAATCAAGCCGGCTTGACTTTATTCCTTTTTCGAATGACAAATCGTTTTCAATTTTTTCTTTGCATTGCTCACAAACAGCGGATGTTTTGATTCTTACTGTATCATTTTGTGCACTTACACGATATGAAATTAGGAAGAGTGCAACCAGGATGAAGATTATTTTTATGGTTTTCATAGTTATGTTTTATAAAATCGTTGAAACGGTTTTTGATTTTAAATTTTACTTTGCCCCGCGAATAAATTCGTGGGCTGATTAATTACTTTATTACAAAGCGAACCCCGGCATAAATTCTTCTTCCTTCAATCGGACCCCAAACTTGCGTTGCATCAAATGCATTGCTGAAGGGATTTTGCGGATTGATGATCGGATGTTTCTGCCTGTAATCGAATAAATTTTCTCCTCCTCCATAAATATCAAATCGCTTGAACACTTTTGTGACCTGGAAGTGCATCACAAAAAAGTCGGGTGACTCAGCAGGAAGTTTTCCAAACTCAATATCTGAGATTGTGTTTGCAAGTTTCTTTTTTCCTTCCCACACTACTGTGTAGTCTAATTTCCAATGTTCATTTTCTGTAGCCCAGAATAAATTCAGTAACACTCTGTTCTTTGCAACCAATGGTTTTTGCTGAGTAATTCCGTTGTAAGTAGTTTGAACATCATCTGTTTTATAAGCTGCTCTCAAACCGAAATTATGAAACAGATCTTGGTTGAATGTAATTTGGAAACTGTTGCTGAATGATTTTCCTGACAAGTTGTAAAACAGGATACTGCTTGAATCACTGTATTGATCCATCACCAATTGATTTACAAAATAAGTTCTGTAAAAATCGACGCTTAAGCTTCCTTCGTGATGTCTGATTTCCCAACGCTTCGTAAAGTTCACTCCGTAATTCCATGCTTCTTCGGGTTGAATGGTTTCAGCAAACACAAGTTGTTTTGAACTTGCAAGTACCGAAATGTTATCAGCGATCGGATATGGAACGCGGAAACTTTTTCCACCGCTGAACCTGAAAATAAAGTTTTCAGTGAAAGTATATTTCCCATGCAAACGCGGATTGAATATCCAGTTGTATGTGTTGTGATAGTCAGCCCTGGCTCCTGCAATCAGTTTAAATTTTTCAAGATAAGAATAGGTGTATTCCGCGAACACGCCCGGAACGACCTGTTCGTGCGTGGACGATACCAGGTTGTATTTGTCATTCAAACTTTCATACAGAAAACTTACGCCGGTTTTGTATTGATGATTGGTGTTGCCAATGATGTTCTGGTAGATTCCTTCATAATACAAATCCTTTTCAGTTCCATCGTATGATTTCAATCCGATTTGTGATTCAAGGTTGTGGTATGTTACCTGGAAAATGTTTCCAATACTCTTTCCGGGTTTTTCAGGATAAACCAATCCAAGTTTTCCGAAAAGCTCCATACGTTGGTTTACAATGTTGGTGCTGTAACGAAGGTTTGAAACCGGATCAGCAGCCAATTGTCCGCCTTCTCTTTTGTCGTATAAATATTTTAACCCGAGCTGCGATTCAATTTTATTTCCGCTGTGATACTGCCAGCGATTGTAAAGATTGACTTGCTTTGAAAGTGGTACATCGTAAAACCCATCTCCGTTTCTGTCAATGGAGTTATTCAGGTAACTGCCATGTGCCATCAGCATTGTACTCCATTGATTAGTTAGTTTCTTTTTAAAGAATGTATTGATTTCCGTATTTCCGTTTTCTTCACCGAAAAGATTCAGGTAAAACCGTGGAACCTTTTTGTCATCTGGTTTTTTAAACTCCACGTTAATTTGTCCGGTCGTAGATTCATACCCGTTCAACACGCTTCCTGAACCTTTTGTAATTTGAATCCCTTCCATCCACGGTCCCGGAATAAATGTCAGACCGTAAATTCCGGCGATGCCTCGCATGTTTGGGATATTTTCAGTGAGCAATTGAGAGTAAATTCCACCCAAACCAAGCAGCTGAATTTCTTTCGCACCGGTTACGGCATCTTTATAAGCAACGTTGACGGTAGGATTTGTTTCAAAACTTTCGGAGAGGTTGCAGCATGCTGCTTTCAGCAATTCTTTCTCCGTTACTTTTTCTGTGTTGATCGGGTTGATCGTAGATATCAGAGTTGAATTTTGTTTCACGGCTACTTCCACTTCTTTTAACTCAATGGATTTTTTCAGCAAGACTTTTTTAAATGTATTGTCAGTAATCTGAATGGTATCGTTTCGGAATCCGACAAAGCTTACAACGAGATTGGAAGGGAAGCTTGTTGGAAGTGTGATTTGAAATTTCCCATCCGTATCGGTAGTAGTTCCGGTAGTGGTTTTCATCCAGTAAACGTTTGCGCCCATGACCGGCATTTCCATTTTCATGTCGTCATCCCATTCCATGACTTTACCGGAAAGTGTTTGAGCTTGTACAGAAGAAGTGAAGAATCCGGTAAATAAAATTATCGGAATTAACTTATATATTGAATTTGTAGTAGACATAATCTGATTTTGCTGATGGATAAATAAAAAAATGTTTTCCCTTGCGGAAAAAATTGTGTTGCGCGATGCGCATCAAAAAAAATCAGATCAGATTTGGAGTGTGCCGATGGAAAGTAAAAGCGAAACGCCAGAGTGAATAAGCGGCGGAGCTTTATTAAAAAAGGAAGCGGAAATGTTCTGAGAAAAAAGTAATACGGAAGAAAATAAAAGTTCGGCGGGGAATAAATTCAATTGTTGTATCGAAATGGTTTTTGCCAGCGGAGTCTTTACATCTATTTTATGGTAGGTGATTTTCAGGTCACAGCATTTTTTCGCAAATGCATTTTCAGTAACAGGTTTGGAATGACATTGTTCTTTTCCTTTTGAACAACACTTTTTTTCAAACAAAGAAACTTCGGTTTTGTGCTGAGAAAAGCAATTGTGAGACGCCACTACAATTCCATTGGAACTCACGAGGACAACCAGTGATAAAAAAATGGAAACGATATTCTTAAACCGACTTTTCATAAGGCACCGCAAAGATACAATATGTAATGAAAAGTTTATGAATAGGAGGAAAGGTCATGCCTGATTCCCGGAATAAATCAGAAACAATAGTTGTTTTCTGAAATAAGTTTTGCCGCGATTCTCCTTCTTGTTTCTTTCACATTCAATGGAGAAACCTTAGTAAAACGCTTTAAACCCATTAATAACATGCGTTGTTCGTCGCCTTCTGAGAAGGAATTGATGGCATCTTTTCCTGCTTTGTTGATTCGGTCGGAAGCATCGTTAAGCCAAAGCCGCATCATGTCGAGTTGTTCAGAACATGCTGCTTCTCCTTTGATGCCAACTAATTTCTCAACCCGTAACTGCAGCGATTCACCGATGTAAACATCAATGATCATATCCGCGATGTTCATCAGCACTTCCTGTTCTTTGGCAAGTTCCATCATGAGTTTCTGAACAGCAGAACCGGCGACAAGCAAGACAGCTTTCTTAAAATTTGAAATGTATTTTTTTTCTTCGGAGAAAAGTTTTTCTTCACTAGTTGAAAAATCAGGAACCTGCAATAATTCATTTGCAACAGCAGTTGCCGGACCAATCAAATCGAGCTCGCCTTTCATCGCACGCTTCAGCATCATGTCAACTGTAAGCATGCGATTGATTTCATTCGTGCCTTCAAAAATCCGGTTGATGCGTGAATCACGGTACGAACGTTCCATCGGTGCATCAGCACTATAACCCATTCCACCATAAATCTGCACACCTTCATCAGCCACATAATCGAGTACTTCACTTCCGTGAACTTTTAGGATGGCAGCTTCAACGGCAAATTGTTCAACACCTTTTAGCTTTGCTTTGCCTTCTTCCATTCCGGAAGAGACTAAGCTCTTGATTGCATCTTCAATATTCTGACTGCAACGGAAGATGGCGCTCTCACAGGCAAAAATCCGCATCGCTTGTTCTGCCAGTTTGTAACGGATCGCTCCGTACTTTGCAATCGGTCTTCCAAATTGCAAACGTTCATTCGCGTACTTGACAGATTGTGTGCAGATCGCTTTGGCTCCGCCTGTAGCAGCACCTGAAAGTTTGATGCGTCCGAGATTTAAAATGTTGACGGCAATCTTAAAACCGTTTTGACGATCACTCAATAAATTTTCGACAGGAACTTTGCAGTCGTTGAAAAAAACCTGGCGAGTAGAACTTCCTTTGATTCCCATTTTATGTTCTTCCGGATTCAAGGTGATCCCACCGAAATTTTTCTCAATGATAAATGCGCTCAGGTTTTCATCTGTATCAATTTTTGCAAACACAATAAAGATGTCAGCAAAGCCTCCGTTGGTAATCCACATCTTCTGGCCGTTGATGACATAGTGTTTCCCATCCGCAGATAATATAGCTTTTGTTTTTCCCGAGTTGGCATCTGATCCTGAACCAGGCTCGGTTAAACAATAACATGCTTTCCATTCTCCGGTGGCAAGTTTTGGAATGTATTTTTTTTTCTGCGCTTCATTTCCATAATATAAAATAGGAAGTGTGCCAATGCCAGTGTGCGCAGCGATGGCTACAGAAAAAGAATGTCCCGCTCCGAGCGATTCAGTCACCAACATACTTGTTGTAAAATCTTTTCCGAAGCCGCCAAATTGTTCCGGTACTGAAACGCCAAGTAAACCCAATTGTCCGGCTTTATCAAGAAGTGATTGCATCAGCCCTTCTTCTTGCGCATCAATGCGATCAAGATTCGGATACACTTCCTGCTCCAAAAAATCACGACACGTCTGAACAATCATCAGTTGCTCTTCTGTCCATTCTTCAGGAATAAAAACATCTTCCGCTTTTGTTTCGCGGATTAAAAATTCTCCGCCTTTGGTGGAGGTCGCTTTGGATTGGCTTTCAACAGTAGACATAGGTATTTTTCTTGCGCGTAAAAATACCTAAAGTTTGTGTGAGTTAAGAAGAGAAATTAATTTGTTCTTAACAGTAACACGATCAACGATGTGATCGGAATAGTGAATACAAAAAAGCGAAGCATCTTAAACCTTAAGATGCTTCGCTAAAAAAATGCTTACTGGCGTTATGGTTTTTTAATTACTAATGTGTTTAAAATATTCTGAGCGACCGTTCTTCCCTGGACTAGGCTCCTATCTATCGACAACTGGTAATGGATTCCTGCGAACAATCTTGAATTGCCTGCATCCTCACCAAATGCAGTGAAGGAGCTGAATGACCTTGCGGGAAATCCAAGGTAATCATACGAGTGGTCAGTGAAACTATGATTGTCACCAAAGATACTTGCAAGAGCAACTGCAGCAGCAGAAGATAAACTTCCATGAGCTGATGAATATTCAGGATGTCCGGGAGTTGTGAGTAAAGAATTCCATGTGGTATGTCCGAGTACTCCCCTGATGTAAGTGATCGGTCGCACCAAGTTGTATGTATATTTTGTCTGCCATGAACTGATGGAAGCATCATACACAGTTATACCGGTGATCGCAAATGCTGCGGCTGCAATTTCAAGGTTGGAATTTTCTTGTTCCAAAATCTGTTCAACGATACTAAGATAGTGGCCGGGAGTACTGAGACCCGGAATATCTCTATAATACATTGCCTGGTCAATTTGTGCCTGTGTTAATGTTTGTGATACATCATAGACTTGTTTCACCATGTTGTAAAAATCAGAACCCGGAACTTCAGAATATGCCGGAGGTGCTGGTGGTTGTGCATTGTTTCCGCTTCCGTTAACCATCACGCGCAGGTTGCGCCAGTAAGGGCCAAGAGGAGCCGGAGAAAAGGCCGGAGGAGTCGGAACCCATAAACCGGGCCCTGTTGGAACAGTATAAGGATCATTTAAATGGACGTTACCATCTGTGAGTGACCAGTCATAAACTGTTTGCGCGACGTTTCTTCCGAATGTAACAGAACGATCGATTGTTGCAGCATCTGAATTCAAATTGTATTGTGCACTAAAAACATTTTCAAGCGAGTCCACAGAAGAAACATTGGCAGCACTCATGGTTGGATAAATCAGCTTAAGAAATTTTGCCATCGAAGCATTTGCACTGCTTCCCCAATTGTAGGTTGAGTTGTTTGTCACAGCAGGCATTGCAGGCAAATCGGTCAACTGTCCAACAAGTGTCTGGTACGATGGCATACCCGGCAAAACAGATTCATACATCGCAACACTGCTGTAAGCAAAGGGACGAACAAATGCGAGATTTGAAATCCCTGTTGTTGTCTTCATAATTTGCAATTGCATCTTCATCCATTTCTGCGCCACTTCAGAACTGTATTGATTGGAATGCGCACCTCTTGCTTCATAACTGATAGCTCCCGGGCCATCGTTCGAAGTGAAATCTTTGTCTTTTTTACATCCTGTCTGGATGGTAAGTGTTGCTGTTATTAAAAGCATCACTGCAATTAGTTGTTTTTTCATTTGTGTTTGTTTTTTTTAAATGGTTTAATTATTTATAAATTGGATATTGGTAATACTATTTAGTTACAATCAATTTCTCTGTTTGGATATTTTCTTCTGATTGAAATTTCAGAAAGTAAACACCTGCATTAGCTTCCGTTGCGTTCCACATAAATTCATTATCGCCTTCTTCAAAAATTCTGTCTGTAAGAGTTGCAATCAATCTTCCATTCAGATCAAAGATTTTAAGAGAAATTTTTTGTGATTTGGAAAGAGAAAAAGCAACAGTTGTTGAATTGGAAATTGGATTTGGAAAAACAGATAAAGAAAAATCAGAAAATATTTTATCAGTGCTTAACCGTGGATTGAAAGCGGGACCAGTGTATTTAAAAACTCCGTTGGATGATGTTGTATTAAATCCACCGCAAAATCCCGTAGTTGTATTCACCATGTCAATTGCAAGATGGTCAACAGCTGTGTCTATGGTTATCCATGTGTTGCCATCGTCAGGGCTGTATGATGAACCGATACCATGAAGTGCTCCCGGGCTAACCTGCCATGGGTTTGCGGTATCGCCACCGGTGCTTATGTATGTTGAAATTGTGCCGGGAACATAAGCCAAATCAAAAGTGAAATAAGTTCCGGTAGGATGAATTTCTGTCCATGTTATACCGCCATCAATCGTTCTGTAAAGGTCGCCTCCTACTCCCCACAAGCCATGTAATGCATCACGCATTTTTATCTGACTCACTATCGCTTTATTGTCTGGTGTATTATAAGAAGCCCAGTGCAAACCTTTGTCAACCGATTTCCAAATCTTTGCTTTTGTTGTCACTGTCCACATGGTATTTCCAACTGCACACATTGACCAGCTATAAAATTTTTCTGCATTACCATAACTTGGCAAGTTTGCTTTAGGCACGCACGTCCATGTTGTTCCTCCATCACTGGTTGTAAAAACAATCAAATGTGGAGTGCTGTTGCTCGAATTTTTATTTAGTTCTGCCACTACTACGCCATCGTTGGCATTGAAAAAATGGATGTTGTCAAAGAACAAAGTGTATGGCGCGACATTTAGTTGAGTCCACGTTATTCCGCCATCCGTTGTTTTTAAAATTTTTCCAGTAAAGTTTGCGTCTGCAGTCAAGAAATAAGCGCTCACATCGCTCTCCGGTTCCATGCCAACTACAAACTGGTCGGGCATGGAACTTATATTTCCTGCAATCCATGTGTTGCCTCCATCAATGGTTCGTGTAAAATCCGTCAGGGGATTGACAAAGGCGTAGTTGCGTTCATACGCCAATCCCCATGCGACCAGGCTGTTTACTGCAATCATTTCTGAAAACCCTTTTTGTGGTTGGAAGAAATTGCTGGCTTTGCTGGTCCATTGTGCATTTACAAATTGATTCATCACACAAAGTGCGAGAACCGAAATAATTGTTTTCATTATTTTCATTTGTTGTTGGTTTTAAAATGATTTATTAAATTATTGCGAGGCAAAGGACGAGTGAATACCGAGAGGCATCAATAACCTAAACAGGTGTATTGCATCAATGACATGGGGTTTAACCAACCGGTTTAGGTCGTGTCAAGATGTTTCGGAGTGTGATATATGACTATATATATACTTTTTCATTTTGAGCAGGTGGATAATTGAATCATCTATCTTTGGAAAAATCATTTTCTAAAACTTATTCTGTATGTCTGACTATCATATTAAAAACAAAACCAAACGAAGAGGATTTTTAGGAATGCTTGTAAGTGCCGGGACAGCGATCGGGCTATCAACTTTTGCTTTTCCGTTTAAACTTTTTGCACAGGAAAAGGAATCGTTACAAAAACATGAACCGGCGAAAAATCCTGCTGATGTATGGTTTAAAAAATTAAAAGGAAATCATCGGGTAGTGTTTGATGCAACTCGTCCGCATGAGATTATGCCTTTTAGCTGGGCGAGAATATTTTTGATGACAAATGCTGAAACAGGGAGTCGCAAAAAAGATTGCGGTGTTGTGATTGTACTTCGACACCAGGCGATTCCTTTTGCGCTCGAAGACAGGTTGTGGGAAAAATATAAGTTCGGAGAGCTATTCAGTGTTGATGACCCGTTGACAAAAAAAATTTCAAAAAGGAATCCATTTTGGAAACCGGGTTCCGGTGACTTTAGCATTCCCGGAATCGGCAACGTTGGAATTGGTATTAATGAACTTCAGGCAAGCGGTGTTATGTTTTGTGTTTGTGATATGGCGATCACAGTCAATAGTGCTGTTGTTGCAGCAACCATGAAAATGGATGCAGCAAAAATTAAAGCGGATTGGCTTTCAGGAATACTTCCCGGCATACAAGTGGTACCGTCCGGTGTATTGGCGTTGGGACGGGCGCAGGAACTTGGATGCAGTTACATTTTTGCGGGATGAAGTTGTTCTCAAAAATACTTTGGTGCCTTATAAAAGTTTGAAAAGCACTCCAAAAAATACCTGGCAATCTCCAGATCCTCCAGATCCGATCGTATATGTATGTGTAATCTCCGATGTCTGGGCATCAGGAAGACTTTGATTGATCCTTCTCGAAATTATAAAAGGGACATAAGCATAAACAGAGCTGCGGGACATCTTGTAAATTATTCCGGGATCAACTGATAAGTTATGACCCGGTCTACGTAATCCATAGTTGCCCCCAAAAATATCCTTCACCGGAACACCTTCATCGCGCAGTCCCGCGGCGAATGCGAATTTTTTAAAATCGAAATTAAAACCAATCCTGAATGAATAAACATCAGGTACACTGTACACATCATTGCCCGTAAGCATTTCAGTTTTCGTTGCACCGCTAAGCCGCCCGGTTAACGTTGATACTCCGTTTTGATCTCTTGGATTGAGTAGATAATAAAAGTTTGCATACGCATTGATGGTTTTATTGAAAAAATAAAATGCATTTAATTGTGTGATGATACCGGTACCACCATCGCCCAATTGTATGGACGCGTTTACAGGTGCCAACACTTTTGTGGAGTCGTTCTTAAAAAAATAATCCTGGTATTTGTAATCACCTGTGGGAAGTTTGATCCCTAAACCGAATTGAACATTCCACTTTTGAGAAACAGTCGGAATAAATATCCACTTGTAAGCTGTGAAGCGCATATCACTGATTCCAAATGTACGTGTAGTATACCTTGCTGTCCCGGCGCCTCCATGTTCCTTCGACGCTGTTCGGGAATTGGAAGTAATGGGTACGCTTAACTCTAATGACCATCCTTTTTGCACTAACCTGCTGATGGAAATATCCACTGAATAAGATTCAATGATGGATTGATCTTTTTCCGGGACATGTTGATCCTGGGTTCCTTTGAACTCACGGTATGCTTTAAAATAACGTCCTACTGTATTCAGTTGCCAGTTGGAAACAGTAAAAGCATTGTCAGCTAAATTATATTGACCGAAGCCCGAAATATTACGAACCATGATGCAGCCTTGGGCATGAACAAATTGAAATGTCAAAAGAAATAGGGCGGATAAAATAATCAGCTTACTTGTTTTCATGTTTTCTTTTTTTAAGAAATTAGAATTAATAATAATAAATTATTTAATTAAAGAAACTTCATTTGTCTGCAATCTATGAAAATAAACTCCGGCACTTTTCATCAACATTCTGAAGACTTTGATGTCTATTTTCTATTAATCATATGCAGGCAAAGAACCAAGATGAATTTTTGAATCAGAGTCATTTTATTCCTTGCTATGTTTTTGAAATGGATCAAAGAAATCCGGACAAAGGTTCAACGAAGAACATGTTGCATCAATAACATAAACAGGTTGATCTTAGGTTAAGAGGCAAATGAAAAACCACCCGTTTAGGGGGTAGCTAAATAGAATTTGATACATTTACCTTTGACACATGTTGCTTAAAAAATTTCATTGAAAAATTATTTACTTCCTTTCATACTATATTTCATTTTCTTTTTTCAGCAGTCATGCAAAAGAGATAACGGGAGGGAAAATGTTTTTGATTCAGATACACCGACTGTTACACTGGCAAAATTTTCTTTCGTTTCACCGGATTCTGTTTCACCTCCGGAAGTTATTCCCTTGCGAAATCTAAAAGTAGCACCGGCAGGGAAACCGGTCACTACAAACGTTATTTCCAATATCAGTTTAGCAGGAAATCCTAAGATTAATATTGCTGAAATCCCCAAAGCTATTCAGTCAGGAGAAGGTGGTTATAAGGTACCTGTTGTCCTTATTGCTGTCGGAAAAAAAGCGCCTGCTGTTCTGCCTGAAGTTGTTGTGGTAAAAGACGCAACTATTAAAGATGATGATCCCGCTAATTTCAGTTCATATAAAATTCTCCAGGGATTAAAACAGCCGTTGATACGAAGCATGATGCAAGACAAAAGCGGCAACATCTGGTTCGGAACATACAGCGGTGGTGTGAGCAAATACGATGGAAAGTATTTTACCAATTACACCACGGCACAAGGGTTAGGCAATGATGGTATCTGGAGTATGTTACAGGATAAAGTAGGAAATATCTGGTTCGGTACGTACGGTGCAGGTGTAAGTAAATTCGATGGAAAAACGTTTACCAATTATAACATATCGGGCGGGTCGGCAAAAAATGTTGTTTGGAATATTCTGGAAGACAAAAAAGGAAATCTCTGGTTTGGAACAAATAACGGAGTGACGAAATATGACGGAATATCGTTTACGTATTATACAACTGCAGAAGGGCTGTGCAATAATTTTGTGCACTCAATTATCCAGGATAACTTGGACAATATATGGTTTGGTACGTTGGGAGGTGTAAGCAAATTTGACGGAAAAGGATTTTTCAATTATTCCTCTAAGCATGGGTTGGTAAATGACAGTATACAAAGCATGATGAAAGATAAAAATGGAAATATCTGGTTCGGTACGTATGGAGGCATTTCAAAATATGATGGAAAATATTTTTCTAACTACGAAGCAAACAAAGGGTTTGCCAATGTTCCGGTACAGAGTATAATAGAAGATAAGAACGGGCAAATCTGGTTTGGTACAAATAAAGGGATCGTGATGCTTGATGAAAAGAAATTATTGCAGCAGCCGTCCACCTTTACACATTATACTACAGCCCAGGGTTTAGGCAATGACAATGTAACGAGCGTGCTGGAAGACAAAGCAGGGAATCTTTGGTTTGGAACTAATGGAGGAGGAGTTGCACGATTTGACGGAAGAACCTTTACTCACATGACCGTAGCGGAAGGTCTTGGTCACAATGAAGTGATGCGAACCGTGGAAGACAAAGATGGAAAACTGTGGTTTGCAACATGGGGAGGTGGTATCAGCAAATACGATGGTAAATCATTTATCACGTATACTGTTGCGCAAGGGTTAAGCTCAAATAATGTTTTCAGTTTGCACATCGATAGAAATGGAATTCTCTGGATCGGAACTGGCAAAGGCATCAGTAAATTTGATGGTGTATCTTTTTCCAATTATGCTGCAGAACAGGGAATGACAAATGATGAAGTGTGGAGTATCCTCGAAGACAAGGAAGGCAGTCTTTGGTTCGGTTCTTTTGGATCAGGAGTTTTTAAATTCAATGGAAAAACATTTATTCACTTTTCACACCAGCAGGGATTGAGTGGTGGAATTGTGATGTGTATGTTGCAGGACAGATCAGGTATCTATTGGTTTGGAACGTATGGAGGAGGATTAAATCGCTACGATGGAAAATCATTTTCACATTATTCAATTGCCGATGGACTGAGTGGTAACGAAGTCATGGACATGTTGCAGGATAAAAGAGGAGACTTATGGATCGGAACGATTGGAGGAGGTGTGAATAAATTTGATGGAAAGCAATTTACTTCCTATAGCACCTTGCAGGGATTGAGTAATGAAATTGTGATGGGAATTCTCGAAGACAAAAAAGGAAATCTATGGTTTAGTACGCGCAACGGCATCAACAGGATGATACAAGATCATTCTTCGGCAGGCAGAGAAAGTAAAACGAATACGATAACAAAACCATTTTTTAAAAATTATATCTACGCAGATGGTTTTCTGGGAGTGAACTGTTTTGTAAATTCCTTATTTGAAGATAGCAAAGGAAATATCTGGGCGGGAGCCAGCGATCGCTTGTCGTGTTACCATCCTGAAGGTGAAATTCCTGATACGATTCCTCCGAACATCTGTCTATCCAATGTCGCACTCTTTAATGAAAAGGTCAACTGGTTAACGTTGGAAGCCAACAAGGATACGTCACTCGTACTTGGCAATGGTGTAATTGTCGGAAATTTTAAATTCGACAGTTTGTCAAAATATTACAACGTACCGTCCAACCTCAGCCTTGCGTTCAACAATAATTATCTCACGTTTGAATATGTGGGCATTACAACGAAGAGCCCTTACAAGGTGAGATACAAATATAAACTGGAAGGACTGGATGAAAACTGGGGACCTGTTACAGAGAGAACGGAAGCTCCGTATGGTAACCTGCCGTTTGGGAATTATACATTCAGGGTAAAAGCGATGAACAGCGAAGGCTATTGGAGTAACGAATTAAATTATTCGTTTGCGATACGTCCTCCGTGGTGGAAAACAATTTGGTTTCGTTCCATGGCATTGGTTTTAATTATGATGCTGCTCTATAGCATCTACCGTTACAGGTTGAACCAGGTTTTACGCCTTCAGGCTATCCGGAACAGAATTGCAAATGACCTGCATGATGATATCGGAAGCACATTAAACAGCATTTCTGTTTACAGCCAGGTTGCACAACAGGATCCCGGGAAAAAACAGGAAGCACTTGAAATGATCGGCGACAGTTCACGAAAAGTCATCGAAGCGATGAGCGATATTGTGTGGGCAATTAACCCCGAATACGATTCATTTGAAAATATAATTCTGCGAATGCGTTCTTTCTCGTATCATTTACTTCATGCAAAAAATATTGAACACGTATTTAAGGCAGA
The DNA here is from genome assembly GCA_043787975.1 of Bacteroidota bacterium. Classification (GTDB taxonomy): domain Bacteria; phylum Bacteroidota; class Bacteroidia; order AKYH767-A; family 2013-40CM-41-45; genus JAPLDA01. Next base: position 62,480 of record JAYVUK010000040.1, read on the forward strand.
TGAAAAACTGAATGAGTTGAAACTCTCACTCGAGGATCGCAGAAATTTTTACCTTTTCTTTAAAGAATCCATTAACAATCTTGTTAAACATTCGCAAGCCACCAAAGCAACGTTTTCCTTAACGGTTGAATCACGGATCATTCTACTCAATATTTCCGACAATGGAATCGGATACAATACGGAGAAACAGTACAATGGAAACGGAATTAACAGCATGAAAAAAAGGGCGAAGGAGATGAATGCAAACCTCGCCATCACTTCATCCGCGGAAAAGGGAACAACCATCGAACTGAAATTAAAATATTGAAATCATATGGATGAAATACGGGTCGTTATTTTTGAAGACAATGTAAATCTTCGACAGGGATTGCAGCAACTGATCCAGGGAAGTGCAGGATTCACGTGTTCCGGAGCATTTGCAAATTGCAACAACCTGGTGAGAAATATCATTGACACCCAACCGGATGTTATTCTGATGGACATTGAAATGCCCGGGATGAGTGGCATCGATGCCGTAAAAGTTTCCAAAGAAAAATTTCCTGAAATAAAAATACTGATGGAAACAATCTTTGAAGACAACGATAAAATTTTTAATTCCATCTGTAACGGAGCCGAAGGATATATTCTTAAAAATACTCCGCCGGTTCAGATTCTTTCTTCCATTCGTGAAATCTTTGAAGGTGGCGCTCCGATGACTCCAAGCATTGCGAGCAAGGTGTTGAAGATGTTCAAAAACAAGTCAACTGAAAATACTCCCGAAGAATTCAGCCTTACGGAAAGGGAAAAGGAAATTTTGAAATGCCTGGTTGAAGGAATGAGCTATAAACTCATTGCCGAAAATTGTTTCATCAGCATCGATACAGTAAGCGGACATATCAAGAACATTTACAAAAAACTCCAGGTGCATTCCAAATCAGAAGCAGTCGCGAAAGCAATAAAAGGGAGGATTGTTTAATTCAGCAATTCAAAAATCCCCGCTGCACCTTGTCCGGTGTCGATACACATCGTTTTCTTCTTCTCATTTCACTGAAAAGCTGGACGGAAAGTTTTGCACCTCTACAGCCAATTAGGGAGCAAAGACACCAACGGGATTGCTTCAATCCACGTTAGTGTCTTTGTCTTTTAATTTATCTTGCAATGAAAACCTTTTTCGTTTCTGAATAATTCTCCGACTCAAAACGAAGAAAATAAATTCCCTCCTCCCCATTCTGAACATGCCATTCAATTTTATTTTCTCCTTCGGTGAATGAACCATCAGCAAGTGTTTTTAATAATCTACCCGTCAAATCAAAAACTTTCAGAGAAGCATTTTCTGGTTGTGAAAGAGAAAATGAAATGGTAGTTGAGCTTGAAAATGGATTTGGAAAAGTATTGAGTGAGAAGTTATTGTCAACTAAATTTTCATTTGCATCACGATGATTGGAATGAGAACCATGGTCATCAAGTTGAACCATCCATATATCATCGCCTCCATAATAATTAGTAATGTCACCATCATGAGAAAGTGTGGTACAGATAATCAAAAATCCACCGCTTGTTGTTATCGCACCGACTGCTTCATCTTCATCACTTCCTCCGAAGTTTTTTATCCATTCATTGTTTCCATTTGCATCAATTTTTAGTGCCTGTTCATCCACAGCAGATTCAGATGTAGAGTCATTAGGAAGTGTAGCACCAATCACCAAAAATCCTCCATCCTGAGCCGAAATGATGTTGAACCCTATATTGATACTAGTTGATGTTCCTGAAAATGTTTCCCAGATTATTGCGCCCGTTGAAACATCCATCTTATAGGTCCATGCATTTATGGTTCCGTTGTTATTACCGATTGCATCACCATCAGTGGAAGTACAGAACAGAGTAAAAGCAACATTTCCATCCTGTGTCAGAATAGCGGCATTCGTGCTTTCATCTCCGCTGCCTCCGTGACATACCGACCAAATCTTATTCCCGTTTTGGCTGAGATTGACAACGAATGCATCCTGGCCGCCGTGGGTATCAATGGCATCTCCATCAGTAGAAGTCACATCGCCTCCAAAAATAAACTTACCATCATTCGTTTTCACAATGCTGTAAAATTCATCAAAGTTACTTCCTCCGAATAATTTGGACCATCCGATATTTCCATTTTGGCCAACCTGAAAAGCCCATCCATCATAATCGCCATGATTGCCGCTCAAATCGCCATCATTGGAATTTGAATATCCTGCAATAACAAAGGAGTTACCATTCCCTTTTACAAAACTTATTGCTTCGTCATCTTCACTGCCGCCATAACATCGTGATGAAATAATGTTTCCGTTTGAAGTTAGCTTCATTAACCACACGTCATTGTTGCCATGATTCCCATTAACATCTCCATCGTTTGATGTAGTATTGCCAAGAAGGGTAAAATTGCCATTAGGGTTTTCTATAACCGAGTAAATAAAATCATCACCGGTCCCTCCGTAAGTTTTAACCCATAAAATATTTCCATGCGCGTTAGTCTTAATAATGAAACCATCATAACCGCCTTTATTTGTGATACCTGAAAAATCTGCATCAATAGAAGTGGTGCCTCCGAAAGTTAAGTAGTTTCCATCGTTGAGCTTAATAATGCGTTGCCCATCATAGCCTTCATCGCCACTTCCGCCAATCGTCTTTTGCCACTGGATGTTTGGTGCCTGTGCTTGTGTTAAGAATGCTATCGAACTGAGTATTATGCTCAACGCAACTACTTTTGTAATGAATTGTGTTTTCATTTGTTTTTTTTTGAAATGTTCATATTAATTATTGAATAAGTAGAAGAAGGAAGTAATGGTATTTCTGATTCCTGAAGTTTTATTTAACTACTGATAACTTTTGTGTTTCGCTGTAGCTTCCGTTATTCATACACACTAAGTACATGCCTGCATCGGTATCGGCTATATTCCAGTCCACTTGATGCACTCCTTCTTCAAAAATGTTGTCGGCCAGAGTGGTGATTAATCTCCCACTTAGGTCCAATATTCTGAGTGTTGCTTTTTGTTGTGTCGCAAGAGTAAAAGAAATAGTCACAGAATTGGTAACCGGATTGGGAAAAATGCCAATTGTGTTTTTATCCTGTATCTCCTCGCTTCCGCTTAAACGATTGAAGGGACAAGTATGCCATCCATGGCTGAGATAATAATAATATTGCGATGAGCCACAGGTTATATGCTTAACACAAATAAAGCCGCACCCACCTTGGCAGAGGTTACAGCTTGGTGCATCAGCAACGCACACATGATTGACACAATGATATCCGAAAGGGCACGGGTGACTATTGTTACAGGATTGAGCATTCGCAAATTGGTTCAACGCACACAGTGTAAGAATCCAGATAATCGTTTTAATTGTTTTCATTTTGTCAGGGTTTAATATTGTTTGAACTATTTCTTAAGATTATTTCGGAACAAAGGACGCGCGAATAACAAGACACATCAATAACATAAACGGACTATTTTCAATTCATGAAATAGCATACCTATGCTATTGTCTGGATGAAAGGCATCGTGTTTCTTTGCATACTTCTCTAAAAACAATTTTTGAGAATGATACTTCCGTACCTTTCCTTCCGTATTAAAAATTTTAAATCAACATAAAATGAAAAAGGAAATTGTTTTTGGGGTTTGTCTCTTTTTTTTATTTTCAAGCTCGCAAAAAAATTTTGCACAAAGTCAATCTAAAATTGATTCGTTGTTGAATGTTCTTAAAACTTCCAAGGAAGATACAAATAAAGTATATACTCTTAACAATCTCAGCAGAGTTTACTGGACAAATTCACCAGATACAAGTTTGCGCTTTGCGCGTCAGGCGATGGAACTTGCGAAAAAGATATATTTTAAAAAAGGAATTGGCATTGCATATCTTAATGTAGCAGTTTATTTGAGAAATACGGGAAACTATGAAGCGGCAATTCAAGTATTGGATTCAGCCAAGCGTATTGCAATTGCCATAAATAACAATAAACTATTAGGCGACTGCTATAACAGCATTGCAAATATTTATTGGTATCAAAGTAATTATGAAAAAGCTTTGGAGTTTTATCTGAATTCGGTTAAGGTAAAAGAACAATTGAAAGATACGTTGGGAATTGCTTTGGTTAACGGGAATGTTGGAATGATTTATACAATACAGGGTAATTATCCGCTTGCACTTCAATATTATTTTAAATCTTTAAAAGCCCTAGAAGCAAAAGGGGATAAGCAAGGGATTGCGGGTTCATTAAATAACATTGGACTTATTTACTACAACGAGGGAAATTATTCCGAAGCCCTTGATTATTATTTTAAATCTCTGGCAATAAGTGAACCGATAAATGCCATAAAGCATATGGGGGAGAGCTATGCTAATATCGGACTTATTTATATGAAGCAGGGCAAATATTCTCTGGCGCGCGATAACTATTTTAAAACTTTGCAAATAGCCGAAACAACGGGTGATAAAGCAAGCATCGGTGTGTGTTATGATAATTTTGGAATCATTTATAAAGAAGAAGGGAATTATGCGGAAGCTTTAAAAAATCATTTTGCTTCGTTGAAAATAGCGCAGGAAATTGGGGACACGCTTGGAATATCCGGATGTTATAGTAACATAGGAAATGTTTATAATAAACAGGAAAATTATTTTGAAGCTGAACAATATTTATTAAAAGGTCTTCGCTTAGCTCAGGAAATTGGAGTTAAGTTATCTGTGAAAGATAACTATGAAGCTTTATCCGATGTTTATGAAAAAGCACATGATTATAAAAACTCAATTAAGTTCCATAAACTGTATGCTCAGATAAAAGATACTTTATTGAACGAAGCAAACAACAAGCAGATAAATGAAATGAAAGCAAAGTACGAAGCGGAAAAAAAAGATAAGGAAATTACTGGTCTTACTAAGGACAAGGAAATTCAACGTTTAGAAATTAAAAAACAAACTTTGCTGAAAAATACATTGATCGGTGGATTGGTTTTGTTACTTCTTCTTTCATTTTTTATTTACAATACCATTCGCACCCGGCAAAAATTAAAACTGCAAACATTGAGAAATAAAATTGCAAGTGATTTGCATGATGATGTCGGTAGTACTTTAAGCAGCATTTCAATTTTCAGTGAGATGGCAAAAGCACAAAGCAGTGAAGTTACTCCGATGCTTGATCAGATTGGTGAAAGCTCGAGAAAGATGCTTGATGCAATGGCTGATATTGTATGGACCATCAATCCTGAGAACGACCAATTTGAAAAAATAATTTTACGGATGAAAAGCTTTGCTTTTGAATTACTCGGAGCAAAAAAAATTGATTTTGAATTCAACGCTGATGATTCGGTTTCAAAATTGAAACTGCCGATGGATGTAAGAAAAAATCTCTTCCTGATTTTTAAAGAAGCAACAAACAACATGGTCAAGTATTCAGAGGCGGACAAAGCATCGTTTGCTATTTCCGGAAACAAGGACAAATTAACCATGCTCATAAGAGACAACGGAAAAGGATTTGATTTGACTCAGGAGTCACAGGGTAATGGATTAAAGAATATGAAAAAACGAGCTATAGAAATCGGGGCCAATCTTTTAATTGAATCAGAACATCAAATGGGGACTACAGTACAACTTGTTTTAAACTTAGCATGATACGGGTAATAGTATTTGAAGACAACAATAGTTTGCGTAACGGACTATTTCAATTGGTGGATGGGAGTGAAGGATATTCATGCGTTGGCGCATTTCCGGATTGCAGTAATTTATTGAGAAACATTGATGAGACAAACCCGGATATTGTGCTTATGGATATTGAAATGCCAGGTATAAATGGTATTGAAGCTGTGAAAATTTTACGCGATAAAAAACCGGAATTAAAAATACTTATGCAGACAATTTTTGAAGAGAATGAAAAAATATTTCAATCTATTTGTGCAGGAGCATCCGGTTACATTTTGAAAAATACGTCTCCTTCCCGGATTCTTGATGCAATAAAGGAAACGTATGATGGTGGAGCACCAATGAGTCCTTCCATAGCGACTAAAGTTTTGAAGATGGTTCAATCGCCTGCCGCCTCTTCAAAGGATTATTCTTTTAACCTCACTGTGCGTGAAAATGAAGTGCTTACATGCCTGGTGAAAGGAATGAGTTACAAACTGATAGCTGACGCATGTTTTATCAGCATTGATACTGTTCGTGGACATATCCGAAATATTTACGAGAAACTTCATGTGCACTCAAAGTCTGAAGCTGTGGCGAAAGCAATAAGGAAAAATATTGTTTAAAGAAAATTGGAAAGCCTTTCGTAATTAATTCAGTATCTCAAAAATTGCTGCTGCACCTTGTCCGGTTCCAACACACATGGTGACCATTCCATATTTTAATTTTCTTCTTCTCATTTCACTGAAAAGCTGAACAGAAAGTTTTGCACCGCTGCATCCAAGCGGATGACCAAGCGCGATCGCGCCGCCATTTACATTGACGATTTCAGGATTCAGATTCAATGTTCGCATAACGGCAAGTGATTGCGATGCAAATGCTTCATTGAGTTCAATAAGTTGAATGTCGTTTTGTTTTAGCCCGGAGTGTTTCAACACTTTGGGAATGGCTTCCACCGGCCCGATTCCCATCACGCGCGGCTCAACACCGGCGACAGCATAATCAACAAAACGTGCAATTGGTTTTACATTTAATTGTTTCAACATTTTTTCACTGACGATAAGTACAAATGCGGCACCATCACTCGTTTGGGAAGAATTCCCTGCTGTTACAGTTCCCATCGAATCAAAGACAGGTTTCAGGGTTGCCATTTTCTCCAACGTTGTATCAGCGCGCGGACCTTCATCCGTGTCAACAACATATTCCCGGTTTTTTTTCTTTTCATTTTCGTCTAAGAACGTTTCAGAAACTTTGATGGGAACAATTTCGTCTTTGAATTTTCCTTCCCCAATTGCTTTGGAAGCTTTGATGTTTGACTCATAACCGAATTTATCCTGGTCTTCCCTGGAAATTTTATAATCGCGTGCAACGGCTTCGGCAGTCAGTCCCATTCCCCAATAATAATCTCCATGCGACTGAACCAATTTATAATTCGGAACAATTTTCCAACCGCCAAATGGAATCGGCGACATGCTTTCAACCCCGCCGGCAATGATGCAATCAGCCATGCCTGCATGAATTTTTGCAGAGGCAATTGCAATCGTTTCCAAACCTGATGCGCAATAACGGTTAACCGTCATGCCGGGAACTTTTACCGTATTAAGTCCCATCAGTGAAATCATTCTGCCGATATTCAAACCTTGCTCGGCTTCGGGAGTCGCATTGCCAACAATGACATCGTCAATTTGTTCTTTGTCTAACTGAGGAACAGATGCGACCAACTGTTTAATCACTTCCACGGCAAGATCATCAGGGCGTGTGAAACGAAATTTTCCTTTGGGTGCTTTTCCGACAGCTGATCTGAATCCTGCAATTATATATGCGTTCATTTAATGAAAACTGGATGTTAGAAGTTGGAGATTAGATATTAGAAGTTAGAAGTTAGAAGTTAGAAATTGGAAGTTAGAATATGGATGGATCAAAGTTGATGAGGGAAATTAGTCTAATGAATAAAATTCCATTTTCTAATTTCCAACCTCCAACTTCGATTGGTTTACTTTTTCTTAGCCTTCAAACTGTCTTTAGCAGCCGGAGACGGAGTTTGAACAGGAGTCGGTACTTTCTTATCATCTTTCTTTTTTTCCGCAGCCTTCTTATCATCGTCTTTTTTCTTCTGCTGCGCTTCGATTACCTGCGTATCAGTTCCCCCCTTGTAGGTTGCTTGTCCCACCACAACTCCTTTGCGGTTATATGTTTTCCAAACACCTTCTCTTTTTCCAATGGCATAAGAACCTTCTGACCGGATGGTTCCATCTTCAAAATATTTTGTCCATTTCCCTTCTTTTTTTCCATCCTTGTACTGACCTTCCAATTGAACCTGTCCGGTGAAAAAGTATTTTGTGTATTGACCTTCTTTTATGCCGCCAAGAAATTCCTGCTCCTCGCGGATACGGTCATACCCGTAATATTTTTTCTCCATTCCTTCCTTTTTATCATTGACAAAATCAATTTCAGAAAGTTTTTCTCCGAAGGTGTTATAAAAAAGCCATGTTCCTTGTTTTCTGCCAAGCTCATCGGTTTTGTTACGATGCTTTTCTTTTCCCGGTGCATATTTCGGCTTCTCTTCGCTCGCCTGTGAGAAAGAGAAAAGCGGAAGGGCAAATAAAAAGATTAAAAGAAAATTTTTGATCGTGTTTGGTTTCATATTTTTTGGATGATGGTGCAAAGTTAATTTCTTAATGCTTTCCCCGAAGTAAGAATCCTTTGAATTCTTTCAAGCGTTTTTCGTTCACCGCATAAAGATAAAAAGGCTTCTCTTTCAAGATCAAGTAAATACTGTTCAGATACGAACGAAGATGCTGACAAATCTCCTCCGCACATGACATAACCAAGTTTTTGGGATATCAGCAAATCGTGTTGAGAAATAAAATGACCGGAATACATGGAGTTGGTTCCAGCATAAATCATCCCCAGCCCGCTTTTGCCAAGTACTTTGATGTCTTTTCGCATGGTTGGTTTTACATAGCCATTGTCAGCCATCGTAATGGCAGCCTGCTTTGCTTCAGTAATTAAACGATCGGGGTTCATGCAAATTTCGTCTAAACCATGACGCAGAATTTTTAAATCGAAAGCTTCATGTGCTGACGTTGAAACTTTTGCCATAGCAATAGTAAGGAAATATTCCCGCAAAACTTGTTCGTCTATGTTGCCATCTGAAAAAGCATCCGATGCACGCAGCGTCATTTCTTTTGTTCCTCCGCCACCGGGAATCAGTCCGACTCCGAATTCAACCAAACCGATATACGTTTCCGGCGATGCCACAACCTGGTCAGCATGTAATGTCATTTCACATCCACCTCCGAGCGATAGTGCGTGAGGCGCTACCACAACCGGCACGGAAGAATAACGAATCCGCATATTCATGTTTTGAAAGGCGCGAACGGCCAGGTCAATTTCATCGAATTCCTGTTCACTTGCAAACATGAATATCAAACCCAGGTTTGCACCGGCAGAGAAATTTTGTCCTTCGTTCGCAATCACCAGTCCGCGAAAATCTTTTTCTGCGAGTTCCATTGCTTTGTTGAAACCTTGAATGATTTCTCCGCCAATCGTATTCATCTTGGTGTGAAATTCAAGATTTAAAATTCCGTCACCGATGTCAATTATACTGCATCCTGAATTTTTCCAGACAGTTTTTTCACGTCTTGCATTCAGTACAATTAAATTTTCGGCTCCCGACTTTGAGATATAAGAAGAAGTTGGAATGTCGTAATAGGTTTTGAAGTTTTTCTGGTAGCTGTAAAAAGTTTTGTTTCCTTTTCCCAGCATATCATACACCCATTGAGCAGGTTTTTGATTTCGTTGTTCCATCAACTTCACTGTTTCTGCCACGCCAAGAGCATCCCACATTTCAAACGGACCCATCTCCCAGCCAAAGCCTGCACAAATGGCGTCATCAATTTTATAAAGTTGGTCGGAAACTTCGGGGATGCGATTGGTGATGTACTGAAACAAACTGCAAAAAGATTCACGATAAAAATCGCCGGCTTTATCAGTTCCTGCAAACAAAACCTTTATTCGGTCTTTTAGATTGTCAATTGTTTTGGTTTGATCGAGTGTTGCAAATTTTGTTTTCCCTTTTGGTTTGTATTCAAATGTTTTTAAATCGAGCGAAAGGATTTCAGATTTTCCATCAGCACTCTTTACCTTTTTATAAAAACCTTGTTTGGTTTTATCTCCGAGCCAATTGTTGTCGATTAATTTTTTAACGTAAGATGGAAGCTTAAAACTTTCTCTCCCTTCATCCTCTTTGCAACGTTCATATAAATCATTTGCAACTTTCACCAGCGTATCAAGCCCTACCACATCGCAGGTTCTGAAGGTTGCCGATTTTGGTCGTCCGAGAACCGGTCCGGTCAGTTTATCAATTTCATCAACGGAGAATTCCATTTTTTCAACGAGATGAAACAGTGACATGATGGAAAAAATTCCGATGCGATTTGCAATGAACGCTGGAGTGTCTTTACACAATACCGTTGTTTTTCCAACATACAGATCACCGAAGTTCATGAGGAAATCAACAATGGAAGGATCCGTTTTCGGTGTTGGAATTATTTCAAGGAGTTTGAGGTAACGTGGCGGGTTAAAAAAATGTGTGCCGCAAAAATGTTTTTGAAAATCCTCGCTTCTTCCTTCCGTCATTAAATGAATCGGGATGCCTGACGTATTGGTGGTGATCAGGGTTCCCGGCTTCCTGAATTTTTCCACTTCATCAAAAACTTTTTTCTTGATGTCGAGATTTTCTACCACTGCTTCAAGAATCCAATCGCTGGACGCAATGTCTTTCATGTTGTCTGAAAAATTCCCAGTCTTGATTCTTGAAACAAAAGATTTTTTATAAAGTGGAGCAGGATTTGATTTCAACGTGTTCTGCAAAGCTGTGTTGACAATCCTGTTTTTGAATAACGGGGAATCGGAAGTCAATCCCTTTTTGATTTCTTCTTCCGTCAATTCCTTCGGGACAATGTCTAGTAATAAAACATTCAGTCCTATGTTGGCAAAATGACAAGCTATTCTTGATCCCATAATACCTGAGCCGAGAACGGTCACTGATTGAATTCTTCTTGCAGTCATATTTTATTTAAAAGGAACACAGGTTTTTTATGATTTTAAGAAAATCTTAATCATCATGATGATCTGTGTTCAATTGATTTCAGAATATATTCTATTGATCAATGTCTGATTTTTTTCAAAAATTATTTTTCTTTTGAGCTTTAAAGTCGGCGTTAATTCACCGGTCTCAACCGTCCATTCCTGCGGAAGAAGTTCAAATCTTTTTAACTGTTCGGTTTGTCCGAAGTCTTTGTTGAACTCATCCACTTCTTTTCGGATACGGGCTTTGACTTCGGGATTTTGAATCATCTCTTCATTTGTACTAAACGGTATTCCTTTCACTTCACACCATTTTTTTAAGTGTGGAAAAGAAGGAACAATTAAAGCGGATGGAAATTTCTTGTTCTCTCCAATCACCATCACCTGTTCGATGAACAACGATTCTTTCATTTTATTTTCGATCGCTTGCGGAGCAATGTATTTGCCACCGGAAGTCTTAAACATTTCTTTCTTCCGGTCTGTGATTTTCAAAAAACGATTTTGCACAAGTGTGCCGATGTCGCCTGTGTGAAACCATCCATCGGTAACCGCTTCAGCAGTCAGATCAGGACGTTTGTAATAACCCAACATGACATTGGGGCCTTTGCAAAGTATTTCTCCGTCATCGGCAATTTTTACCGAGACACTTTTAATCACCGGACCAACTGTTCCAAACATGATACTGTTAGGTTCAAAATTATCAACGGCTATCACCGGTGAAGTTTCTGTTAGCCCATATCCTTCAAGCACCGGAATGTTTGCCGCCCAAAAAACTCTTGCCAAACGCGGTTGCAATGCAGCGCCTCCTGAAACAATCACTTTCACGCTTCCACCGAGCGCTTCGCGCCATTTGCTGAAGATGAGTTTGTTTGCCAGTTTCAATTGTGTTTCATACCACCATCCATTGGCTCCGTTCAATTCGTAACGCAAACCCAAATCGAGCGCCCAGAAAAACAATCCCTTCTTAATTCCGGTTAGTTCTTTTCCTTTTTCAACAATGCGATCGTATACTTTTTCGAGCAATCGGGGAACTGTTGAAAAGCCGTCAGGATGTAATTCTTTGAAATGTTCCATCAACTTATCCATGTTCTCGGCATAATAAATTGAAACACCGCAGTACATATACACATACGTTAGCATGCGCTCATACGAATGACAGAGCGGAAGAAAACTCAGCGCTCTGCCGCGCGAATCAAACGGAAGTAAATGCACGGTTGCTTTTACGTTGCTGAGAATGTTGTCGTGTGAAAGCATCACACCTTTGGGAGTTCCTGTGGTTCCTGATGTATACAGAATTGTTGCAAGATCAGTCGGTTTGATTTCACTTTTTAGTTTCTGAAGTCTTTGTTCATCCTGATTTTTTATTCCTGAATCTGTGATTTCAGACCAATGTTTTGCTCCGGTCACTTTGTTGATGGTGTAGATGTCAACAAGAGAAGGGACATCTTTTTTGATGTTTTGAATCTTCTGAAAGAGTGATTCATCGGAAACAAAAACATATTTCACTTCAGCATCATTCAGGATAAATTTGAATTCACTTTCACTCAATGTCAGGTAAATAGGAACATTCACAACTCCGATCTGCAACATTCCGAGATCGAGAAAGTTCCATTCAGGACGGTTGTTTGAAATCAATGCAACTGTATCATCTTTCTTTAAACCCAATGCCAGCAAGCCAAAGCTGACATTGTTCCGGGTACGGATGAAATCTTCCGTGCTGTAAGATTTCCAAACGCCATTTTCTTTCCCACACAATGCGTCTTGTTTTGGAAAGTCATTCTTTTGCTTTTCAGGGATGTCAAAAATCCTGTCAATCATTCAGTTCAGTTCTTGTGAAGACGGTAATAAAAAGAAAATTGTTGCTGATTCCTTTGTTGCAAAATAGATGATTTTTACAAATGGAAAACGCATTACATTTTTTTTTATTCATCACATTTCAACAACGCTAAAGGGAGAAGCCTGGAGAATAAAGAGAAAGGTTGTTATGTACAAAGTTGTTAGGTTGTACCATCCCACATTCGTTCTGCCAAACAACTTAACAACTTAAAAACATGATAACATAAAATCATGGCAATCTTCAGACAAAATAAATGTCAGGTTTCACATGCATTTCATAGCTTTGAAACCTGATTTGGTTCTATGATTTTACAAAATGAATTGACAAAGCTTCTGAACATCCGGTTTCCACTCATCATGGCTCCGATGTTTTTAGTCAGTAACGAAGTGATGGTGAAAGAAGCCATTGAATGTGGCATCATGGGAAGTTTTCCATCCTTAAACTTTAGAAGTGATGAAGAGTTGAATCGCGTATTGGAAAATCTGAATCAGAAACTCGAAGAGCAAAAAGGAAAGCCGGGAACGTATGGTGTCAACCTGATTGTTCAAAAGACAAATCCGTTGTTTGAGAAGCATTTGAAGGTATGTGTAGACAATAAAGTACCGGTTTACATCACCTCGCTTGGAAACCCAAAACCAACCATTGATGCGGCTCATAGTTATGGAGCAAAGGTTTTTTGTGACGTCACCAATCTCACACATGCAAAAAAAAGTTTTGACAAAGGATGTGATGGATTTATTGCCGTTGGCCAGGGAGCCGGAGGACATGCCGGGCCATTTCCATTGATCTTGTTAATGGAAGCATTGAAAAAAGAATTTCCCGGCAAACCGATTCTTGCTGCCGGAGGAATTGCAAACGGAAGTGGAGTATATAGCGTGTTAGCCGGAGGAGCATCAGCGGCTTATATCGGAACACGGTTTATTGCAAGCACAGAAGCAACTGTTCCTGACGATTACAAAAATGCAATTGTCGATTCCGGAATGGATGATATTGTGATGACGGATCGCATCAGCGGAACCCCGTGTTCCATTATCAATACAACGTACGCGCAAAAGATCGGACTTCATCAGAATAAAATTGAAAAATATTTAAGTAAAAACCCACGTACAAAAAAATATTTCAAGATGCTGGTGAATGTCCGGGGAATGAAATGGCTTGAAGATGCTGTGAAGCCCGGAACACATCACAACCTATGGTGTGCCGGACAGTCTGTTGAAATGATTCATGACATCAAACCGGTGAAGCAAATTGTGGAGGATATGATTCGTGAGTTTGAAGAAGCATACAAATCATTCAGTTTAATGGTTGCTGTGTTCAAGTGATAAGTGCAACCTAAAGATTAGATTTTTCCCAAGGGATTTTTTAAGGATCCCTTGAGAAAAATCCGCTGAGAAGCGTAATCTTTGGATTGCTTATGTCTAAGAACTACACTCACCTCAGCCTTGAACAAAGGTATCAAATTGAAGCGCTCATTAAAGCTGGAAAGAAGCAATATGAAATTGGCGTTATAATCGGAAAATCCAAATCCTGCATCAGCCG
>JAYVUK010000041.1:0-83861 GCA_043787975.1 Bacteroidota bacterium
GACTAATGACTAATGTGTGAATGATGAAACATAAATCAAAAATTATGTAACGCTTTTTCGGGTTAAGACCATCAACTTTGTTCCGTAACAAATCCGTTACAATTAAAATAAACGAAATGAAAAATAAGTCGATTAATCTCGTGCTTACCGGAGCGATGCTTTTGGGAGTATTTATGACAAGTTGTGAAAAGGAGCAGAATGCCCCGGCTTCTGCACCAGGAGATTTATCAGGAACATCTTCATTGAACAGACCTGGAACATTGGCTGCCGTGAATCTCGGGCTTGCAGGATCATTTACGATTCTGTCAACATCAGGAATTACCGATGTCTATCCATCAGCTATTACCGGAGATGTTGGATCAAGTCCAATCACAGGAGCAGCAATTCTTTTAACCTGCACAGAAGTAACAGGAACCATCTACTCAGTGGATGCAGCAGGTCCGCTTCCATGCCGGGTGACGAATGCAACACGTTTAACTACGGCCGTAGGTAATATGCAAACTGCATACACAGATGCAGCCGGACGTCCCAACCCAAATTTTCTGAACCTGGGTGCAGGAAATATCGGCGGAAGAACACTTAGTCCCGGCTTGTATAAATGGACCAGTGATGTTGTTATCCCGACCAACATTACCATTTCAGGAAGTGCAAGTGATATCTGGATATTCCAGGTTGACGGAACACTCAATATGAGTTCTGCAGTGAAAATTATTTTGAAAGGCGGCGCAAAGGCAAAGAATATTTTCTGGCAAGTTGCCGGTGCTGTTACCTTAGGAACGACCAGTCATTTTGAAGGAATCATTCTTGGACAAACAGGAATTAATTTACAGACAGGTGCATCCATCAATGGAAGGTTACTCGCACAAACGGCAGTAACGCTTCAATCGAGCATGGTGAAAAAGCCGGCTTAAATTAAAGTATAATAGATTTCAGGAGACTGTCCATTTTTAAGAGACAGTCTCTTTTTTTTTATCTCATGTTACGGTTAAATGAGGGTGTGAATCATGCAACTAATTTTCAAAATTATGTAACACTTTATCTTTTCATGCTTCTGATCTTTGTCCTAGATTTAACATAAAATAAAATGTTCACGAACGCTAACAACATATCAGACCAGGATATTCGTTCACTCATTGCCGAAAACAATTTTGAAGCATGGGAACTTTTGTACGATAAATATGCATTTGCGATGCGCGTCATTATCCGTAACCTGACAGATAATAAAACGATTGCTGAAGAAATTTTCAAAGAAGCGTTTCTTCAATTAAAAGAAAAGCAAATCCTCTCTCATTTCAGTTACTCACTTTATTCGTGCCTGTTAAGACATACACAGCTCGTTACGATGCAGCTACTGAAAGAACGTAAACTGATTCGCCTAAACGCAAATAGAAAATTAAACTCTTATCTAAAATGAATTGCGCCATGTTAAGTGCGAAATCTTAACTCCTAATTTAAATAAATAAAAAATGACTGAAAACCAAAAAGACCAACAGGAACAAAAAACTCCAACTGGTCAACAACAGAATCAAGGTAGCCGACAAAATCAAGGCAACCAGAAAAAAGAAGGCAATCCTTCTTCAACAAACAGGACTGATGAAGAAGAGGAAGAAGAAGTTTCTACAGAGGAGAAAGCCTTAAAAACTCCAACAGGCCAGCAACAAAACCAAGGTAACCCCAAAAAAGACGGTACTCATTTTGAAAAGAAAAGCACTGAAGAACCTAAATTTTAATTCAAACAATTTAAACTAAAAATTAAATGAAAGAAAGCCAAAAAGACTCAACGAGTCAGAGTAACCCAAAAGGGCAGCAGGAAAATCAAAGCGGCAAATCCACTGAGGATAGCAGCAAGCAAAACAATTCTTCATCTAAGAATAACAAGAATGAAGAATCAAATGATGAAGGAACAAAAATGCCCGGTCGTGAAAGCCGCACACCTGTGGCCGGAGAGAAATCTTCAACTCAGGAAAAAAGTTCCAACGGAAACAAAGGGAAATAATTCATTCCGAATAACAAGACAGCACTTATACCCATGAATGCTGTTCATAAGAACGGCAACAAGCTTTAAAACTTGTTGCTGTTTTACTTTCTATAGACGAACGATAAGCCTAAAAATAAATGCGTGAATGATGTAAGTTATTTTAAAAATTGTGTAACGATTTTTTCAGTTGAGGAATTGATCTTTGTGTATCAATATGAAAAATTACAGAGTGGGTATTCAAAATGAAAGCATATCAGATCAAAACATTCTTTCATTAATAGGGGAAAATAACCTTGAAGCCTGGGGGCACTTGTATGATAAATATGCACCTGTCATGTTCGGCATTGTGTATCATCTTACGGATGACAGGATTGTGGCAGAAGAAATTTTCAAAGAAGTTTTCATTCGATTAAAGGAGGATAAAATTCTTTCAAAATACAAGTATGTGCTTTGTACTTATTTAGTACGCCATACCAATCGTTTTACAAGACACCAATTAATGAAACGCGGACTGATTTGCACCCAAGACAACAAGGACGAAACATCACTTATCAGCATCCTTTATACACAGCACATTACTATGAAGGAGGCTGCATTCCAATTTAACTTTACAGAAGAAGAAGCTAAACTGAAATTACGTCTTGAATTTTCAGCACTCACGTATGAAAGCAATAAACAAAAAAGAACCTTTCCGGAAAATGAATTTAATCAACAGTATTCATAGAACTAATTAAAACAACTCTTTATAAAGTATCCACTCCAAAAAAAGAAACGATAGTACGCAATGTTAAGTGCGAAGTCTTAACTACTAATTTCATAATTTAAATAAATAAAAAAATGAGCTCAGGAAAAATATTATTAGGAGTACTAGCCGGTATAGCCGCTGGTGCAGCATTGGGAATTTTATTTGCTCCCGATAAAGGATCAAATACTGTAAAAAAAATGACAGACAAAGCAGATGACTTTGTGGATGAATTAAAAAACAAATTTTCAGAACGCATTAAAAGTGTTACCGATAAATTTGAAAATGTAGCTGATAGTGCAAAAGATTTAGTTGAAATGGGAAAAGCGAAAATGGATGACGCCCGACACGACGTAAAAAGTGCAGTCAACCCAAAATATTCTTCTCAATCGTAAGTCGGGAATGATTTGAAAACAAACATTCAAAATCGCGTCATTTATTACGATGCTCACAACATTTTCAAGCTGTGCTGTGGTAGGAGGGATTTTTAAAGCAGGAATGGGAGTGGGAATTTTTATAGCAATCGCGGTAATTGCATTAATCATCTTCTTGATAAGTCGCATGGGAAAAAATAAATGATGTGGTGAAAATTAAATGGGCATCCGGGCATTCAGGCAGCACCTGCAGCAAAACAAAATTAATCGAAAAGCAAAAATTTTAATGCAAACAATTTAAATCAAAAATAAATGAGTTCTGGAAAAGTATTAACAGGCGTATTTGTTGGTTTAGCCGCCGGCGCAATAATGGGAATTTTGCTCGCACCGGATAAGGGATCGAACACCCGAAAAAAAATTTCAAAAAAAGGAGATGATTACATGGAAGATCTGCAAGTCCGATTGGACTGCTTTGTCGAAAGCATCACTGACAGGTTTAAATCTGCAAAAGGAAACGCTTACGATACAATTGAACAAGGAAAGTAAAAGGCACAGGAAGTAAAGAGAGAAATAAAAAGTGCAATGCCAGTTAAATCCGCTGGACAAGTCTAATCAACCTGTCAGTAAAAACAAAAAAGTATGGAAGAAAAAGAAACATTACTGGAAACGTTATTTGAAAAGACGGACGTGTATGCAAAAACAACTTTAGATTTATTTAAGCTGAAGGCTATTGATAAATCGGCAGATGTTGTTTCATCATTGGTGGCAAGGCTTGCCATTGTAATTATTGTTTTTTCAATTATTCTCATGGTAAATATCGGAATAGCTTTATGGCTTGGTGACCTCCTGGGCAAACTATACTACGGATTTTTTAGCATTGCCGCTTTCTATTTAGTTGTTGTGTTGATTTTACATTACAACCGAGGACGATTAATAAAAACACCTGTTAATGATTCCATCATTGCTCAAATGTTAAAAGAAAAATAAAATGAAACAGGAAAGTCCAAACGATCAACTTAAGCGGGCAATCATGCTGTTGGAAATAAAACGCGATGAAGAAATGAAAGACTTGAAAGAGCATTTTCGTAAAACATATGAAAGCTTCAAGCCGGTTAATCTCATTAAGAATACATTAAAAGAAGTAATCCATTCTCCTGATGTACGAAATGGCATCGGTAAAACAGCAATCGGAGTTGCATCCGGATATTTGGTTAAAAATCTTTTGTTTCGTTCTTCATATAATCCCATTAAAATAGTTGCCGGTGTCGTATTGCAAACCATTGTTACACGTTTAGCCACTGATAATTTGGATAAAATTAAATCCACAGGTCAAAAATTAGTGCACGCATTATTGTCAAGGTTTAAGCTTACCAGAGAAGTTCTTGAAAGTAAAAATCATGAATAATAATGCATCGTGGCAAACTCATTCCTCCCTCAAGCGTAAAAAAATCACTGTAATTTTAATCAATAAAATTTGAGCGTATGAATACTATTTTCAGAGGTCTGATCGCCTGATATGGAGCAAAAAAATTAGGAAGCGGTTGCTTTAGTGTTGTAATTATTTTTGTAGTGATCTGGCTGGCACTGGGCCCTTGTAAATAAATGAGAATATTTTCAGTCATTATATTTCTTATCCATCCATTGTAATTGTTAGTTATCCGGTTAAAGAAGCACAGGAAAGGAGTTCGTCCGGATGTGTGAATGATGTAACTTATTTTTAAAATTGTGTAACAGATCGCGGATTAAATGTTCACACTTTTGTCGTGAAAATAGATCAATTCATCATTTTTAAAAACATACTTAAATGAAGATACACATCATAACACCTGCCTTGATAATCTTGATAACAGGAACAGTTTTAACAGGCTGCAATAACCCGTCAGAAAAAAAAGTGGAAGATGCAAAAGAAAATGTTGCAGATGCCAAACAGGATTTGAAAGCAGCGGAGAATAAATATGCAGAAGAATGGCAAAACTTCAAAAATGATTTTGAACTTAAAATCAGCGATAATGAAAACAAGATCGCTCATCTCAAAGTGAAAGCATCCAAGGAAAAAGGGGAAGCGAAAGCAAAACTTGAAAAGAACGTTGCAGACCTGGAACAAAAGAATCATGCCATGAAAGTAAAATTAGAAGACTACAAAGACCAGGGAAGCGAGAACTGGGAAGCTTTCAAGAAAAGTATTCACAATGACTGGGAAGAATTAGAAAATTCATTCAAGGATACCGATTGATAACTATTAAATAAAAAGACATGAGATCAGAGATTATGAGAAAATCTCACATATAACATTTAATTTCTAACATCTAAAAACTATGGGAAATTTACTTTATACAATAGCCGTCATATTAATCATTCTTTGGTTGATTGGATTTGTCGTTTATCCATTCGGAGGAGGACTCATTCACATTCTGCTTGTCATTGCTATCATCATGATCTTACTGAGAGTTATTCAGGGCAGAAAACCTCTTGGCTGATTTAATGCTGAGCGAAGTAATTAGCTGATTTGATGATTAGCTAATTGGTCAATCATCAAATCCGGTTGCTGGAAAAAAGTCCTATTATATTTTTTTAAATAATTCATCAGTAGTAGGTTGCATTTATTATCCTGCTTCACCTAACCTAGTGCTTATTCAGAACTAAGGCATTAAGTGGATGAACTCAAAAGAATTGCATCCAATTAAAATTTATTAAAACTATATAATCCTTATCACACGTGTTATGAAAACGAGCAGGCTTTCAGAAAGACTCACAACTGCTTTAAATGACCAAATGACAAAAGAGGCGCATGCTTCGCAGATTTATTTAGCGTATGCAGCATGGGCTGATAACCATGGGTACGCTGGCATTGCAAATTTTCTTTTCCGTCATGCGCAGGAAGAACGTAACCACATGATGAAGTTGCTCGAATACATTTTAAAAAGAGGAGCAAAAGTGAAGGTGACTGCCATCCCTGCACCGGCTAAAGATCCGGTAAGTGTCAACAATTGTTTTGAAAAAGTATTTGAGCAGGAAGTGGATAATACGAGGTCCATTTATAAAGTAGTAAAGATGTGCCTCAAAGAAGAAGATTGGGCAACATGGAATTTCATGCAATGGTTCGTGAAAGAACAAACAGAGGAAGAAAATCTTGCCATCAGTTTGTTGGACAAAATAAAAATCTCGGGCGGTGAACAGGCGACCAGCAATGCTTTGTATACATTGGATAAGGATATTGAAAAAACTCCGGATGCTGCGCGACTGGCCCAGGAGGTGACAACCGATAATCCTTAGTATTATTTTCGTACTGTTGTGTAACAGATGAAATATATTATCGCCCTTGTCATTTCATTTTTTTATTTGCTGATCATCTCCGGATTTGCTCAAACTCCTGTCGTACCGACTTTTAAATTATTTCTTGTTGGTGATGCAGGCGAAGGAGATACAACCGGAGCGACACTTCGCGATTTAGGAATTAAACTTTCAGATAATCCAAACAGCGCCGTTGTTTTTCTTGGTGATAACTGTTACATCAATTCATTCTTTGGTTTAGTAAAACTTGAAGCAGGAGGATATGATGGAAGTAAAAAAGCCGGGAGTAGAATTATGTCCCAGTTAAATATTCTGAAGGGATACAAAGGCTTCGCCTATTTTATTCCGGGCAACCACGATTGGTTCAATCATATTAATCTGAAAAGAGGAAAGAAACGTCTGAAGGCTGAGCAATCTTTCATTGAAGATTCGTTAAAGAACTTCACCACCTTACTGAATAGTAAAAACGGAACATTTCTTCCGAAGGATGGAAGTCCGGGGCCGGTATCAAAAGAATTCAATGATGGAAAAACAAGAATTATTTTTATTGATTCGTTCCGGTTGATTATTGAAGAAGGAAGAAAAGGTAAGGTGGACAGTTTGTTACTGAATAAATTTTATGCTGATCTCCAGGACCAACTTACAGATGGATCATCCAGGCATCAGAAAATTATTGTAGTGGCTCATCATCCCATTCATTCCAAGGGAAATCATTCACTTCCACTGGTATTTTGGCAACGAATGGTCAGACGTTTTGCAGATTCAAATGCGAACTATCCTCCATATCATAAGATGTCTGTCCACCTGGATAGTTTACTCAAAGCACAGCATCATCCTGATATTTACTATGTAAGCGGACACGAACATTCACTCGAATACTTCTTTAATGACAGTCTACATTACATTGTGAGTGGAGCCGGAAGTAAAATTGATCACGTCAAAGCGGAATCCTGTAAGAACGATGAGGAATGCCAGCGGTGGAATGAAGAGGGCTTTTTTGAAATTGATTTTTATGGTCGTTACGAAACCGTGCTCATGTATCACAGGATAGATATTAAGTCTGAATTACAGGTAGAATGTATTTCAGGCTGCAATTGATGAAATAAAACATGGATGTGTGAATCATGTAACATTTTTTGAGAATTGTGTAATGATTTTGAGAATGATGATCGTGATTTTTGTCATGTTATAATTTAATTACAAATTAAAATCATTCTCATGCCTATTCTCAATGTTGTAATCATCCTGATTGTTGTCGGAGTTTTGCTTTGGTTGGTGAACGCCTATATTCCGATGCAACGTACAATCAAAAGTATGCTGAATGCGGTCGTCGTAATTGTTGTTGTGATTTGGCTCCTCAGGGTGTTTGGCGTACTTGGTAGTCTGCAGAACCTGCACACCTAAGTTCATGCGATCTTGCAGCAATAGAGTTCTCTGAAAATTTTTTTCAGAGGATCTTTTATTTATTTAATCATACTCCCAATCTTTCTAAATGCAGAATGGAATTTGAGTCATCAAAGAAATAAAATGACAACGATAAAAAAATTCTGGAAAGCGCTGAAGATTTCCCTTGAGGAGTTTAGAAAAGACAACGGCTTGAAGTTAAGCGCATCCCTTGCTTACTACACCATTTTTTCTATCCCTCCTTTGCTCATTGTAATCATTACAATATGCGGATTTGTGTTTGGCAAGGAAGCGATACAGGGAAAAATTTATGAGCAGATTGCCGGGTTGGTTGGTTCCGACTCTGCTCTACAAATCCAAAATACAATTAAGAATTCCGCACTTGCTGTCAATTCGCGACTTGCACACATTGTCAGCATCATAGTTTTGCTGGTAGGAGCAACAGGAATATTTGCAGAAATCCAGGATTCGATTAACATTATTTGGGGGTTGAGACCAAAGCCGAAGAAAGGATTGCTTAAACTGTTGCTTAACCGGCTGCTTTCTTTTTCCATGATTGCAAGTATGGGTTTTATTCTGCTGGTTTCTCTCATCATGAGTTCGCTTTTAGAGCTACTCAGCGATGGCCTACTGAATTTTTTTCCTCAACTGACAATCTATGTTGTTTATGCAATCAATCTATTTATTCTTTTTTCTGTAATCAGTATCATATTCGCAACCATCTTTATGATTCTTCCTGACGGAAGAATAAAATGGAAGCATGTGCGTACCGGCTCCTTCTTTACTGCCTTTCTTTTCATGCTTGGAAAATTTGTAATCGGATATTATCTCGGCAAGTCACCGATCGGAACCGTTTATGGTGCAGCCGGCTCAACCATCATCATTCTTGTCTGGGTTTATTATTCGTCCATCATCTTATACTTCGGTGCGGAGTTTACGCACGTGTATGCACACCTTCACGGTCATAAGATCCGCCCGAGTGATTATGCAGTGAGTTTTGAAAAAATAATTATTGAAACAGAAGAGCCAGTTAAGACTGTAGTCCCGGTTAAAAATTAATTACATGGAATGAATCATTTTTCTTCTGATCAACGATTGAAATATTTTTTGCCATCTGCAAACGTTTCAGAAATGTGTGAATGATGTAAGTAATTTCCGGAATTATATAATGCTTTTTATGAAGGATACCTCACCTTTGCATAGTGAAAATTCTTTCACAATTTATTATTCAAAAAAAATGAATACCACCGAACTAAAAGGAACCTGGGAAGAGCAGAAAGGCAAACTCAAACAAAAATTTGCAACCATAACGGACAATGATCTCCTGTTTGCTGAAGGCAAGAAAGAAGAGATGTTAGCAAAACTTCAAGTCAAACTTGGAAAATCAAAAGAAGAATTGCACAAAATTATATCAGCATTGTAATCTACTCTCTTTAGAAATACATCCTGCACTATTGTGGTAAGCTTTTTAATTAATCTCTATCAGGTTTCTACGAATGTGAGAATGATATAACATATTTTGAAAGTTATGTAAGGCTTTGTAACATGGAGATACTCAATTTTGTATTGTACTAATTCAGCCTAAAATAAATTCTTTATATCATGAAAAATATAATCGGAAAAACAATAATGATTTTGTGTGTAGCAGTTCTTAGCATCGGATTGTCTTCCCAAAAAACAGATGCACAACAGGGAGTAAGTGTTTCCTTCCAGGTATTTTATGATGATTTATCTCCTTACGGACAATGGATCGATGATCCTTCCTATGGGTATGTATGGACTCCTTATGCTGAACGTGGTTTCAGTCCTTATTCTTCAGGCGGACATTGGGCAATGACAGAATATGGAAACATGTGGGTTTCCGATTATCCATGGGGTTGGGCGCCGTTTCACTATGGTCGCTGGACGCATGACAACTATTATGGCTGGGTGTGGATACCTGATACAGATTGGGGACCGGCTTGGGTAACGTGGAGATCAAATTCCGATTACTATGGATGGGCTCCGATGGGTCCGGGAATTTCTCTCAGCATGTCCTTTGGAAACTATAATCCTCCGAGTGACTGGTGGGTATTTATTTCTCCATCTTACATGTATGAGCCCCAGTGGCATAATTACTACAATGGTTCCGGTGGTAATACCACGATTATTAATAATACAACAATTATCAATAATACCTATGTAGATAATAACCGCACCTACGTTGCAGGACCTCGCGCTGCCGATGTACAAAGAGCTTCACAAAAAGAGGTAACGGTTTATAAAGTACAGAATGAAAGCAAACCCGGAAAGTCAGCAATAACAAATAATAATGCAGTAAGTGTGTATAGGCCTTCCGTTGAAAAGTCGGGGAGAGAAGTTGCTCCATCTAAAGTTCAGAAAGCTGAACATCCGATCGGTAAATCACAGCCGACAGATAACGGCAGCAAGACACAACCGGATAATAAACAGAATGCAGCACCGGCGAACAATCCGTCAAGAAAAACAGGGACTGATAGACAAGCACCCCAGCAACAACAACCTGCCAGACAACAACCGAATCGTCAATTAACACCAACACCTGAGAAGAGAGAAGATCCTGCTCCTCGTCAGCAACAACAACAACAACAGCAGCACCAACAACCTGCTAAAGAACAACCGAATCGTGAAATAACACCAGTACCTGAGAGGAGAGGAGATCCAACCCCGCGTCAACAACAGCTGCAACGAGAACAACAAGAGCCGACACATCAACAAGAGCAAAGGCCTGCACGAAATCAACAGCGAGAGGTAACACCCACAAATCCGAATGAACAAAAAGATCCGGAGTTGAACCAGAATAAAAGACAGGAAGAAGAACACGGCAAACCGAAAGATCAGAATCGGTAAAAGAAGATGATAGAAATAAAAAAGGAAGGCATCCTGCTCAGGAAAACAGAACTTGGATTTGAAAACGAAGGTGTATTAAATCCTGCTGCAATTCGAGAGGGAAATCATGTTCACCTTTTTTACAGGGCTGTTCGCAGAGGCAACTATTCCACCATTGGTTACTGCAAACTGGAAGGACCTTTGACCGTGAAAGAACGCCATGATACTCCTTTTCTTGTTCCGCATGCTGAAAATGAATCCCATGGAATTGAAGATCCCCGTATTGTGAAGATAGATGATTTGTATTATCTCACCTACACAGCCTACAACGGATTGAATGCAATGGGAGCCTTAGCCACTTCATCTGATCTGAAGCATTTCGAAAGACATGGATTGATTGTGCCTCAATTTTCTTATAAAGAATTTAAACGGCTAGCCGAGTGCAATGCTCCGCTCAATGTAAAATATTCCCGCTACAGTGCACACAATAATAATTTAAGTCAGGGAGAAAAAAAAGCACTGCTTTGGGATAAGAATGTACTATTTTTTCCAAGAAGAATAAATGGAAAATTATATTTCCTTCACCGCATACGCCCGGACATACAGATTGTTGCGATCAATAATATAGAGGAGCTGACCCATGAATTTTGGGAAAATTATTTTCTACACCTCGACAAAAATATTGTGCTTTCACCGAAATATAAACACGAGGTGAGTTATGTAGGCGGAGGATGTCCACCCATCGAAACAGAACACGGATGGTTGATGATTTACCACGGAGTGCATGATACACCGAAAGGTTATGTGTATTCGGCATGTGCAGCTTTATTGGATTTGGAAAACCCTCAAAAGGAAATTGCACGTCTTCCGTATGCTTTATTTAAACCGGAGCATGAATGGGAGCTAAAAGGAGAGGTGAATAATGTCGTGTTCCCTACAGGCACGGCATTGTTTGATGATACACTCTATATATATTATGGTGCGGCCGACGAACAGATTGGATGTGCCTCCGTGAGTATGAAAAAATTAATAAGCGAACTAGTAAGTAATATCAAAAGAAATGAGAACTGAAATTTTTTCGAACCCAAACGGTAGTTTAATTCAGTACAAAGAGTTCTTAAAACTCAAACACCCTCTTAGCACAGGTGCTGTTTCCGAAAACCGGAACCAAGTGATCATACAGGAAAAGGATCAATCATTACCGGAAATTTTATGTATTACTTCCTATCCCCCGAAAGAATGTGGCATCGCCACGTACTCACATGATCTGATTAAAGCGCTTAATAATAAATTCAGCAATTCGTTTTCGATAAAGGTCTGTGCAGTGGAAGCCGGAAACGTAAACCATGTTTATCCTGCAGAAGTATCTTGTACGCTGGATACAAATGACGCAACAAAATATACCCAACTTAGCCTTGCAATTAACAGCAATAACAATATTAAAATTGTTTTGCTTCAGCATGAATTTGGTTTCTTTCAGAACATCAGTGAAGATTTTTTTTTACAATTCCTGCGTGGCATTGTTAAACCAATTGTCATTTGCTTTCATACGGTCCTGCCCAACCCTGATGAATTATTAAAAGAAAAAGTGAAATACATTGTCGCAGCCTGCAAATCAATTGTCGTAATGACAAATAACTCTGCGAAGATCCTGATGAATGAGTATGATGTGCCGAAAGAAAAAATTACGGTGATTCCGCACGGCACTCACTTAGTGCTGCATCTGGATAAAATTTTTCTGAAGAAAAAATATGGATTAAATGGAAGGAAAGTTCTTTCCACTTTCGGACTGCTCAGTTCTGGAAAAAGTATTGAAACGACTCTGGATGCTTTACCATCCATTATCAAAACAAATCCTGATGTTATATTTCTGATCATTGGAAAAACACATCCGGGTGTGATCAAATCGGAAGGAGAAAAGTACAGGAATATGCTGGAAGTAAAAGTGGAGGAATTAAAACTGCAACAGCATGTACAATTCATTAACAGGTATCTGCCCTTGCAGGATTTGCTGGAGTACTTGCAGCTTACAGATATTTACTTGTTCACTTCCAAAGACCCTAACCAGGCAGTCAGTGGCACGTTTGCTTATGCCATGAGTTGCGCCTGCCCGATTATTTCCACTCCCATTCCTCACGCAAAAGAATTGCTTGATGGAGCTGGGATTATTTTTAATTTTCAAAATTCGCTTCAACTTTCCGAAAGCATTTTACGTGTACTGAATGATGAACAATTGAAGACAGTATTTACATCCAATGCATTGCAGCGTATTAGTCCGACTGCCTGGGAAAATTCTGCGATCGCGCATGCGATGCTGCTCAAACATATTTCAAGAGGTCAAATTTCATTACACTTCAAATTACATGAAATCAATCTCGCTCACGTTAAAAAAATGACGACTGATTTCGGAATTATTCAGTTTTCAAAATTCAATCAACCTGATCTTAATTCCGGTTTCACGCTGGATGATAATTCGCGTGCATTGATTTCAATCTGCATGCATTATGAACTAACACGGGATGAAAACGATTTGGCCTACATCCGTACCTATCTCGGTTTTATAAAACATTGTCAGCAGCATGAGGGATACTTTTTAAATTATGCAGATCATGAAGGGAAATTCACCACACAAAATAATGATACCAATCTCGCCGACGCCAATGGGAGAGCCATCTGGGCATTGGGATATTTGATTTCTCAAAGCTCCATCCTGCCTTCAGAATTGATTTCAACCGCCGAAGCAATACTACAGCAGGCATTGACTCGGTTGGTAACAACACATTCTACACGGGCCATGGCATTTGCGATAAAAGGTTTGTACTACTATAACCGTCGAACAAAATCACCTGAAAATTTATTTTTAATTAAGACACTGGCAAACCGACTGGTTCAAATGTACAAGCATGAATCAGAAAAAAACTGGGAATGGTTTGAAAGTTACCTGACCTATGCCAACAGCATTTTGCCGGAAGCCCTATTATGTGCCTGGATTGAAACAGGAGAAGAAACATACAAGGAAGTAGCCAAAGAATCATTTGACTTCCTCCTATCCCACACATTCAATAAAAATGGAATAAAAATTATTTCAAATAAAAGCTGGCTTCATAAAGGAATGGACGCAGATCAATTTGGAGAACAACCAATTGATGTTGCTTACACAATTCTTGCGCTGAAGAGGTTTTATGATGCATTTAAAGACGGAAATTATCTGCGTAAAATGGAAACCGCTTTCAATTGGTTCCTGGGACAAAATCATTTGCACCAGATTATTTATAACCCATGCACCGGTGGTTGCTATGATGGGCTCGAAGAAAATCACGTAAACCTTAATCAGGGCGCAGAATCCACATTGAGTTACCTGATCGCGCGATTAACTATTGAAAAAGCTACCTCTCCTACCACGAAGGGACTATTTAGCTTATTTGGAAATTTGACATTGCAACGGGAAGTTGTTCAATTAATCGCCTGAATAACCCAATTCCTCCTAACATGTGTGAATAATGTAACTTATTTGAGGAATTGTGTAACAACTTTCTCTCAACGGCCATTCATATTTGCAGTGTAATAATTCAGTTACAAATTAAAAACAAACGCCATGGGAAATTTACTTTACACAATCGCTGTCATCTTGATTATATTATGGCTAATTGGATTTGTCGTTTATCCATTCGGAGGAGGACTGATTCACATCTTACTAGTAATTGCAATCATTGCAATATTAATAAGAGTCATACAAGGAAAAAAACCCATCAGTTAACATTCTTTAAAAAAACATATATGGAAAATTCAAATGATACTGGTAAAGTGATTGGGGCATTACTCATCGGAGTCCTTGCAGGAGCAGCATTAGGAGTGTTATTTGCTCCAGACAAAGGAAGCAAAACCCGCAGCAAGATTGCAGGCGGAGCAAAAGATATTACGGAAGGTTTGAAGAAAAAAATAATGGATGAGGTAAATGCTTTGCGGATTAAAGCCGAAGAATTAGAGAATCTTGCGGACGAGAAGGTTGAAGAAATGGCAAGTAACATCAAACAAAAGGCGAGTGAGATACTTCATCCCAACTAAAATGGAACATAAAACTAAAATTATGAAAAAGGCAATCATTATGACATTATTATTCTCAGCAATGCTGAATTTTAATAGTTCAGCCCAAGAGCAATATGGAAAGACCCTTAACCTCGGTTTGGGTATTGGATACTATGGATATGTCGGGCATTCATTACCGGTATTTCATATTAATTATGAATTGAATGTTGCCAAAAATTTTACCCTGGCTCCGTTTCTTACTTTCTATACTTATAGTAATGACTATTATTGGGGCAATAGCAATAAAAATTATCCTTACAAATATTATTCGTATCGGGAAACAGTGGTTCCCATCGGTGTTAAAGGCTCTTATTATTTTGATGAATTACTGAAAGCAAGTAAGGACTGGGATTTCTATTTAGCCGCTTCATTGGGTTTTACGATCAGGAGTGTTACCTGGGACAGTGATTATTATGGTGATCAATACGCCTATCACAATTCAAGTGGGTTGTACCTCGATTTGCATGTTGGAACTGAATATCATTTCAACGATCATCTCGGAATGTTTCTTGATCTCTCAACAGGAGTTTCAACACTTGGTTTAGCTATTCATTAATTTGTAGTAAGAATAAATAAATTAACAAATGAAAACAACGGGCATTACTCTTCTCATAGTTGGTTTATTGATGACTGCCGTTACAACATTCAAATTTTTTACGAAAGAGAAAGTGGTTGGTTTAGGTAGCGTTGAAATAACCAGATCAGAACCTCACAGTTTCAATTGGTCACCTTTACTTGGCATTGCATTCATAGCAGTTGGTGGAATTATCTTATTGAGAAGCACCAAAAAACTGTAACTAATTCAAACAGCATTCTCATTAAATGAAATAAAAAAAACAAACAAAATGAACATTAAAAGGATATTTGGAACAATACTAACACCGTTAGGAATCGGAGGGCTGATTTATGCCGCGGCAGTGTTTGTCAGGACTTCCGGTGGCAGCCGCGATGTGAGAGCATTAATAATTTTCGGAGTGCTCGGTATTTTATTTTTTATTTCCGGAATTTCTCTCGTTCGCAGCACAAAGGACGAGTCGTAAACTTGCCATTGCACAAAATGAAAAAAAGGATCTTCCACTCTTTATTATTTATCTTCTTGTTTTCATACGGCTATGCACAAACCGATTCCATCGTTCCTGTTTATCAGGATACTTTGCCTAAGGATAGTTTACGCGCGGAATCAAAACCCATAGGAGCAGAAAAAAATATTGTAATTAAAAAGGAATCTGTTTATAGAATTAAAAAGGGTGTTGATATTCCGATTGTTGTTATCGGCACAGGATGGTCGCTGTTTGCATTCACAAAAATTTATAACAAAAGCACTCCAACCGATGAACAATTGCAGAGCCTAAACTCAAATAGCATTAACGCGTTTGACAGATGGGGTATTTATCCTTACTCAAAGAGCCTTGATGTAAATAGCTATTATCCTTTTTACGCAGTTGTTCCGATACCTCTTGTTCTATTCCTTGCAGACAAAGACATGAACCACGACTTCTACAAGCTTACTTTTTTATACTGGGAAGCAATGTCAATTACCGGATTATTGGGAACCATGGCTCCTTACGCAATTGATAAGTACCGCCCCTTTACATACAACGCTGCAACATCGTTAGAGGATAAAAAAGCTCATCAGCCGAAGAACTCTTTCTATTCAGGGCATGTGGGCCTGGTAGCGACATCAACTTTTTTTGCTGCCAAGGTATATGCTGATTATCATCCAACTTCAAAAATAAAATGGGTGTTCTATGGAACTGCCTCAGTCATCACAGCCGGCACCGGCTATATGCGGCTTAAAGGCGGTATGCATTTTCCTTCTGATATTTTATTGGGAATAACAGTGGGAACGCTGTCAGGAATACTTGTTCCACAGTTTCATAAAATCAAAAATCCAGCTTTTAGTTTTCTTCCTTATAGCAATGGAGAAACACAAGGGCTTACTTTCATTTATAATTTCCGGGACAAGCGCACAACACGCATGTGTGAATGATGTAATAACTTTGCAAAATTGTGTAACGTTTTTCAGCACACAGATATTCAACTTTGCACCGTAATAATTCAATTACAAACTAAACAAACTAAGATGAAAAAGAAACTAATAATTATTTTGCTTGTCATCGCGGGAGGCTATGGTACAGCAATCGCACAGACACCGGCAGTCATGCTAAGTGACAAAGCGGGCTGGCACAAAATCGGTGAACAGACAGTAAGCTTTCAAAAGGAACGTGATGAAATTCTTGTTTTGGTTGCGGACCGGTTTGCTTCCATTAAATTTAAAGTTACAGAAGCACCTATTGATCTGATGTCTCTGGAAATATATTACGAAAGTGGCGACAAGCAAGACGTCAAAATCAACACACCAATCAAAGAAAAAGGTGAAAGTCGTGTCATTGAATTAAATGGTGGAGAACGGAACCTGAAGAAAATTGTGTTTGTTTATAAAACACTTCCGAACCGCAAGGATGTAAAAGCACATGTGGAAGTCTGGGGATTAAAAACGAACACGGATAAGAAATAATACATTTCTCAAAGTAAATAAAAGCCGTTCTTATAAGCATCAGAACGGCTTTTCCATTTTGACCATTCAAGTCCGGTGAATTCCATTTCTATAAATCATCCATATTAAAAGTGTGAATCATGTAATTAAATTCAAGAATTGTGTAACGCTTTTAGCGGGGACGATGCTCTTCTTTGCAGTATTATATTATACGCGAAAATTGAAAATAATTTAAACAACTATCTAAATGAAAAAACTACTACTACTATTTTATTTCGCATTCTTAGTTCATTCGAATGCTCAAACAGCTGATAAAAAATGGAATGTCGGCTTTCATGGCGGTGCCACACAATACAGCGGAGATTTGGGAAATGATTTTTATAGGACGAGAAAAGTCTTTTATGCATTTGGAGGAATTTCTCTAACACGTTATCTTGGAGAACGAATTGACGCATCACTTTTAATTACCAAAGGTGAGCTTGGTTTTACAAGTAGTACCGCGCATTTTCGCCAGCAGTTAACTATGGGTACGCTTAATTTCAGGTTTAATATTTTAGGCCCCGATGCGTTTGTCCGGCCTTACTTATTTGGAGGTGTAGGAGCTTTGATGTTTGCCAATAATCTAACTTCCAACAAAACATATTTTGATTATGCAGCGCCGTCGTTCGGGGCAGGTTTCAATTTGCGTATGGGACCTTCTGTAATGCTGAACGTTCAGGAAACGTTCTTATATTCTACCAGTGATGCGAGAGATGGCGTGATTGCAAATGGAAATGATATGTATTTGATGCATTCAATCGGAGTCACATTTAATTTTGGAAATAAAAAAGATGCAGATGGTGATGGTATAGCCGATCGGAAGGATAAATGTCCTGATACTCCCAAAGGAGTGAAGGTGGATGAGTCGGGTTGCCCGCTTGATAAAGATAAAGATGGAGTGGCCGATTACATCGACGAATGCCCGGATGTTGCCGGTGTGATTGCGTTAAAGGGATGTCCTGATAAAGACAATGATGGTATTGCTGATAAGGATGACCGTTGTCCTGATCTTGCCGGAACATCAGCATTGAAAGGTTGTCCTGATAAGGATGGTGATGGCATTGCAGACATGGATGATCGGTGTCCTGATGCTGCCGGAACAGTAGAACTAAAAGGTTGTCCGGATTCAGACAAAGATGGTGTGGCTGATATAGATGATAAATGTCCTGATACAAAAGCCGGATATAAAGTAGATGCAACAGGATGTCCGATGGATAATGATAAGGATGGAATAGTCAACGATGAAGATGCATGTCCGGACAAAGCCGGTCTTGCAGTATTCAAAGGTTGCCCTGATTCGGATGGTGATGGAGTTCCTGATAATGAAGATCGTTGCCCGGATACAAAAGGAACGATTGCTAACAAAGGTTGCCCTGAAATGACAAAAGCAGAAGTGAAAAAAATTACACAGATTGCGAGTAAAATTTTCTTTGAATTTGACAGTGATAAACTGAAAGCTGTCTCGCTTCCACAACTGGACGCATTGGTTGACATTCTTAAAAAATACGAAGAAGCAAATTTAAGTATTGAAGGACATACTGATAATGTTGGAGATGATGCCTATAACATGACGCTTTCCCAAAAAAGAAGCGAGTCTGTTAAAACATATCTGATGTCAAAAGGAATTTTGGAATCACGATTGACAGCTAAAGGATTTGGTGAAACGCAACCAATTTCGGATAATAAAACCAAAGAGGGACAAGCGCAGAACAGAAGGGTAGAACTAAAAACTTCCTATTAAGATAAGTTAAGTTAAGTGTGTTTCGTTGTGCATCGTTTGTGGAAACACAAACGATGCTTTTTTTTCGGATAGCTGAGACTTAAATTAAAATTTATAACCCTGGTGAATCTGTGAATCATGTAATTTATCTTCAGAATTGTGTAACACGTTTAACGGTAAGTACGGCCATCTTTACTGAATAATAAACAAACTTAAATTATAAATAACATGAAAAACACAATCAAAAAAATCAACGATACTGCATCTAATCACATCAAAGTAAAACTGGATGCAAAAACATTCATCGTGCTTCAGCGGATGTCTTCATTGAAAATCTGGAAACTTCGTTATCCGGGGGCTACGATTATTTCCTGATTCAAACTCTTAATTAACATTCGTCTTTATTCTGATGCGTTTTTGCATTCTCATATTAAACTACTATCTATGACCTTCGAAGAAGTTACTCCACATTTAAACAAGATCACCAGGTTAAAACTTAAAAATAACAAGCGTAAAATCGGATGGTTGTACTATGATTTCTATAACAAACTAAAAGGAGAACCTCTTAAAGAAATTCTTTGTGTGAATGTGCTTCATGGCAGAAAGTTGATTCAATTGAATAAGAACATCGACGCACTCGCATTGAAACAACATTCAATTCCGATTTTAATTGAAGACATTGAACATATCCGCTCCGGCAAATAAAAGATCACCTTTTCAATTTTTTCGATCGTTATAAATGTGTGAATTATGTAATCTATTTGAATAATTGTGTAACATTTTTCAATAGTAAGAGACTCATCTTTACATGGTACCATTCACTTGTAAATTAAACTAAGATGGAAAATCTCAACAACCAAGAGAAGAACCTGGTAACAAGGATGAAATCCAAACTCAGCGAGGTCTTGACCTGGAGTAACTGCCTGTTCTACGCCATTCGGGAGTATCTAAAAGGCGGCTATTTTATGATGAGGCGTTCCAAATATTATCCCGGTCCGCATTTCCTGCATGGCGAGAAGAAGGAAGATGGAACCATTAAGGTGACATCGTTTGTTCCTGATAATCCCAAAATCAGAGTGAGTCCACCCGTCGTTTTTTCAGGACATGTCAAGGGTGGAGATGCAGAAACTAAACAAGAAAAGGACGAAACCCTTTATGTATATGGAAAGCAGCTCGAAGCTCTCGATGAGGAAAATGCTAAACTGAAATCGGAAATTAAAGTAAGTAAAGAATTTCCTGACATCTCCTGGGAGAAATTCAAACACACCTTTAACCATCACCTGAATAAGTTCGGCAAATCAATCTCGAATACAGCTAAAAAGAATTTGAAAAAGAATTAATTTTACGAAGGCATAGAAAATTGTGTCACTCCGAAATTAAAAAAAATGAATGAACCACTTCGTCTTCCTTTCTATCTTAAGTTATCACAAATCATAATCGGAATACTTGCATTCTTTTTCATTCTGTATATCGGGCAGACCATTATTTTGCCGCTCCTTTATGCAGGCATTATCGCCATCCTGCTCAATCCGTTTGTGAACTTTATGATTCGGAAAAAAATAAATAAGGTTGTTGCGATAACCATTGCTGTAGTTTCCGCCATTGCAATAACTGCCGGTGTTATTTACATTATTCTTTCCCAGGTATCCATGTTCAGCGATACCTTTCCTATTTTGAAAGAACGGTTTACCGAAGCAAGTGATCAATTAATAAAATGGATTTCCGTGGAATTCAACATCAGGCCATCAAAAATTTATGCCTGGATAGCGAATACGGAAAAAGAAACCATCAATAATATGGGAGGAGCTATCGGGCAAACACTTTCTACGATTACGGGTGTATTAATTATTGGTGTCCTGATCCCGGTCTATATTTTTATGATTCTTTTTTACAAGACGCTGTTGCTTGATTTTATTCGAAAGCTTTTTAGTGCAGCACATCATACTGCTGTCTTCGAAGTTCTGCATAATTCAAAAACAATTATTCAAAGTTACCTGATCGGTCTTCTTTTTGAAGCAGCAATTATAGCCACACTCAATTCCATGGGATTATTAATTCTTGGAATTGACTATGCAATTATTCTCGGCATCATCGGTGCGTTATTGAATGTGATTCCTTACATTGGTGGAGTCATCGCGATTGCGTTGCCAATGATTATGGCATTTGTTACAAAGGGTTCTTCTTACGCTTTGTTCGTTCTGATCGTGTACCTCATCATACAATTTATAGATAATCATTTTATTATTCCGCGCATTGTGGCTTCTAAAGTAAAGATCAATGCTTTATTGTCTGTTGTTGTGGTCTTGATTGGAGGAGCATTGTGGGGAGTTCCCGGCATGTTTCTTTCTATTCCTTTAACAGCAATTCTCAAAGTTATATTCGATCACATTGAACCGCTGAAACCGTGGGGATTTTTATTGGGAAATATTGTTCCAACATCCACAAAATATAAGTTACACTTTAAAAAGAAAGTCAACAAATAACTTATGTACCATGCAAATAAATAATTCCATCACTAAGGTTAAAAGTTTCGCAACCGGAAAATCCGTTCAGCTCAGCGAGAAAACATTGGCAAAAAAACAAGAAGCCCACAGTTTTTTTTCAGGCATTGGGGATGTATTTTTATTCATCACTCAAATTATAAGGGAGACATTTTCTTTTGATTTTGAATTCAAAGAATTTTTGAGACAGTGTTATGTAATCGGAAATAAATCACTGCCGCTGATTGCGATCACAGGTGCCATTATGGGCGTTGTATTAACGATTCAATCACGTCCTGCTCTCGCAGAATTCGGAGCAGTTACCATGTTACCCGGAATGGTGGCAGTATCGATTATCCGGGAAATAGGTCCTGTTATTACGGCCTTGATTTGCGCCGGCAAAATCGGTTCGGGCATGGGCGCTGAATTGGGTTCGATGAAAGTGACGGAGCAGATTGATGCGATGGAGGTGTCTGCAACAAATCCCATAAAATTTCTTGTTGTGACGCGCGTCATCGCTTCAACCCTGATGCTGCCCATCCTCGTATTATTTGCCGATGCATTCGGACTATTCGGAAGCTGGGTAGGTGTAAATATAAAAGGAGAAGTAAACCTGGTGTTATTTTTTTCGCAGGCATTCGGATCCATTGATTTCATGGATTTCTTTCCCGCACTTATAAAAACTTTTTTCTTCGGAGCTGTCATCGGCACTATAGGATGCTATAAAGGATACACTGCCGGAAAAGGAACTGAGAGTGTTGGACTCGCTGCAAATTCTGCTGTAGTCATGGCTTCTCTCATGGTCATTGTTGTGGATATGATTGCTGTACAGATAACGGATATGCTGCAATGAAGAACTCAGAGGCAGATACATTATCCAATGTTTCAAACGGCAGTACTGATGCTTCCGTAATGATTGAAATTAATAATTTAAAAAAAAGCTTTGGCACGCAGGATGTTTTAAAAAATGTTTCTTTAAAACTTTTTACAGGTGAAAATCTAGTCGTGCTCGGCAAATCGGGAACAGGAAAGTCGGTCTTAATAAAATGCATTGTACGTCTACTCGAACCTGACGGAGGAACAATTCATGTGCTTGGTAACAATGTCGGATCACTGAGAAGAAAAGCACTCGGAGAACTAAGGCAAAAAATTGGTTTTCTCTTTCAGAGCGGAGCCTTGTACGATTCAATGACGGTAAAACAAAACCTGGAATTTCCTCTGCGGAGAATCAAAAAAAACATGCCGGAAAAGGAAATGGACGAAAAAATAAAGCAGGCGTTGGAAAATGTTGGACTTGCCCATGCATTGAATAAGATGCCATCTGAGCTTTCGGGTGGAATGCGTAAACGCATCAGCTTAGCAAGAACCATTGTTGTGGACCCTTTGATAATGCTATATGACGAACCCACTACAGGGCTTGACCCCGTAACATCGGATGAAATAAGTGCCCTCATTAATGATATTCAGAAAAAATATAAAACTTCCTCTATCATTATCACACACGACATCGAATGCGCACGCGCAACTGCACAACGTGTTATCATGCTTCAGGATGGTGAAGTGTATGCTGAGGGAAAAATTGACCAATTCGAAAAGTCAGATGACCCCATGATAAAATCATTTTTCAAATAAAATTAATTCATTCATCAACTGCTTGCGAACAACAGGACAAATTCGCTAACTAAATAATCACAAATTAAAATGGATACTCAATCATTAAAATTTAAAATAAGGCTAGGGTTGTTTGTTGCAGGAGGATTTGCACTTTTACTCATCGCTATATTCCTCATTGGAAGGCAAAAGAATTTATTCAACCCCGTGTTCAAACTGACTACGACCTTTTACAGCGTAAGCGGATTGCAGGTCGGCAACAACATTCGTTTTTCAGGAATCAATGTTGGAACAGTGGATAACATAACCATCATCAATGATTCCACCGTGCAGGTTGAAATGATTATAAAAAAAAATGTACAGCAATTTATTAAGACAGATTGCGAAGTCGCAATTGGCTCCGAAGGAATTATCGGTGACAGGGTTTTAATTATTACACAAGGCAGTTCAAATGCTCACAAAGTAAAGGAAGGGCAATCGCTTTCTTCAATTGAACCTGTTGAAACAGATGCCATCATGGCAAGCTTGCAGGTATCTGCAGGCAATGCAGAAATTATTACTGCCCAGCTGGCTGAAATCATGATTAAGATCAACAATGGAAACGGAACGCTAGGAAGACTGATACAGGATTCTACCATCGCGGAAAATATTAGCCAGACTATAAAGAACCTTAAAACAAGTACGAAGGGCCTGGATGAAAATATGAAAGCTGCAAAAAGCAATTTTCTTTTGAAGGGCTACTTTAATAAGAAAGGAAGAGAAGCTGCAAAACTTAAAAAAGAAGAAGAAAAGAAAAAGGAAAAGGAAGAGAAGGAAAAACAGAAAAGTGAAAATATTAAATAATGATGTTGACACAAAATATAAAAACCATGCGAACAACCGGGAATGATATTGAAATTAATATAAATGGAGTTACACTATGTTATGACGATATCGGAGAGGGAAGTGTTCCTGTTATTTTCATCCACGGATTCCCCTTTGATAAGTCGATGTGGAAACCTCAGCTGGATTTTCTACAATCATCACAGCGCGTAATTGCTTTGGATATGCGCGGATTTGGAAAATCAACACGTGGTAACTTCAAAGCAAGTATTTCATTGGTTGCAGATGATTTAATCCAATTCATGGATGCCCTCGAAATTGATAGTGCCGTAATTTGTGGTTTATCGATGGGAGGATACGTTGCATTGAATGCACTAAACAGGTATCCCGAAAAGTTTAATGCGATTATTCTAAGTGATACTCAATGCATCGCTGATTCTGCTGAAGCCCGGGAGAAACGTTTTAAAACCATTCAGCAAATTGAAGCAAATGGTTTGCATGAATTTGCAGAAGGGTTTGTAAAAAATATTTTCTGCAAGGATTCACTCGCAACCAAAACAGAACTTCTTGACAGGATAAAAAATATTATTTTATCAACGGAACCGCAAAGCATTACAGAAACATTGGTTGCTCTTGCTGAACGTTCGGAAACTTGTTCCATCTTAAATTCGATTTCCATTCCGGCCTTGATACTCTGTGGTTCTGAAGATGTCATAACTCCACCCGCACAGTCTGAATTTCTGAAGGATAATATTAAAAATTCAGAATGGCATCGGATTGATCATGCCGGACATATGACAAACCTTGAACAGCCAGATGAATTCAATAAACATGTGAAAAAATTTATATCCGGTTTTCTGAACAAACCAATTGCTTTTTGACAAATGCCTCATTGCGTGTTACCTGTTTTGGAAGAATAACGGTTGAATTCAAAACCATTTATTAAGCATGTGGCGCAAACTAATCTTCTTACTTTTTTTAGCAGGTATCAATAGTTCTGCTGTATTTGCTCAGAATGAACCAATCAAAAGAGACTCGGCGAAAGTATACAGGGATATCGAAAAATTTTCAAAAAAAAGGAAGAGTACAAATTTTCTCTATCAATTTTTTTTCAAACCTGTTAAAGCTGAAACAGGACCCATAACGAAGAAAAAAAATAGGAAGCCGGGCCGGAAACCTTATAGCTACTTTGAAGGAAAAATAATCAGGCACATTTCCATTGTTACAATGGATCCGTTTGGATATAATTTGGAGGATACGGCTTTTACCACACAAAACTTTCTGTATAAAGCCGGAAACTCATTGCATATAAAAACATTACCGATTACAATTAGAAATCTATTGCTGATAAAAAAGAATGAACCGTTTGATTCGTTGCTTGTTAAAGAATCTGAACGACTGATACGTTCGCAAAAATATGTCCATGAAGTTTTCTTTTATCCTATACTGACGAAAGCTAAGTCTGATTCCGTGGATATTTTTATTCATGTTCTTGATGAATGGAGTATCATACCGGATGCAGGGATTTCCGCAACCCATCTTGAATTTGATTTGACGGAAAATAATTTTCTCGGAACAGGACACCGGTTACAAAATGATTTTGTCTGGAATCACACGAACGGAAGGAATACAAATAAGGCCATTTATTACATTCCTAATATTCACAATACATACATCAATTCAGGTTTGCAGTATAGTATGGATGAAAATGGCGGGACCATTAAAAGCCTGGTAATTGACCGTCCATTTTTTTCAACTTTTGCGAAGTGGGCTGCTGGCATTTCACTCATTGAACAATTTCGCAGAGATTCCATTACTCTTCCTGATTCTTCTCGTATGTTACAAAATTTCAGAATTTTTTCGGAAGATTATTGGGCAGGAAAATCCTGGCGGATATTCAAAGGTAATTCTGAAGATGACCGCACTACCAATTTAATTTTGTCAGGACGTTACATACGAAATCACTATATCGAAAAGCCGGAGGAACGGTATGATACAGTACATGCCTTTGCCGGCGATAAATTTTACCTCTCATCAATTGGGATTTCAACAAGGAAATATATCCAGGATAAATATGTCTTTAATTATGGAGTTGTTGAAGACGTTCCTATAGGAAGAGTATATAATCTTACGGGCGGATACCAGGTTAAAATCAATTCGATCCGTTGGTATCTTGGTTTTCGGTATGCAAAAGGAAATTATTATGACTGGGGATATTTAAGCACTAGTTTAGAATATGGAACCTTTATTCATTCGTCGCATTTCGAACAAGGAACTTTTACAGCAAGTGCTGATTATTTTACGGGCATCATCGAAATCGGGAAATGGAAATTCCGGCAGTTTATTAAACCTCAGTTTACATTTGGTATTGACCGTTTGCAAGGAGATGCTTTGTCGATCAATGAGAATGTGGGAATCAGGGGCTTCAACA
This sequence comes from Bacteroidota bacterium, assembly GCA_043787975.1. GTDB lineage: Bacteria > Bacteroidota > Bacteroidia > AKYH767-A > 2013-40CM-41-45 > JAPLDA01. The sequence continues at coordinate 26,323 of JAYVUK010000041.1, forward strand.
GCACTGAGTTGACCGGCAAGGATAAAATAATATTTACGCTTCAAACACAATCGTATTCGCCATGGTCAATAGTAGGATTTAAGTTCGGTCCCTATCTCATTTATTCTGCTGCCATGCTGAGTACTGAACATGCCGGTTTCAGATACAGCAGGTTGTATTCACAGTTTGGCCTTGGAGTGCTTATTAAAAATGAGTTTCTTGTTTTCGGCACGTTCCAGGTCTCTGTTGCATTTTATCCTCTTATTCCCGGAGTTGGAAATAATATTTTCAAATACGATCCGGATAAAACAAGCGATTTTGGTTTCCGTGATTTCGGTATTCCTAAACCGGCAACAATAGTCTACCAATAGGAGCTATTTTTCTGATAAGCTGGATCAGTTTAAAGAAATAGAAATTGTTGGCGGACTAATGGACGTAACATTGATACGGTGTCTTTTTTCTTCGTGAAGATCCACAACCCAGTTGCCGACAAAAAAACCTACCCCGGCTCCTACGAGTTCATCCGATACCCAGTGCTTGTCCTGGTAAATACGTGAGAACAATGTGAAACCCGCTGGCACGTAAGCTAAAATTTTTACCAAGTCAGACTTAGCATGTCTTGACATGACAGTTGAAAGTGCAAATGCGCTTGTTGAATGCCCGCTTGGGAAAGAGTTATGGTCAGTATTTATACCTGCGAACGGATGAATTGATCGAGCTCCTTCATTCGTATACGGTCTTGCTCTTCCAACTGTCATTTTTAATAACACGGTAACTGTTTCTGAATATAAGCCTGCCTGCAACAGCTCAATGGTTATTTTTTTTGCAGCCGTATCACCGGCAATCAGTCCGTATACACCGAAGACCGCTGCGACCCCTATGATAGAATACCCTTCTCCGTATATTCTGCCGCCTTCAACCGCAACACTGTGGTAATATTTTTGGTCGCCCTGCGTGGCATTACGAAGTGGTTGATCAGCAAAGGTTAGTAAGAATGTTCCGCCAGCCAGTCCACCGAGATAAAGCCAGTCTTTTCCCTTCCACCTGAGAGGCTGTTTCACAAATAATAATGTCTCACGTCCGAATTGAGATATACTGTATAATTTTTTAGCTTGTTTCCTTTCAGTCTTCGTTTCCGGTGCAACATCTACTTTCCCTTTCGTTCCCGGTATGGTATCTTTCTTTGTATCCTGCGCGACTGCAGAAAATTGAAAGATGCTGACGAAAAGAAGTGATATCAAGAGCCTGTTCAACATGAGAGCAATTTCGGGTTAATAATCCAACATTCCATTTAATGGCAATTTAATTATAATGTCCACGTCTTTGTTTGTCTTCAAAATAAAACGCCAGGAAAACTTTCTGTTCAGTTCTGCTTATTTGAACAACGGGGAAATCCGGCGCGTGGATGTCGTTGTAATAAAATGCCTCTTCAAATCCGATGTTCAGGTTTCTGATGAGAGTGACAGTAATTCTCGGTTTGGTAATGAGAATGAAATTTTCCTCCTTCAACCCGACATAACTGTGAATCCAGTAATAATAAGCAACGAAGGTTGCGGTGGCTATTTTTCCAATGTTTACAGTACTTTCAAATTTTCCTTCCAATCCACCGCCGAAATTATAATCCCTGAATTGAGAAGTATCCGGTCCGTACTTCGTACTGCTTCCGGCAAAGGGAACAGCTGCCAGATGGAAGGATGTATACAAATTAGATTTTGAATTTTTTTCTACAGGGAATTTAGTAACGATTCCTCCGCCAAATCCGATTGTACCTAACTCAAACGTATTGTTGTCCCAGTAATCATAATACTGAAAAGCTCCAATCAGCATGGCTTTATCTCCGGAGTCGGATTGAAAATTATGTCCGGTTAAAATTCCATACCCCGTGATGTTATCCAACACTTTTCTACCCGCCCCCAGGCGAAAATCAATGCGGAACTTGAAAAAATCAAACGGTTTACGCGTCCTGTTTTCAAACGGATTTCCATAATCAAGTTGTAGATTCAGAATTTCATTTGTAGTTCCTTTTGATAAAACATCTTTTGCCCCTGAATTGTCAACGTTTTCAGCACCGGCATACAATGTTACATTCAATGGCTCTTTCTGGTACACTTCCTTGTTCAGTTTCCTGAATGTTTTTCCCTGTAAAATTCTATTGAATCCTCTTACAGGATCAATGATACCAGCTGCCACTTCGCGAAACGCGCGCTGCATACCGTGTGCACGATCATCCAGGATATTTGAACTTACCCTGTAAAAAATTTCGCCAAGAAATGCTCCGTTGACAGGCGTATTGATAATGTCATTGTAAGAAGGCAACGTGTTTTCTCCGAAATATTCCCACATCAAACTTCCTCCCAAAGCAAAAGGAAATGATTGCAAGTATGAATATCCATTTGAACGGGCAGTATTAAAAGTCATGGTACCGGAGTATGGGTGCCCGACGAAATTAATTCCAAAACGATCAGTATCCCATTCCCATCCTGTTTTAATATTGTGCTTCCATGTATCTAAACTAACCTGGGTTGAAAAATCATATTTGAATAGAAACCGATCCATAGAAAACACAGTCAAGTTGCATCCAAAAACTTCAACGATGGGTACCCAAAGTGGATATTTCTTGTTGTATAAAGTATCATCATTCAGCAAGTCACCGTATTTGTTTTGTACCGTAGTATCAACAAGTACCTTTTTGGGTTCACTTCCAGTGGAATCTGAATGGAGTTCTTCCTTTTCTTTTTTGATCTCCTTTAGCTGTTTATTCTCGTTTCCCCTCGCCGGATGTATGGTATCAGGATTGGCAACATTTTGTGCCTGAATCAAGATGCTGAAAAAAAATAAACATGCAAAAATGTAAAACGTCTTCATTTAACAGGGAGGCTCTCTTTGTTGAATTGCTGTAAGAACTCGAAAATAATTCGAAACAGATTTTTTAGTGATACATTAACTCTATGCAGCAAAGGTCAACTATCTTTCATTCAAAAGTGTTACACAATTCCGCAAAAAAGTTACATGTTTCACACATCTAATAGTGTACTACTTACTCTTTCTTAACTTTAAATATTTATCTCTCGGGGATTCAGTATTTAATTCATTCAGTTTTTCATACGCGTCAACCAGGGATTTTGGAATATCACCTTTGTATTCTATTTTGAAATATGAAAATCCATTAAAAGGTATCGCATTTTCATTGGTAAAAAAGCGAACTTGTTTTTCTGTTTTATTCGCCTTGAAATATTCCATGAACACATGTTCTCTCTCCTTCACTAATTGATCGAATTTTCTGTTCAGAATATCCTTGCCCACCAAGTATTCACATTTTTCCTGTATTGTGAACAGCATTGAATCCTGCGCAACATGATCAAGGTATTTTAGAAACAACGAATCTTTTGAAGACATTTTATCTATGCTTATTGAATCATTCTCGCTCATGGAGCTTTCATCTTTTTTCTCATGTATTAAGAAATATTTTTTCTTGGCTTCAAAGAATAAAATGTATTCTCTTTCCTTATCTGAATAACTGAATGGGCGAACCGTAATGTTTGCTTCCGGACTATCCTTTAAAAACTCAGCGATCTTAGTCACAAATTTACCCTGGGATGAAATCATTTTCGTTTGCCGCATCGCCCAATTGAGGGAAAGCAATTTTTCTATTTCGTTTTCTACATTCTTCACTTCCATTCTATATACAGTGGTGGACGGCTTGATGAAAATATTTCCGAGCATATCCATGAGCACATCGTGTAAATGAAACTTCGGATCTTTCATATTGCCTGTAATAGGAATTTGATAATCAATCACATTACCACGCTCGCGGATAAAAGCCATGATAAGCGGCATCGGTAACCAGCTTGTGTCCTTTTTCCGGATTCTTTTTGTAACTCTCGGATCAATGACTATAAAATGATTGGTGCTTTGAATGTTGTCATTGCGTACAATCCAGTTGCCCGACATCGCAATCGTGCCCCGGTCAAGTGGAAACGAAGTGTATGTAATCAGGTATGGGTTAAAGACAGCAGCCGGAATTTTTTGAAATTTATATACGAAGTCGAAATCTTTATTGTCTTTTGGATTCATACTCACGGATGCAGCAAGAGACCCGAATGGCCTAACGCCACTTTCCAGGGAAACCTTTAAACGATTTTTTTTGTTGTCAACCGAATCCGCCAGAATAGAAAGAGGACTTAGAGCTGAAGAAAATTTTTCATTCAATGCATAATCATAAAATTTCAGATCACCTTGCGATGCAGCTAGATGGTTGATGGTATAATCACTGCTCAGAAAATTTTTGAAAACAACTTTTATATAATGGGCGATTTCAATAATAAGGTTGAACTTTCCCGGATCTGCCATTACTTCATTGACTTTCGCACCGCTATTTCCAAACATGTGCTGGAAATTATCTAAGTAATCATATTGTTCGTATTTAAAATATGGATGCGCAAGCAAAACTGTATCGAAAAAATATTTCTTATTCTGAGGATCCAGCTCATTGATGCCTACTGTCAATTTCTCAAAGGAAGTATAATCTTCACTCGGATTTTTTCCAAAATGAAAATCAGTGATCGCTATTTTCCCTTTCAGATTCAGGACTTCGGTATTGTTTAAACTCCCCTTGGCGTGGACATCAGCATCCAGATTGGCGAAAAAACTTCCGTAGTTTGACAAGTCTTTCAGGTATTGCTCAATGATATTAAGATCAAGTTTATGCACTACTAAATCAAGACGGTAATCTAGGTTGTTCAGGTTCAGCATCGCCTCACCACTTACATCACCATCTCCCGTGCCGGGAACGAAGGAGAATTTTACGTTGATCGTATCCGTATTCCAGTATTTTCCTGAGCTTTTAAAATTTACGTTCTTAATCGAATAGTTGATTGGAATAAGCTTTTCGACATATTGAAACTCACCATCCTGAACTGCAACATTGAGAATGTTAAAATGAACCGGCAGTTTTAAACTGTCTTGAATTCCTTCCGGAGAAAATTTTTCGATCAGATCAGTAAAATTAAAACAGTCCCTGTTCTGATTAATAATTCCATGCGGCTCGTCCAGCCTAATCGAATTTATTTCATATGTTTTGAAAAATAATTTTGACATTGAAATATTCACACTCATTCCTTTTGCTGAAAAGAAAAGACTGTCGCTATCCTGTTCGTAAATTTTCAAATTGCTGAAATGAATAAACCCAGTGAATGGATTGACATACGCCCAATCCATTTTGATTTCACGTCCAGTGTATTTTAAATCGTATTTTTCAATCAAGTATTTCGTGATCGGGGAAATGCATAAAATGATAACCCCTGCAAAAAGAACTAGAAGAGACGAAATTATAAGCAGAATTTTTTTCCACTTTTTATCTAATGTTTTCAATTTCAAGAAAAGGTGTTTCGGAGTATTTTGTAAAGATGATCAGCTGATTCGTGGAAAGTCTTACATAATTTTTAAAAAAAGTTACATGATTCACACATTTGTTTTTTGTCTAATTAATGGCGTGTTGTTGAATCAATAATAAACACAGAAGACCATTTAATTGAAAACATAAAATTAACGATTGATATAAGGTAAGGAGACATACTAATAAAAACAGGAAGCACATGATCTCATCACGACTTTTTATGTTTGATACAACTTCCGTGTGAACAGGATGAGCTAAAAATAACATGGTAATTAAGAAAGGAACAAAATTGGATACCTTAATTAATATTTTTTTTAACAATGAGAACAAGAGCACTCCCGTCTATGCATAATAAAAGACATTAAAAAAATGATTGATGAATGGATTAATACCCCAAAACTGTTTTTCAATTGCCAGGTGCACCAATATGAATGGACGGTACTGCGGCCGGATTAAATCAATCTCCTTGCTAAATCCTGCCAGAAAGCCATGAGATAGAATTTCAGGAATCCCACTAAAGCCCTTTTGTACAAATGCGTTCTGCTGATTTACAAGACCATCATCAAGAACGAATCCGAATTTTAACGTGTGAGCGTAAAGTATAAACGCATATGCAAAAATGGTAATAGCATACATCCAAAATACCTGGGTTTCATTTTTCCTGTGATGAATCTCTTTAACAGCCGGAATATTAATCTTACCTTTTTTCATGATACTGGTTAAAGGCAATGCTTGCAAATAGGATAATAATTAATAGAATTGGGAGTGGACTTTTTTAAGCATGGTTGTTAAATTAAAGCAGTCTGTATTAACTTTGTTTTAAAATCCAACACCATGAAAAAGATATTTATTATTTCGTTCTTATTCTTTACAGCAATTAATTTTTCACTTGCCCAATCAGTTCCTTACCGGGTAGTGTTTGATGTTACAAGCCATGATACAACGGATCATCGGTTAGCAATCCGCTGGGCGACTGAAGTGTTGAATGCAACGCCTGATGCACAAGTGGAATTAGTATTTTATGGAAAATCAATGGACATGATAACGAAGGATAAGTCCACCGTTGCAGATGCAATCACAAAATTATCTGAAAAGAAAAATATTGCTTTCCGGGTGTGCGCGATTGCGTTGAAAAATAATCACCTCGATACAAGTCAACTGGTGACGGGAGTTGGAACCGTTCCTGACGGAATTTATGAAATCATTTCGAAACAGGCAGAAGGGTGGGGATATATAAAGGTATCACATTGAATGAGGAAATTAACTTACACGGCTCCAGTCTTCTTTTTTCTTTTTATGCTCTGATAAATAATTTTTCAGAAAATAATTCTTCTCAAGTTGAAGATTCGGATCTTCGTTAAGAATTTTCAAGGCAGCACTTCGTCCGAGTTGTAATATTTCTCCGTCTCTCATTAAGTCAGCAATCTTCAATCCCGGTATTCCGCTCTGTTGTGTGCCTTGTAAATCGCCTGCACCTCGCAATTGCAAATCCATTTCGGCAATTTTAAAACCGTCATTGGTTTCAACCATCGTGTTGAGGCGTTGCTTTGCTTCGCTGGTCAGCTTGTGTGATGACATAAGAATACAATAGGACTGATCAGCGCCTCTTCCAACTCTTCCTCTTAACTGATGCAACTGCGATAAGCCAAACCGTTCTGCATTTTCAATCACCATCACGGAAGCATTCGGAACATTTACTCCGACTTCAATCACAGAAGTTGCAACCATGATATTGGTTTCTCCTTTAATGAAACATTGCATCTCGTAGTCTTTATCCTTTGCTTTCATTTTTCCATGCACAATACTCGCTTCGTATTTCGGTCTGGGAAAATCACGACAGATGCTTTCATATCCTTCCATTAAATTTTTCAAATCCATTTTCTCCGATTCCTCAATCAATGGATACACGATGTAAACCTGTCTTCCCAATTCAATTTCTTTTTTCAAAAATCCCCAGACCTGCATTCGATGTGTGTCAAAGCGGTGAACGGTTTTTACAGACTTCCGTCCAGGTGGTAATTCATCAATGACTGACACATCGAGATCGCCGTATAAGGTCATGGCAAGTGTGCGCGGAATTGGTGTGGCTGTCATAACCAACACATGAGGTATTTTCTCATTCTTTTTCCAAAGCTTAGAACGTTGCTCCACTCCAAACCGATGCTGCTCATCAATCACAACAAACCCCAAATTTTTAAACTTCACATCGTCTTCAATCAATGCATGCGTGCCGATTAAAATATGAATATTTCCTTCGGCCAATTCTTCAAGAATAATTTTTCGCTGTTTTGTTTTTGTTGACCCGGTGAGAATAGCAACGTTCATGTCCATTCCTTTCAGTAGTGAAGAAATAGTTTCTGCATGTTGGTTGGCAAGAATTTCTGTCGGTGCCATGATGGAAGCCTGGTAGCCGTTGTCAATCGCCATTAACATGCTCATCAATGCAACCACCGTTTTCCCGCTTCCCACATCACCTTGCAGCAAACGGTTCATTTGTTTTCCTGATCCGCAGTCAATACGGATTTCACGCAGCACACGTTTTTGTGCTTCGGTAAGCGGGAAGGGAAGATGCTCTTTGTAAAAACGATTGAAATTTTCCCCGATCTGTGAAAATGGAATGCCTCTGTATTTTTCTGCCCGCAACGCTTTCTGAAAAAGAAGACGAAGCTGGATGTAAAACAATTCTTCAAACTTCAATCTGAATTCAGCTCGCTTTTGTTTATCGACCGATTCCGGAAAGTGAATGTTGATTAGTGCTTCATGCCGACTCATCAATTTTAAATCACGGATCAATTCAGGAGGAAGTGTTTCATTCATCGTGAATGATAACTGTTGCTGTAGATTTTTTTCCAGCCGGAGAATCCCTTTGCTGTCGAGACTTCTTGTTTTTAATTTTTCGGTGGAACTGTAAACGGCCTGCATCGCTGAAGCAATGGTGTTGTTCGCTTCAATCGCCAATTCCATTTCAGGATGTATGATGTTTAACGCTCCGTTGTAGAGATTTGGTTTTCCGAAGACGATGTATTCTGCATTTAGTTTGAGAGTAGGAGCGATGTAGTTTACTCCCTGGAACCATTTCAATTCAATCGAGCCGGTTTCATCTTCAAATTTTCCGGTGAGAAATTTTTTGCGTTTCTCCCCACGGATCACTACATTTTTTAAAACACCTTTCAGCTGTATATAAGGAAGATCAGCATGTGCTTCTTTTATTTTGTAAAATTTGGTGCGGTCAACATATCGAAATGGGAAATGACTGAGCAAATCACCGAACGTAAAAATGTTCAGCTCTTTTCTCAAAAGCTCTGATCGCTGCGGACCAACGCCTTTCAGGAATTCAATCGGTGTATCAAAAAAGTCAGTCATTGTTGGTGGAAACAAAAATAGGTAAATCAAAATTCTTGGAACGCAGATTCTTATGATGATCAGCGTTCCCTTTCCTTTGTCTTATCTTTGCTCCTCAACCTTCAATCCTTTGGAAGAAAAATCCCGCATTCGCAAAAGTCTTACGTATCCCGTTTTTTTTGTCTCCCTGCTTTGGATCATTAAGCTGCTCGAAGTTTATTTTAATTGGCAACTTTTTGATTTTGGTATTCGCCCGCGCATGGCTGAAGGATTGATTGGCATCATCACAGGTCCGCTCATTCATGCAAACTACGATCATTTGCTTTCGAACACACTTCCGTTGCTTGTTGTTGGAACAGGAATGATTTATTTTTATAGGGAAATTGCTTTCCGTGTGATGGTCCTCATTTATCTCTTCTCCGGTTTCTGGGTGTGGATTGCAGCGCGTCCAAGTTCACACATCGGCGCGAGTGGATTGATATACGGTTTTGTCTGTTTTCTTTTTTTCAGCGGAATTTTTCGCAGGGACAGAAGACTGCTTTCCATCTCATTGCTCGTTACATTTTTGTATGGTAGTTTGGTGTGGGGAATTCTTCCGGTCGATCAAACCATTTCGTGGGAATCACATTTGTTCGGTTCGATTGCAGGATTGCTTTGTGCCATTTATTTCCGCAAAGAAGGTCCGCAGGCTATTCAGAAAGTTTGGGAGGATGATGATCCCGATGATGAAAACCCATACTGGAAGGAAGAAGTGAAAGCTACCGAACCTCCACCTGTAAATCCCATCCAGCTGAATTATATTTATGAAGAGAAAAAAGAGGCAGATGAGCCTTCGACAGGCTCAGGCTCCAGTTTGACAAATACAGGCTCCGAAGAAAAATGAAATCAATCACCGGAAATATCGTTGACGTGCTCAACAAACAAATGTTCTTTGGAACGGTTCATATCCTGGACGGAAGAATTTCTTCCATAGAAAAAAAATCTTCTTCCATGAAAGAAGGTGAGCATTGTATTCTTCCCGGCTTCGTGGATGCACATATTCATATTGAAAGTTCCATGTTGCTGCCGTATGAGTTTTCGCGGATTGCTCTCGCGCACGGAACGGTTTCAACCGTTTCAGATCCGCATGAAATTGCCAATGTCATGGGTGTAGAAGGCGTGCAGTACATGATCCGTAACGCAGAACATTCTCCGCTGAAATTTTATTTTGGTGCGCCATCATGCGTACCTGCTACATCGTTCGAAACGGCAGGAGCAGAAATCACCGCTGACGACATCGAAAAATTATTTCTCGAACACGATTTAAAATACCTGGCGGAGATGATGAATTACCCTGGAGTGCTTAACAGGATTGATCTGGTCATGGATAAAATTAACGTGGCGAAACGTCTCAACAAAGTCATCGACGGCCACGCTCCGGGATTGCGTGGAAACGATGCCGCACATTATATCGCTGCCGGCATCAGCACCGACCATGAATGTTTTACGAAAGAAGAAGCGCTGGATAAATTGAAACACGGAATGAAGATTTTAATTCGCGAAGGTTCAGCAGCAAAAAATTTCGATGCACTTGTTTCTCTTGTTGATGAGTTCCCGGAAAAGATTATGTTCTGCAGCGATGACAAACATCCTGATGATCTCGAAATCGGACACATTAATGATTTGGTAAAACGCGCTTTCAGACTCGGACTCGATAAGATGAACGTGTTGCGTTGTGCCTGTGTGAATCCTGTTTTGCATTATGATCTTGAAGTCGGATTGCTTCAAGCCGGTGATGAAGCCGATTTTATTGTGGTTGATAACCTCGATGAATTAAAAATTTTAAAAACGGTGATTAACGGAGAAGTAGTTGCGGAAAATGGAAACGTTTTTCTTCCGGAAAAAACATTCGAAGCCATAAACAATTTTTCTGTCAGCCCTAAGAAGGAAGAAGATTTTCGGATAGAAGCTCGCGTGGGAAAAAAGCGAGTCATCGTTGCTTTGGATGGTCAGCTCATTACCGAAGAACACATCACGGAACCGAAAAGTAAAAATGGGTTTGTAGTTTCTGATCCCGAAAATGACATCCTGAAAATTGCATTGGTGAACCGTTATACCAATGAAACACCTGTTATTGGTTTCATCAAAAATTTCGGATTGAAAAACGGAGCCATTGCATCTTCGGTTGCGCATGATTCTCACAACATCATTGCTGTAGGAGTGAGCGATGAAGATATTTGCAACGCTGTGAATCTCATCATTGAACAAAAGGGTGGTTTAAGTGTAGCGGTTGGAAAGGAACAAAATATTCTTCCGCTTCCTGTTGCCGGACTGATGTCAACTGATTCCTGGAAAAAAGTTTCTGCAGATTATGTGGCGCTTGATACAATGGCGAAGCAGCTTGGCAGTAAATTACGCGCACCATTCATGACACTTTCTTTCATGGCGTTGCTGGTCATTCCTAAATTTAAGATCAGCGACAAAGGTTTATTTAATGTAACCACTTTTGGGTTTACGGAGTTGTTTGTTGAATAGGACAAGCAAGGATGGGAAGAACGTACTAATGATGTTCTTCTTTCGTTGATTATGTTTCGTGGTCTGTCTTGCTGAACTCGTTTCAGCATCTCTCAACTATGCCGGAGTTACTTTACACTTACTACATATACATTCTTAACAATAAGAACCGGACAACATTTTACATCGGTGTTACCAATGATATCAAACGAAGAACGCTTGAGCATAAAGCTGGTCGAGGATCAGTATTCAGTCATAACTACAATCTTTTTCATCTTTTGTATTATGAGAAATATGATGATATCAGAATAGCCATTCAACGAGAGAAGCAATTAAAAAACGGGCATCGTGAATGGAAATTGAATTTGATAAAGAACGTTAATCCAGAAATGGAGGATGTTGCGGAGGGTTGGTTTACGAAAGAAGAAATTGAGGAGTGGAAGAAAGGTAGAGATGCTGAAAGAAGTTCAGCATGACAAGCAGGTGTGGTTCGGGATGACAGGAATGAAGAGATCCTGAAACGAGTTCAGGATGACAAACATGTATGGTTCAGGATGACATCACGATGTTATTGAGTCATCAGTTTCCCAAGCGCATTGTCGTAAAGTTCCTTCACTTCACTAATGTGTCCAAACGATTGTTCATCGATGAGCAGTTCACCGTCGGTTACCGTTCCGAGATTCGCCCATTCGATATCGCTTTTTGAAAGTATGTCCAGGAAGGCATCGAGCTTTTCTTCACTCACAGAAATCACAATGCGACTTTGAGCCTCTCCGAATAGGAAAGCGTCAGCTCTGCAATCGAAATCTGTTTCTATGGAAAAGCCCAGGTTGCGGTGCATCGCTGATTCGGCAAGCGTGATAAACAAACCGCCATCGGAAACATCGTGCGCTGACTGAACCAATTTTTTCCGGATCACTTCTTTCACCAGTTGCTGGACTTTGAATTCTGTATCAAGTTCAAAATGTGGTGCGGGAGAATTTTTTATTTTATGAAATGAATACAAATATTCAGAAGAACTGATGTCATCCACCGATTCACCGAGCATGAAAATGGTGTCTCCTGCATTTTTAAAATCGAGCGACATGCGATTCGATTTGCGATCGAGCACTCCAAGCATTCCAATGGTCGGAGTAGGGAAGACCGGACCTTCATCAGAACTTTGATTGTAAAAACTTACGTTACCACCTGTAACCGGAGTCTGAAACTTACGGCAAGCCTTCGACATCCCTTTGATGGCTTGCACAAATTGCCAATACACTTCTTTGTTGTAAGGATTTCCGAAGTTGAGGCAATTCGTAATCGCAGAAGGTTCACCGCCGGAACAGGCAATGTTCCGCGCTGCTTCTGCAACGGCAATCGCGCAACCCGTTTCCGGATCAGCATACACATAACGCGCGTTGCAATCTACCGTAAGCGCAATTGCTTTGTCCGAATTTTTTATGTTGACAATCGCTGCATCGGAAGGAGCATTGGTAGTCATGTTGATCGTACCTACCATCGAATCGTATTGATTGTATACCCAGCGTTTGGAAGCGATGTTCGGATGAGCGAGCAGGAATTTCGCAACGGCTCTTAAATCCTCAGGTTCTTCCACCTGGCTGATGTTGAATTTTTTATTTTCAGAAAAATATTTTGGTTGTGAATACTCGCGCTGATAAACCGGGGCGCCACCACCAAGCACTAGCTCTTCAGCCGGGATTTCGGCAACGAGCTCTTCGTTCATATAAAACTGGAGACTGTTTCCACGAGTCACTTCACCAATGAGAGTGCAGTTCAAATCCCATTTGTCAAAAACTTTTTGGACATCTTTTTCTCTTCCTTTCTTCACCACGATAAGCATGCGTTCCTGCGATTCGCTCAACAAAATTTCCCATGACTGCATCTGTGTTTGGCGCGTCGGAACTTTGTCAAGAAAAATTTTCATTCCGTGTTTTCCTTTGGCTGACATTTCAGAGGTGGAGCAGATGATTCCTGCAGCGCCCATGTCCTGCATGCCGATGACGGCACCGGTTTCAATGACTTCCAGCGAGGCTTCGAGCAATAATTTTTCGGTGAACGGATCGCCAACCTGAACCGATGGAAGATCTTCAGCAGAATCTTCGTGCAGATCGCCTGAAGCAAATGTAGCTCCGTGGATTCCATCTTTGCCTGTTGCTGAACCTACGATGTAAACAGGATTGCCTATTCCGTAAGAAATAGCTGAAACAGTTTTTCCGGTTTCTACGATTCCTGCACTCATGGCATTCACCAGTGGATTGATGTTGTAGCAATCGTCAAAGAAAACCTCACCGCCAACAGTAGGAATGCCGAATGCATTTCCGTAATCACCGATTCCTTTTACAACTCCGCGCAACAATGCTTTTGTCTTGTCTGAATTTGGATTTCCGAAACGAAGTGAATTCAATTGCGCAATCGGACGCGCGCCCATCGTAAAAATGTCTCGGTTGATTCCGCCAACTCCTGTAGCAGCGCCTTGATAGGGTTCAATTGCAGAAGGATGGTTATGAGATTCTATTTTGAAAGCACAAGCCAGTCCGTTGCCGATGGAAACCAGTCCTGCATTTTCTTCGCCGGCTTTTGCCAGCATGTGCGGACCTTCTTTTGGCAAGGTCTTCAGCCATACAATGGAGTTTTTATAAGAACAATGCTCGCTCCACATCACGCTGAAGATGCTTAGCTCTGTGAAGTTGGGCGTGCGTCCTAAAATTTGTTTGATGCGTTCAAACTCTTCAGGAAGTAGCCCTAGATTTTTTGCAGTGTCAATCGTTACTAACGTTTCTTCAGCTACATTCGTCATGTTAATTCGTTGATAAAAGAGTGGGATAAATTTGTCACGCAAAAGTAGTCATAATTTATAATTTTAGCGTTTGAAAATGGTTCAATAGTTCATACGTTCAATGGTTCATTAGTCCATTCGTTGTTAGGTTGTTGAGCTGTTGGTAAATAGTAAACTGTAAACAATTTCTTCTTGGAAATAATATTAGTTGTCGCTTATACAATTCTCTTCCTCTTCCTGATACGGAGAATGAAATTCTTTTCGCTGGAAGAAATTCAACCAAGGTTTGTTTCAGTTGTATTTGTGTTGAAAATAATTGCCGGATGCACACTCGGACTTCTCTATACCTATTATTACACAAACCGGATGACAGCGGATACATTCAAGTTTTTTGATGACGGAAAAATTTTATTCAATACCTTCTTCACAAATCCGAAACATTTTTTTGAAATGCTGACAGGGATCAATGGAAAATCTCCTGAGTTAACGACCTATTATGAAACCATGAATACCTGGTTCAATACCGATGTCCTGTTCAACGACAATAAAACAATGATACGTTTGAATGCCATCTTCGATTTTTTCTCCCTTGGCTATTATTACGTGCATGTTGTATTTATTAATTTCTTTTCATTCACAGGATTGATTGCATTGTTCAGGTTGTTTCAATCGTTTCAAAAAAATAAATCGAAGGAAATTTTTATTGTCATGATGCTATTGCCTTCGATGTTGTTTTGGGGTTCCGGTTTGCTGAAGGATGGCTTGTTGCTTTTCGCTCTTGGAATGATGCTTTATTTATTTAACCGGATCGTTAACAAAACTTGCTCGAACAGGCATTTAATTGCTTTTATACTCAGTTTTTTTCTGTTAATGATGACCAAGCTGTACGTGCTTGCAGCGATTTTCCCGGGATTAATTGCCTGGTGTTGGTCGAGGGATGATTCGATGAAGAAGATTCTATTCAAGTTCGCAACTTGTCACCTTGTGTATTTCATGATGGTCTTTAACGTGGGTTTGGTGAGCGACAAGTATGATATCACCGACATCATCTATTACAAGCAGAAGAATTTTTACACACTTGCCGAATATACAAATGCAAAAAGCCTGATTCATATTTCGCAGATCGAACCTACGGTTTGGAGCGTCCTGAAACATTCTCCGGAAGCAGTACTCAGGGTTTTTGTAAGACCTTTTGTTACAGATTCTTCTTCTCCGTTAATATTGTTGTCAGCATTTGAAAACATATTGATTCTTGTCATCATTCTGCTTTGCATCGTATCTTTTAAAAAAACAGAAATAATTCAGCAACCCATTTTCTATTTCTCGATTCTTTTTGTACTTATCTTATTTGCGTTGATTGGATTAATCACTCCGATACTTGGAGCGCTGGTTCGTTACAAGATTCCGGCGTTGCCGTTTTTGATGTTTGTTTTTATTTCGGTAAGCGATCTGGAAAAACTCAGAAAAAAATTATCTAAACCGCTAGTTTAAACTATTAAACTATTGAACTATTGAACCAATGAACTTCTCTCAAATTTTCTACATTTGGCTCTCACAAACCAACCGCGTATGAATCTCTTCCGAAAAAAATCTGTCGAACACATCATGAAGCAGGCTGAGAAGGACAGCAATTCAATTGATCATGTTCCTCTTTCCAAACATCTTGGTGTGCGTGATCTTACGGCGTTCGGAATTGCAGCCATTATCGGTGCGGGAATTTTCAGCACCATCGGAAATGCAAGCGCGAATGGAGGTCCGGGCGTAATTTTTCTTTTCATCTTCACAGCGGTGGCCTGCGGCTTTGCTGCTTTTGCCTATGCAGAGTTTGCTTCGCTCGTTCCTGTTTCGGGAAGTGCGTACACCTATTCCTATGTTGCCTTCGGAGAACTGATCGCCTGGATTATCGGCTGGGCGCTCATCATGGAATATGGAATCGGGAATATTACCGTTGCCATTTCATGGTCGGATTATTTTACGGGCTTGCTGGAAAGCGGTGGAATTCATATTCCCGCCTGGATGACAATGGATTTTCTTTCTGCCTCCAAAGGATTTCACCAGGCAGAAGTGTTGATGCAAAGCGGGAAAACATTTGAGAACCTTGATGCCGGTATGCAATCGGCTTATACAGCGTGGATGTCTGCTCCGACAATCAGTGGACTTCACATTGTTGCTGACATTCCTGCGCTGGCCATTATTATTTTCATCACGTGGTTAGTGTATAGAGGAATCCGTGAATCACGTAATGCAAGCAACATCATGGTTGTCATCAAGCTTGCCGTTGTTCTTTTGGTTATCGCTGTCGGAATATTTTATGTGAACACAGACAACTGGCATCCCTTTATGCCAAATGGAATCGGAGGTGTGTTGAAAGGTGTTTCGGCCGTGTTTTTTGCTTACATCGGCTTTGATGCGATTTCCACAACAGCAGAAGAATGTAAAAATCCTCAGCGCGATTTGCCGCGAGGAATGATGTGGGCGCTGATCATCTGTACGGTGTTGTATGTAACAATTGCTCTTGTGCTGACTGGAATGGTGAAGTACGATAATCTTGCTGTCGGTGATCCCTTGGCTTTTGTATTTCAAAAACTGAATTTGAAATGGATGTCAGCCATTATCGGAGTGAGTGCTGTGGTGGCGATGGCAAGCGTGCTGTTGGTTTTTCAATTGGGTCAGCCGCGCATTTGGATGAGCATGAGTCGTGATGGTTTGTTGCCAAAGAAATTTTCAAAAGTTCATAAGAAATATCACACACCTTCGTATGCAACCATCGTAACCGGTTTTGTAGTCGCCGTACCGGCGTTGTTTATGAACCTTACGATGGTAACAGACTTATGCAGCATCGGGACGTTGTTCGCATTCGTACTCGTTTGTGCTGGAGTATTGAAGCTGTCAACGTTACCTGACGCTCCGAAAGGAAAATTCAAAACGCCTTACGTGAATTCAAAATATGTAATGCCTGTTCTTGTGATTGCTGCTGTTATTCTGTCTTTCACATACAACAAAGAAAACACAACTAATTTTCTATCCAACACGACTAAATTAAATGATGCATCATCATTCGTTACAGGTTTAAATAAAGAAGAAGCGTTGTCACTCAAACAATATATTCTAACCAGCGACAGCGTAGGATTTTCAAAAGCAAACAGTGATGTTGGTTCGTATTTAGGAAGTCTTGACGAAACAGATTATGCAACGGTTGTAAAAGCTGCTCCTGTTCCTGGAGAAAAAAAGTTTGAAACCGGATGGAATCTCTTCAAGCATAAAATCCCAACCTGGATTTTTATTTTAATCACGCTTCTCCTCACGTATTGGTCCATCACCAAAAATCTTTCATTGATTCCATTGCTTGGTCTTGTCAGCTGTCTTTACATGATGAGTGAAATGGGCATAAACAACTGGATGGGTTTTGGAATTTGGTTGATTGTAGGATTGATTATTTATTTCCTGTTTAGCTATAAGAACAGTAAGCTGAATAGTGCGAATATAGCTGCTGGTTGAGTTAGATTTTATAACCGATTTACGCAATCAGGAAATGTAATCACAATTTGTGATGACTTACCGTGTTTTATTTTTTTGAAAGATTAAAACCAATTTTCTTTCTTGGTTTGGGCTTTGGTTCTTTCGGTTCAGGTTTGGAAAGTAAAAACTCAATTACTTCATGGATGTTATCAATCTTTCTCCCGAAATTTTCTTCCGGTTCATCAATACGTTTGCCTAATACATCACGATTGTTGTGGTACTGTTTAAGAAGAATAAAAGCATCTACAATTGCAATGCTGACTTTGATAGCAGTCTCGCTTCGCAGTACTGCTGAAAGCATTGTAACGCCATGTTCGGTAAAGGCATAAGGCAGCTTTTGAGTACCTCCACGCTTCTCTTTCTTTGATATCACAATTTGTGATATCAAAGTTTTAAATTCATCTTTACTAAGCTGAAACATATAACGGGAAGGAAATCTTTTAAGATTTCTTTTTACAGCCTGCACTAGGACCCTTGTTTCAACTCCATACAATTCTGCAAGATGGGAATCCAGCATTACACGTTCGCTTCGGATTTCAAAAATCCTTTTCTGAATAATTAAAAGTTCCATTGTTTAAAAAATTAAAAAGGTGTGGTATCACAGAATGTAATACTATGTTAGATAAAATACTGCTTATTTTTTCTGAAGTTTGAATCCTATTTTCTTTCTTGGTTTTGGCATTGGTTTTTTAGGTTCAGGTTTAGAAAGTAAAAATTCAATTACTTCATTGATGTTTTCAATGTTTCTTCCGAATTTCTCTTCCAGTTCATCAATACGCTTGCCTAATGAATCGTAATTGTTGTGGTATTGCTTTAGAAGAATAAAAGCATCTACAATTGCAATACTGACCTTTACAGCGGTTTCGCTTCGTAGAACGCTTGCTAACATGGTTACACCATGTTCAGTAAATGCAAAGGGAGTTACTGCGATGTTTCTTTTTACTTGATGGGATGCGGTCACAATTTGTGACCGCATATTTTCCCATTCAATTGGAGATAAACGGAACATAAACCTTTCGGGGAAACGTTCCTTGTTTCGTTTCACGGCCTGGTTTAAGATTTTTGTTTCGACTTCGTATAGTTTCGCAAGGTCAAAGTCTAACATTACTTTTAGACCTCTCACTTCATAAATCTTCTTCTGAATAATTAAAAGCTCCATAAGTTTAAAAAGTTAAAAAAATTTTAAAGCCCTAAATTTATAGAAACCCAAGAATACTTGCAAATGTGTTCTTACTTTTGAATCCGATTAACTCTTAACCATTAACGAATAATTTTCTATGAAAACAATTCTCATCACCGGCGCAACAGCTGGATTCGGAAAAGCAATCGCATTTAAATTTGCAGAACACGGATGCAACATCATCATTACCGGCAGGAGGGAAGAGCGGCTGAAACAAATTGAAGAAGACATCAAAAAGTCCTTTGAAGTAAAAGTACTGTCGTTGTGTTTTGATGTGCGAAATAAAAGTGCTGTTCAGTTAGCCATCAACGATCTTCCACATGATTGGAAAAAAATTGATGTGCTGGTAAACAATGCCGGACTTGCTTCAGGGCTTTCTTTAATACAAGATGGAAACACCGATGACTGGGAACTAATGATTGATACGAATGTGAAAGGCTTGCTCTATGTTTCACGGGCAGTGATGCCAATGATGATTGAAAATAAATCAGGTCATATCATCAACCTTGGAAGCATTGCCGGAAAGGAAGCGTACCTGAAAGGAAATATTTATTGCGCCACCAAATTTGCGGTGGATGCTATTTCAAAAAGTATGCGAATTGATTTGTTGCAACACGGAATTAAAGTAACGCAGATAAGTCCGGGTGCTGCTGAAACAGAATTTTCTTTAACGAGATTTCACGGAGATACTGAACGCGCGAAAAAAACATACTCTGGTTACACGCCACTGATTGCTGAAGACATTGCGGACATCGCTTACTTTGCAGCCACGCGTCCGCCACATGTTGTACTGAATGATATTGTGGTCACTCCGCTGGCGCAGGCGAATACATCGTATATATTCAAGCAGCCTGAAAATGGGTGACTAATGATTAGGTGACTAAGTGACGAAGAAGGGAGATAACAAAATGAATGAGTTCGGAAGTGAGGAAGAATAAAATTGGATTAAGGATTTGTTATGATTTTTTCCGTAATTTCTTAGTCACCTAATCACTTCGTCACTTAGTTACTTTAAGTTGTGATACACCGCCTGCACATCATCGTCTTCTTCAATCTTATCAACGAGTTGTAATACTTCGTCTTGTTGTTGTTCGGAGAGTTCGACAAATGTGGTTGGAATACGTTCAAGGGAAGCCTTTTTAACAGCGATGTGTTTTTCTTCCAATGCTTTTTGCATTTTTCCGAAATCAACGAATGTTGTATAGATCGCAATTTCTTCTTCGTCCACTTCAAGATTATCCAGACCGTGATCAATCAATTCAAGTTCGAGATCTTCAGGACTCACATTCTCTTTTGCAATCCTGAAAACACCTTTACGTTCAAACATAAAATCAAGCGAACCGGTCTTTCCCAAGACACCGTTATTTCTTGTGAAATATACGCGAATGTTTGCAACGGTTCTGGTCGGGTTGTCGGTCGCTGTTTCAATCACGATACCAACTCCATGCGGACCATAACCTTCATACACCAGTTCATCAAAACTACCGGCTTCTTTCGATGAAGCACGCTTGATTGCATTCTCAAGCCTGTCCTTTGGCATGTTCGCTCCGCGACCGTTTTGAATCGCCTGGCGAAGACGAGGGTTGCTACTAGGGTCCGGGCCGCCTTGCTTGACAGCAATGGCGATTTCTTTCCCGATCTTGGTAAATATTTTTGCCATCTTATCAAAGCGGGCAAACATTTTATGTTTTCTTTTCTCGAATGCGCGTCCCATAGAAAATATAGAGTTATTGGAGTACAAATTTATTTTAAAAATGCTTTGTGGCAAGCAATAAAAAAAGCAACCATGATTCTTCAGGCTGCTTTTCAAAATCATCGATTTGGTCTTCTATTCTTCGTCATCGTTGCCGGTATCAACTTTTGCGTGTACTTCCGTTCCGGGTTTTCCGATGACTTTGTATTTTCCCTGTCCGGCAAGGATAGATGAATAGAGTGAATTATCATTCAGGGTCTCAATGCATTTTTTAAGATCAGTATCGTATTTAAAATCTGCTTCCAGTCTTCCTTTTTGGTAATAATAACGCGAAGCAATTTCTGTTTCCAGTATTTCCTTTATCTCATCGCGGTGATTGGTCAGATCCTGCTTTTTAGAATCTTCCATTTTCTTTTTCAATGCATTGAATTCATTTTGGAACATCGATAAATATTTTTCTTTTTCTGCTGCAGTTCTAAAGAGTTCGATTTCTTTTTCACTTTGATTTTTATAGTCGTACTTTTTTCCTGAAAGGAAGGTGACGAAATCATTATACTCTGCATCGGTCAGCCTAAAATCTTTAGCCGGAGCGATACTTGGATGTTCTCTAACATACTTGCTTGCGTAATCGAAGAAAAGATAGTTTGACGAAAGTGCTTTTGAAATGCCACTGAATGATTTTCGTTCGGTAGCAAGATCAGGATAAATACCACTTCCGTCGTACACTGAACGGCCACCTTTGGTTTTGAACTCGTGCATCAGTGAATCTGCAACATGAGCCACGCTTCCGTCTTTATTACGATGCGTATAGTCCAATGCCTGAATACAACGACCGCTTGGTGTATAATACTTTGCAATAGTCACTTTCAGCAAGGTGTTATAAGAAAGATTATAAGTTTGTTGCACCAGCCCTTTTCCGAAGGTACGTTCACCAACCACCACTCCGCGATCAAGTTCCTGCATGGCTCCTGTAACAATTTCAGAAGCGGAAGCAGAACCTCTGTCAACCAATACAGTGAGTGGAATCTGAGGATCAACGGCAGTTTTGTTGGCGAGGTATTCCATATTCATCTCTTTGATTTTTCCTTTTTGATTTACAATCTTCTGGCCTTTGTCGACAAAAAGATTGACGATGTCAACGGCTTCGCGCAACAATCCGCCACCGTTACCACGAAGATCGAGAATGAGGTATTTGAATTTCGGATTTTGTTTCAACGCAATAAGACCTTCTTTCACCTGGTCGGAAGCATCTTCAAGGAATTGGTTCAGTTTAATGTAACCGGTATTTTCACTCACCATTCCGTAGAAAGGAACGTTCTTAAATTTTATTTCATCGCGGATAATTGTCTTCTCAACAGGTTTTGATTCACCTTCACGTTGTAAAACCATTTTCACGGTTGTGCCCTTTTGTCCTTTCATAAAATCAGTCACTTCATCCACCTTTTTATTCTTCGTGGATACACCGTTCACTGATAAAATGATGTCGCCCACTTTTACATCGGATTTTTGTGCCGGAAATCCTTCATATAATTCACTGATTTGTATCGTTCCGTCACGCTGTTGCACCAAGGCGCCAATGCCACCATATTCTGCGGAGATATGCGTCATCTTGTAATCTTCAAGATCCGCTTCGGGAATAAACACCGTGTACGGATCAAGGTTTTTCAACATGCCGTCAATGCCTGATTTCATAAGCGATCCGGGTTGTATGCTATCAACATAATACATGTTTACGTCACGGAAAAGTGTCGTGAAAATGTCGAGGTTTTTTGATACTTCAAAAAAATAATCATCTGCTACCGTGAAACCAAGAAAAGAACCTGCGACAATGGAAACACCGATGACGAAAAGTTTTTTCCTTGTAATAAATTTTTTTAGAATGGACATTATTGTTTGATTTTTAGTTTGCCTGGTTGTGGATTTGATTTATACTGCAATAACAGCAAAATGTTAAAGATATTTTGTTAAGCAACGTTAAAAGTAATTCACATTTTTCCCTTAAAAAAAGTAAACAACCAATCTATTCCGAGAACTGCGATAATAATGACAACGATGATCACGAACAGGGCTACTGAATTCCTTTTCGGATCAAAATTTTCTTCTTCACCCATGGTATTTAGTTCTTAGTATTTGGTTCGGAGTTCGGAGAAAAAACATCAACATGTTGAGTCTCCGAACCAAATACTCATTACTCATCAACTCCATCCTTCTCTTTCTTTCAGCACTGTTATGTGAGCCAGGTGATGGTTGCAATGCCATGCATAAAGTGCCAGCGTGGTACGCAATTCCATATCTCTTTTTGATTCCGGATGATGAAATTTTCTTTTCAGATCATCCTCAGTCAATGTCTTTAAGAAGAGTACCCAACGTTTGTGCAATGCTACGATCAGTAAAAGTGAAATTTCGACAGGAGCATGTTTTGCCTCTTCGAGTTCAGCCCAACGATCTTCAGAATAAGGTTTAATGGTTGGTAAATCTTCAGTCATCGCCAGTTTGAATCGGATATAACTATTCAGATGGCTGTCAGCCAAATGATGAACAACTTGTCGCACCGTCCATCCGCCTTCACGGTAAGGAGTATCAAGTTGCTTATCTGTAAGATTATTTACAGCGGTCGTTAATTTTTTCGGCAATTCATCGATGGTTTGAATCCATTGATCGTAAAGTGCCTTCGAGAATTCCTTTGGTGCGCTGAACTTGCCGATCGGATATTTTAATTTCTCTAATTCTTCGCTACTCATTGTTAGTTAGTTTCAGTCAGGAAAAAATATCTTTGCTTCCTGGAAGCTGCACAAAAGTATGGCATTCTGTATAACTTAAATAACATGAAACAAAGTATTTTTCTCCTTTCCGGAATCATCGTTCTTTTTGTCTGTGCATCCTGCTCTTCCAAAAGGAAGATGGATGCAATTTTCTACAATGGAAAAATTTACACCGTTGACAGCAGTTTTTCTGTTGCTGAAGCGTTTGTCGTTGATAGCGGAAAGATTATTTCCATCGGCAAGTCAGAAGATTTATTGAATGAGTTTGAAGCAAAGGAAAAACATGACTTGAATGGCAAAGCTGTTTATCCCAGTTTCATCGATGCACACTGTCATTTCTTCGGTTATGCAAGTGATTTGCAAAAAGCAGACTTGTATGGAACAAAATCTTTTGATGAAGTGATCCGGAAAATCATTGACTATTCAAAAACCAATAAATTCAGTTGGGTACTCGGAAGAGGATGGGATCAGAATGACTGGAACGTAAAAGTATTTCCGTCCAAAGAAAAATTGGATAGTTTATTTCCTGACACACCTGTTTACCTGGTCCGTGTGGATGGTCATGCTGTGTTGTGTAATAGCGCCGCTTTAAAAACAGGACAGATCACAGCCTCAACAAAGGTGAATGGAGGAGAAGTGGAAATTAAAAATGGAAAGCTTACGGGAATTCTGATTGACAATGCTGTCGAGCTCGTGGAAAAAAATATTCCCGCTTACTCGAAAGAAATTTATAAAGAATATTTGCTTCAAGCTCAAAAAAATTGTTTTGCTGTTGGTCTCACAACGCTTGATGATGCAGGGCTTGGACAAGACACCATCAGCCTGATCGATGAGCTTCAAAAAAGCGGTGAACTGAAAATTCGCATCTATGCGATGGTGAGTGACAACGAAAGAAATCGCAACTATTTTTTAAAACACGGTCCGATAAAAACCGAACGTTTAAATGTCAGATCATTTAAAGTGTATGCTGACGGAGCGCTTGGTTCACGCGGAGCATGTTTGCTTCAACCTTATTCTGATGAAGCAAAGCATTACGGTTTTCTTCTTCACGATAAAAAATATTTTGAAGACGTGGCCGCGCAAATGATCGAACACGGCTTCCAGCTTTGCACGCATGCAATCGGCGATTCAGCAAATAGATTGTTGCTTCAGATATACGCTGAACATTTAAAAGGTAAAAATGACAACCGATGGAGAATAGAGCATTGCCAGGTGGTTGATCCATCGGATTTAAAATTTTTCGGAGAAAACAATATTATTCCTTCTGTTCAGCCGACTCATGCAACATCGGATATGTATTGGGCGGAAGAACGGTTGGGCAAGGAAAGAGTAAAAACAGGATATGCATACAAAGACCTGATGAATAATTCAAATGGTGTGATTGCTTTCGGGACTGACTTTCCGGTGGAAAACATCAACCCGATTTATACTTTTTATGCAGCGGTTGTTCGAAAGGATTTAAAGGGATTTCCTGAGAATGGTTTCCAGGTTGAAAATAAAATAGATCGAAAAGATGCGCTTCGTGCTATGACCATCCTTGCTGCCTATTCAAACTTCGAGGAAAAAGAAAAAGGTAGTATGGAGAAGGGAAAGTTCGCTGACTTTGTCATTCTTAATAACGACATCATGCAAGTTGACGAAAAGGAAATTCCGAAAACAAACGTGATTGCCACCTATGTGAACGGAGAAAAGGTTTTTGAAGAAAATTCTAAGTAGTCGATTATATTTGCAACGAACTACGGTACGATAGGAATCGGTGTAATCAATTTTGTAATCTGAGTAATTCTATACATGAAAATATCTTACAACTGGCTTAAACAGTATTTGAATATCAACCTTCCCGCTGAAGAAGTTGCGCGGTTGCTTACTGATTGCGGACTTGAAGTGGAAAGTATCGAGTCGTTTCAATCCATGAAGGGCGGCATGCAGGGATTGGTAATTGGTGAAGTCATCACGTGTGTAAAACATCCGAATGCAGATAAGTTAAGTCTTACCACCGTGAATGTTGGTGGTGAAAATTTGCTTTCCATTGTTTGCGGTGCACCCAATGTTGCTGCCGGACAAAAAGTAATTGTAGCGACCGTCGGAGCGATGTTATTCCCAACAGAAGGCGAACCATTTGAAATCAAGAAATCAAAAATACGCGGAGAAGTTTCGGAGGGTATGATTTGCGCAGAAGATGAAATCGGCCTTGGTAAATCGCATGAAGGAGTTATTGTTCTTCCTGCTGATGCAAAAGTCGGGATGAGTGCGAAAGAATATTTCCAGGTGGAAGAAGATTCAGTTTTTGAAATCGGCCTGACTCCGAATCGGGCTGATGCAGCTTCGCACATTGGTGTTGCAAGGGATTTACTTGCTGCAATGCAGCAGCAGTCGACAGTTGACAGTCGACAGTCGACAGTTGTCCTTCCTTCAGTAGAAAAATTTAATATTGATAACAATGATTTAAAAATTACAGTGGATGTAATTGACTCCATTGCATGCCCGCGTTATTCCGGAATTACAATTAGTGGAGTGGAGGTGAAAGAATCTCCTTCCTGGTTAAAAAATAAATTGAAATCAATCGGTATCGGTCCGATCAACAACATAGTAGACATTACCAATTATGTTTTGCATGAGTGCGGACAACCGCTTCATGCGTTTGATGCAGATGAAATAAAAGGAAAAAAAGTAATTATCCGCCCTGCAAAAGAAGGTGAAAAGTTTATCACGCTTGATAAAGTAGAGCGAACACTTACGGCAAATAACCTGATGATTTGCAATGCCGATGAATCGATGTGTATTGGCGGAGTGTTTGGTGGTATTAAATCCGGTATCATCGACAAAACAAAAAATATTTTTTTGGAGAGCGCTTATTTTTCTCCGGCTTCCATTCGTAAAACGAGCAAGCATCACGGTTTGAAGACGGATGCTTCGTTTCGTTTTGAACGCGGCACCGATCCTGAAATTACTGTGTACGCGTTAAAGCGTGCGGCTTTGCTGATCAAAGAAATTGCCGGTGGAAATATTTCTTCGGATATCATTGACTTGTATCCGCAACCAATACTTTCCGCGACTGTCCACCTGTATTACAAAACGGTTGATCAATTGGTCGGTGAAGTGATTGACCGGAACAGCATTAAAAGTATTCTTCAGTCACTCGAAATTAAGATCAGTAAGGAAGAAAGTGATTCACTTATTCTTTCTATTCCTACTCACAAAGTAGACGTGACACGCGAAGTGGATGTAGTGGAAGAAATTCTGCGAATCTATGGATACAATAAAATAGCTTCCCCTGCTAAATTATATTCTTCGCTTCCATCGGTTGTAAAAACGAATCGTGAAAGAATTCAAAACATCATCAGTGATTATTTATGCGACCAGGGTTTTCATGAAATCATGGCGAACTCAATTACGAAATCTAAATACACGGAGTTTGCTGCGGTGAATGTTTCAGAAAGTGTAAAGATCATGAACCCGCTCAGCCAGGATCTGGATGTGATGCGCCAAAGCATGGTCTACAGCGGGCTTGAAGCCATTGAATACAACCGCAACAGGAAACAACCTGACCTGAAACTTTTTGAATTCGGGAAAACATATCATCAAAAGGAAAATCGTTTCGAAGAAGTCAATCATCTTTCTTTGTTTGTTACCGGAAAAAAGTTTGAAGCTTCGTGGAATGGAGATAAGTCGTCAGTCGGGTTCTTCTATCTGAAATCATTTGTGAAAAATATTCTTGAACGTCTCGGAATAAATTCTGACAATCAGAAACTTTCAGAATCTGTTTTGCAGAGCGAAATGATTTCATTCGGGTTGAGTATTCAATCGAACAATAAGGTTCTTGTTCAATACGGCTCTGTGAAAAAAAATCAATTAAAAAATTTCGATATCACGTCAGAGGTTTTCATCGCTGATTTTAATTGGGATGTGTTGATGAAATTGGTGAGCACAAAAGACAGGTCTGTCACGGAAGTTTCCAAATTCCCGCAAGTGCGAAGAGATTTATCGATGATGATTGCCAAAAATGTTAGCTATTCTGAAATTGAAGACATCGCTTACAAGACTGAAAAAAACCTGTTGAAAGAAATTCATCTTTTTGATGTGTACGAAGGAGATAAAATTGAATCCGGAAAAAAATCCTGTGCGATTACTTTTATTTTGCAGGACGAACGGCAGACGCTCACAGAAAATCAAATTGATAAAATTATGAATCGCCTGATGGAAGCTTTTGAAAAGCAGGTAGGAGCCGTGATACGTAAGCAATAATGCTCTTGTGTTTTGTCATAGAAGGAACGCTGATTTTTATGATGACTAAGATAAATCATGATTTTTTATCGGTGTAAATCATCACAATCATGACTATCAGTGTTCAGATTTTTCAGTTCCTGAAATTCTCATATTGCAACGGCAAATCAAGACTGTTTTTTTTTACGACTGAAATAATTTGCTGAAGGTCATCGATCTTTTTTCCGGTCACGCGAACTTGTTCATCCATAATGGATGCCTGGACTTTCATGCCTGATTCTTTAATGATCTTCACGATTTTCCGGGCGGTCTCTTTGTCGATTCCCTGTTTCACCTTGATGTCTTTCTTTACCATGTTCCCCGAAGCATACAACTCTTTCCCGAAATCAAGACACGATGGTTCCAGCGCTTGCTTCACCATACGCCCGATGATGACTCCTTCAATGGTTTTCATCCGCATATCATTTTCAGTCAGCACGTGAATCACCATTTCTTTTTTGTCGAGTTCCACTTCTGTTTTTGAATTGTGAAAATCAAAACGCGTGGAAAGTTCCTTGGATGCTGCATTGATGGCATTGTCGAGCCGTTGAATTTCTATTTTACTGACAATATCGAAAGAAGGCATGTTGTGATTATTAGGTATGAATTTTAGATTTTAAATTAAGTAATACGGTAGACTGCTGACCGTTGACCGTCGACCATTTTTTCTTTTATCTTTGAGGTATGAAAAATATACTTTTACTTCTACTCTGCATAATTCTTATCAATATAAAAAAGGTAGATGCGCAACCCATCGTTTTTAACCGTGTTGATTCGATTCCTGTTGTGGTAGGTGGTGTTACGCTGAACAACCCCTGGGCGGGCGGGATTAACTTTCCACTGTTTTCAGAAATAGATTTAAATGGGGATGGTATTCACGATCTTTTTTTATTTGACAGGGTAAATAACCGCATCAGTACGTTTGTAAATGACGGAACCGCAGGAACCAATGCCTGGCATTACGATGCGCAATACATATCTCGTTTTCCCACGATCAATAAATGGGCGCTTCTGTACGATTACAATTGCGATGGCAAAGCGGATTTGTTTACGCTCTCTTCCTGCCAGTGCGGGCTTGCAGAATACCGGAACGATTACGATATGACCAATGGTTTGCACTTTACGTTCGTGACAGATATTTTGCTGGAAACTTTTGGAGCGTCTAGCTTCAACGTTTATGCGACTGCGGTTTCACTTCCGACTTTCGGGGATGTGGATAACGATGGCGATGTCGATATCATCGGCTACAACACCTTTAGTGACGGGCGTTTTGCCTATCATAAAAATTATTCTGTTGAGCATGGCCACGGCTGCGATTCACTTGAGTTAAACCTGGAGACACAAAATTGGGGAAAGTTTCAGTTGCTGATCGGTGGCGGGAACGTAGTTAGTTGTTTTCATTGTGATATTCCACAACCGGGCGGCGGCGGAAACTTCTATTCCAGGGATTTTGATTTTTATGATCAGAGTGTGGCGGCGAAGAGAGATGATACCATTTCAAGTGTGATGATGATTGACATGGATGGTGACGGTGATAAGGAATTGCTCATCGGAGATCAGAATGCGACCAACACATTGCTCGTTACCAATGGCAAGACCGTAACCGGTGTTGATTCAATGATTGCACAGGATGTTAGTTTTCCTAGTTCCGATGTTCCGGTAAATATTTTTTATTTTACAGTTCAATCGTACATCGACCTGGATAATGATGGTGTGAAAGATTTAATTTCTTCGGCTTCTGAGCGTGAAGATCTGCACGGAACCTGGTTCTATAAAAATCATGGGACAAACAACAGTCCTGTTTTCCAGTTGCAGGATAATTCATTTTTAACGGATCAGATGATTGACGTTGGCGAAGGTGCTTGTCCCGTTTTATTTGATTATGATGGTGATGGTTTACAGGATTTAGTGATTGGAAATTATGGCGTCAGCATTACATCAGGCGGCTACAAAAGAGGTTTGCATTTATATAAAAACACAGGTACCCCGACATCTCCCGCATTTCAGTTGGTAGACAATGATTTTGCCGGCATGAATGCTATCATTGGTCTCACCGGGCCTATTTATCCTGCCTTTGGTGACTTAACAGGTGATGGTATAAAGGAAATGATCACCGGCTCAGATGAAGGAAAGCTTCAATACTTTTCGAACTCGAGTACGCCTGCGAACTTCACGCTTACAGGGCCGAATTTTTCAGGTATTGATGTTGGAAGTGCAAGCACGCCGCAACTGATCGATTTGAATCGAGACGGACTTCTTGACCTCGTTATTGGAAATAAAAACGGTATCATTAAATATTATCAGAACACGGGAACTACATCGTCTCCTGTGTTTTCTAATATACCTACGAAAGATACATTGGGTGGCATTGTTGTTCAGACTGCTGCAACACCTGATGGATATTCGGTTCCATTTGTTTTTGAAGACGAAGGACACTACAAACTTTTAGTGAGTTGTATGAAAGGAGATGTTTACCTCTACGATAACATTGATGGAAATATACTGGGAAACTACAATTTGATTGATACCGTTATCTCTGCTATCCAGGGCGACCGTCTTAGTTTTAATCTTGCCGTGAGCGGTGGCGATATGAATGGTGACGGTTTAACAGATATGCTGCTTGGAATCTACAGTGGTGGTGTAAATGTGTACTTGCATGAGAATCCCAATGGTGTGACTGAACTTTCTCCTGCCGTAAAACCAAGCATGTTGATTTCTCCAAATCCGGCAAATGAGTTATGTGAGATTCAATTCTTCCATCTTTCTTCTTCCGGAAAAAATCGGTTGAGTGTGGTAAATTATCTTGGGCAAACAGTGTTGACTGAAAATATAATTTCAAGTTCAATTTCATTTAACACCAAAGAGTTTCCTTCCGGAATGTACATGATTCAATTGGTTTCAAGTGGTAATTCTATTGAACGGAAATTGATGGTGAGTCATTGAGAATGATTTTCTCAGACAAACAAAAGAGGCTGCCTTTTTAAAGCAGCCTCTTATATCTTCATACTAATTCGGGTGTCCTAAAACAATCCGTGTATCTGCGCATTAATCTTATTGATGATAACGCCTAAGTCTTCCGGCTTTTCTGCAAAGTTGATATCGTCAATATCAATCACGAGTACCTTACCAAGTTCGTAGGTTGAAATCCATGCTTCGTAACGTTCGTTCAAACGTTTCAGGTAATCAATGCGAATGGAGTTTTCATAATCACGTCCGCGTTTCTGAATCTGGCTCACCAAAGCAGGTACTGTTCCTCGAAGATAGATGAGCAGATCAGGAGGAGTAATAAATTTACTCATCAAATTAAAAAGCGCCTGGTAATTATTGAAGTCACGTGTCGTCATCAATCCCATCGAATGCAGGTTGGGAGCAAAGATGGAAGCGTCTTCGTAAATGGTGCGGTCTTGTATAACCGTTTTCGGATTCTGGCGGATTTTCATCACCTGCTGAAAACGGGAGTTGAGAAAATAAATCTGAAGATTGAACGACCAGCGTTGCATGTCTTCGTAAAAATCATTCAGGTACGGATTGTCATCCACATCTTCAAAGTGTGGATCCCATTTCATATTCTTTGCAAGCAAAGTAGTAAGCGTTGTTTTCCCTGCCCCGATATTTCCTGCCACGGCAATGTGCAAAGGAGTAGCAGTCTTTTTAATAATTGAGGGAGTCACAGAAATTATTTTTTTAGGAGTAGTTTTTAACAGTGTAGTTTTTGGTGAAGAAGATTTCAGTACGGAAGCTTTAACGGGTTTTGATTTGATGGATGACGATTTCTTGGTGATTGTTTTTACAGCCATTGTGTTTCGAATTAAGATGTTGTTCGCCTATAACGGATTCTCAGCAAATCTAAAAAGAATAAAAATTTAATGAGGCAGTTGTTAATAAAAATAATTCCTTTTGTTCTATTCGTGCATTTAGCAGCGAATCGTGGGGAGGAAGTAAAATTTCTTTCTCTTCCAATTTCTTTAAATGGAAACTTATCAACTTATTTTGATCAATGAACAAGAGTTCTTCACCAATGACCTGAAACGATTTCAAATTTTTTAGCGGAATTGTTTTGTAATACGTTCCGTACAGATCGAATACTAAAATTCCTGTTGACGGATTATTCAGGTAAATAAAGTTGTCCGCTTCCGTCAGGAAATTCGGGAGAATATCATAACCTACATTCTGACTGATATTTCCGCTTTCAAATTTCACCTGGAGATCCAGGCTTACTTTTTTCAACTGGAAATCCTGTGAATCGAAAACCCAATATCCTTCGTTGCTGGAATTACAGATTAAGGTCGGCTGAATAATTCCAAGCGGTCTCAGGTTGATCGTAGACTGTAAGGCAAGCTTTGAATTGAGAATATTGATCTGTGTATAAGCAGGATAATAGGTTAGTATTTTCATCGGGTTGGAAGCATCCACTGCCCGCAATGCACCTAAGTTACTCTCGCTGTACGTGGCTTTGGGTTTACCTTTTGAGTCGAACTGCAACAATTGATTTTCAGCAATCACGTATGCATTACCAAGATTATCGGTTGTGAAAACTGCACCTGAAAAGGGAATGTTTTTTATTAGCGTGTAATCATCTGTTTGGAAAGAAAAGAGCAGCAGCGTTAAAAAGCAGCAGCAGTAGGCAGCGGCAGAAGGCAGCAGCAGTCGGCAGGAAGTAGGAGTTCGAGTATTTAAAATAAAAGATATCATTCAGGAATTGGCTGAAACATTTCTTTGGGAATAAATTTTTCAGGATGATTAAACATCCCGTTCAACATTTTTCCAACTTCTTCATACCGTTTAAACAGGTCATCGTGTATTTCAATTTTCAGGTAACCACAATCTCTTGCTAAGTTAAGCCAAATCATGGTTTCAGTACATTCACTATCCGCATCAGTTATTTTTGAGACAAAATATTTGGGATAAATTCTCTTTCTAAATCCTTCTCCGATATTCGTACAGACTGATCTCGATGATCTTCTGATTTGATCTGTTAAAGAATAAACTTCTTCTTTTGGAAATTTTTTTGATTCAAAAAATATTTCCATTGAAAGTTTGTATGCCAATTGAAAAGCTTTTAAATCTTTATAACCTTGGTTCATTTATTTGAGAATTAAGA
Organism: Bacteroidota bacterium; assembly: GCA_043787975.1. Taxonomy (GTDB): domain Bacteria; phylum Bacteroidota; class Bacteroidia; order AKYH767-A; family 2013-40CM-41-45; genus JAPLDA01. The sequence continues at coordinate 58,829 of JAYVUK010000041.1, forward strand.
AATTGTTTCAATACTCCCACTGCCACTGGCTACTGCTACTGCCTACTGTCGCTAACAGACATTTCCTTCACTACTACATTTATTTCTTCAATATATTTTCTGTCATTACTTAGTCGTGGAACTTTAAATTGTCCGCCTAATTTATTGTTACTCTTCAACCAGTTGTAGAATGTTTGCGGTGGAAGCACACGGACGATCGGTTTTCTCAGCGCCATATTTTTATATCGTTTTGCTTCGTAGTCGCTGTTGATTGCTTTCAACGCATTGTCTAAAACTTCGACAAAGTATTCAAGGTTGTCGGGTTGCTTTTCAAATTCAATCAGCCATTCATGTGCTCCGTTTTCGCTCTCTGAGAAATAAACGGGGGCAACGGTATAATCTTTTATAAAAGCATCGGTTTTATCACAGGCAATCTTAACCGCGTCATCCGTGTTTTCAATGATCAGCTCTTCTCCAAATGCATTGATGAAAAGTTTTGTCCGGCCTGTAATTTTTATGCGGTATGGATTGAGTGAAGTAAATTTGACCGTGTCCCCGATGACGTATCTCCATAAACCGGCATTCGTGGAAATCACCAGCGCATAATTTTTATTCAACTCAACATCTTCCAGTCCCAATGTTTTGGGGTATTCTTTTCCGTATTCTTCCATTGGCATGAACTCGTAGAACACGCCATAGTCAAGCATCAGCAGCATTTCTTCCGAAGAAGACTGGTCCTGGATTCCAAAAAAACCTTCGGAAGCGTTGTAGGTATCAAGATAATGGAATGTATCAGACGGAATCAACTGTTTAAATTGTTCCTGGTACGGAGTGAAGCTGACAGCGCCATGAACAAACAGTTCAAGGTTCGGCCATATTTCCAGCAGATTTTTTTTACCGGTTACTTCCAGAATCCGTTTTGCAAGAACAAGTGTCCAGGTGGGAACTCCGGAGATGTTCGTGACATTTTCATTGACGGTGACACCCACCATTTTTTCAATCTTCTCTTCCCAGTTATCCATCAGTGCAATGGAAAGATCCGGTGTGCGAATGGTCTGCATCCAGAACGGAAGGTTTTGCATGAGGATCGCTGAGATATCACCATACGACGAATCCGCGTGAAAGGTATTGATGTGATGACTTCCTCCAAGCACCAATCCTTTTCCGTTGAACACCTGTGTTTCAGGATGGTTGTTGCAATAGATGGAAATCAGATCTTTCGCACCTTTGTAATGGCACTCTTCCATCGCTTCCGTGCTCACCGGAATGAATTTACTTTTTCCGGCTGTTGTGCCCGACGATTTTGCAAACCATTTTACATCGCTGTTCCACAAAATATTTTGTTCTCCCTTCATCAGCCTGTCAATAAAGGGTTTCAGCGATTCGTAATTCTGAACAGGTACACGCTTTTTAAATTCATCGATGGTGGAAATACTTTGGTAATCGTACTTCATTCCCCACTCAGTAAAACGTGCCGAATCAACAAGTCGTGTAAACCAGTCTTGCTGCACCTCATGAGGATACTTGATGAAAAGCTCGATCTGGTGCATCCGCTTTTTCATCCACCAACTGAGGATGCTGTTTAGTATAGGCATGTTTTTGTTTACAGTTTGCGGTTTACAGTTTACCGAAACAGTAAACGGTAAACCGTAAACATTTTACGCACTTATCGCTTCCATTTCTTTATTCACTTTCTTCACCAGTCCCTGCAACACCTTGCCCGGACCGACTTCAATAAATTGCGTGGCTCCGTCTGTGATCATGTTCTGGATGGTCTGAGTCCAGCGAACGGGAGCAGTTAGCTGAGCGATCAGGTTTTTTTTGATTTCATCCGGTGAAGAAAATGGTTGTGCATTTGCATTCTGATAAACAGGACAAACCGGAGTTGAAAAATTCGTGGAGTTGATTGCTTCTGCAAGTTCAGCTCGTGCAGGTTCCATCAATGGAGAATGAAAAGCTCCGCCAACAGGAAGCACCAATGCACGCTTCGCTCCTGCAGCTTTCATTTTTTCGCAGGCATCGTTCACTCCTTTAATCGTTCCTGAAATCACCAACTGGCCGGGACAATTATAATTTGCTGCCACCACAATTTCTCCGCTTGCAGACACTTCAGCGCAAATTTTTTCTACGACACTATCATCAAGACCAAGGATGGCAGCCATGGTAGAAGGATTGATCTTACATGCTTTCTGCATGGCATCAGCTCTTTTCTTCACGAGCATCAACGCATCTTCAAACGACAATGTTTTGTTTGCGGCCAACGCTGAAAATTCTCCGAGCGAATGTCCTGCAACCATATCAGGTTGTAACTGATCACCCATGTTGATAGCCATCACAACGGAATGCAAAAAGATGGCGGGCTGCGTCACGTTAGTTTGTTTCAGATCTTCATCGGTTCCGGCAAACATCAGGTCTGTAATTCTGAAACCGAGAAGATGATTTCCTTTCTCAAATAAATCTTTCGCTTGTGAAGAGGACTCATAAAGTTCTTTACCCATTCCAACGAATTGGGAACCTTGCCCGGGGAAGAGATATGCTTTCATGGTGTTGAGTTTGTGTTCATGCAAGATGAAGATTTATTTTGATGAAAGCAAAATTACAATGCAAGGAATTTTAAAGATGAAATCAGAAATAGGAAAGATGAAAAACTACGATGTAGAAAATTGATTCCTGTTTTCACATTTCTGATTTCATCTTTCGTCTTTCCAATTATTCTTTCACAAACCTCTTTACCACTTTTTCTTTTTCTGAAAGCAGTTCTAAAAAGTAAACACCTTGCGAAAGAGAAGTGGTATTCACTTCGAGATATTCATTGTTTTTAATGAAGGAATAATTCAGAGCCATCTCCTGCCCAAAGGCATTAAGCACTTTTACACTTTTAAATTTGCTATTTGAAGACAGCGTCGCATATAAAATCCTTGTTGCCGGATTTGGAAACACTGCTACTCCCTCTCCCTTGGAGAGGGTTAGGGTGAGGCTTGGAATCGAATCACATACACTTCCACTATCAGCACCTAAAAAATAATTCGGATAGTTGGGGACCGTTTGTGCATTGTATGTCGGTAGATGAATACAATGCTGACAAACATCGCAAGCCATACCAAGGTTATCAGGATAATTAATTACATGCAAGTACCTTGTTCCATTTCCTGTTGCAATGTATATTTTTCCATTCGGAGCAAGTTGTGCTAAATAAAATGTAGTACTAAAAATAGGGAGTCCATCATAAGAAGAATCCCAAACAGCCACAGTAGTTTGGGTGGATGGTATGTCCGATGCACTAAGATCGAATTGGTAAACAAAATTCATGGATGAAACATACAATTTTTTTGAATTCGATGAAAAAACTACTCCTCCTATAGAAGCACTATCATCTATAACAACATGAATAAGATTGCTGAAATCCCCGGAGCAACGATCAAAATTCATTAAATCTAAATCGCCTTCTGTATCATAATATCCAAACTTTGTTCCATCTGAAGAAAAAACAACCTGTCCAAGTCCGCTCACTCCCCATCCTGCCAATATATCAACGTATTTACCAATGCATTGATAAAACGGACCGAATATCCCATTAGGGGTTATTAAAAATTTTACATAGCAATTAGAAGTATTTTCATGGGTGATGAGCCACCAGTCTCTTCCATTTGCATGTTTACAGGCGGTAATACAACCAAAATAAAAAGCACTATGCAATAAAATGTTATTTTTTGAAACCACGCCACCAAGTCCACCATCCAACGTCATGTCTATAATTGTATAATAAAGATAAACAGGTATAAGAGTAGCAGAATCAAGTGTAGCATGAAAAAGATAATATTTAGAGGAATCTCCCGAAAAAGGAATTATTAAGTCTGCCTGAGGTACAGTTAAACCAAACGGACCATATCCCGAAGTATAACTACTTGGATTTAATCCTGATCCATTTAACATGGTATCGTTATTCACATTGGCTATATAATAACCATTTGTATAAAATAGTAGGTTTCCACTTTTGTCACTAATAACAGCATTGGAAGCATCAAACCACATGGGTCGGCTTGCATAATAAATGCTGGGAGCACCTGAAGAGAAATCAATAGTTGTACCTCCATAATTCGGATTCACACCATGATCTACATCTTCATATCCCATCAGCCAAAGATTGTCTATTCCCTGACCATAGGACTTTAAAACAAAAAGTAAAAATAAAAGAAGGACTAATTTTTTTTTCACCATTCAAATATAAGAAAAGAAAAAGGCTGCCTCTTTGTAAGACAGCCATTTTAATTTATCATCTATAATTTAAAATTTATAATTCTTCTTTTTCAGATGCTCGCTTGCCCAAGCAGTATAACCGGATTTTCCATCAGTCCTTTAAAAGTGCGCAGGAAATCAGCACCTGTTGCGCCATCCACGACACGATGATCACAACTCAACGTAACTTTCATCACATTGCCCGGAACAACCATTCCATTTTTTACCACAGGTTTTTGCATGATGCCGCCAACTGCAAGGATGCATGCATCAGGAGGATTGATGATGGCTGTGAATTCTTCGATGCCATACATGCCAAGGTTTGAAATCGTAAATGTGCTTCCTTCCCAATCGGCAGGCTGCAGTTTTTTATCTTTTGCTTTCTGTGCAAACTCTTTTACTTCAGCATTGATGTGTCGAAGTGTTTTACTGTCTGCAAAACGAACAACGGGAACGAGTAATCCTTCATCCACCGCAACAGCAACACCAATATGAATGTGGTGATTGATACGGATATGTGCTGAGCCTGTCGGTTGCGCTGAGCCTGTCGAAGCGTCCGCCAGCCACGATGAATTCACTTTCGGATGCTGACGCAATGCAGCAGCAGCAGCTTTAATAACAAGATCATTGTATGAAACTTTTGAACCCGTCACGGCATTGATGCTTTCGCGAACCATCATCATCGCATCCATGTTCATTTCAACAGTCAAATAGAAATGCGGAGAAGTGAATTTGCTTTCTGCTAATCGTTTTGCAATGGTCTTGCGCATCTGTGAAACGGCAATCTCATCATAGCTTTCTTCAGTAACCGGAGCAACAAAAAGTCCGGCAGGAGTTCCGCCATTCACTACGTTGCCAGGTTTAAACCAGTCAATGTCACGTTTTACAATTCTTCCGGAGTCACCGCTGCCCATGATTTGTGCGAGATCAATTCCTTTTTCGGATGCAAGACGTTTCGCAAGCGGTGATGCTTTTGTTCTGTCATCGGTTGTGCTGGAAGAAGGACGAGTAGTTGCAGAAGCTGTCACAGGTTTTGAAGCAGGAATAGGAGCTACCGATGGTTTTGGCGGTTCCGATTTTGCAGGCTTAGTCTCAGTTTTTTTGTCAACAGTTTTAGTCTCTTCTTTTTCGTTGCCAACTGCCGACTGCTGACTGCCACTTTTCTTTTTCTCTTCCTCAAGAAGTTTTGCGTAATCTTCACCGGCTTTGCCCAGTACAGCAAGCACACCATCCACAGGAACAGCTTCTCCTTCTTTTACTCCGATGTAAAGAAGCACACCTTCCTGGTACGATTCAAATTCCATCGTTGCTTTGTCGGTTTCTATATCAGCAACCAGTTCACCGGATTTTACCGTGTCACCAACTTTTTTGTGCCACTTCGATACAACACCTTCCGTCATTGTATCACTCATCTTGGGCATTCTAACTAGTTCGGCCATGTTTATATGAATTAGAAATTCTAAATTTTAAATTCTAAATTTTTGGTTTGCAAATTATTTTGTGAAGTTTTAATAATGGCGTAAAGGATATTGAGAATGTCTTCAATGCTTCGAAGGTATTTTGAATAATCCGTTTTCACTAACTGACTTCTTTCCATAAGTCGTAAAAAGTATCTTGTTTCCCGGGCTTCCTTGGTTGCGATAACTAATTTAGCAATAAAATCTTTTCTGGAATGCGCAGCTATCGCTTCTTCGGTATTTGCACCGATGCTGGTTCCGGCTCTTACAATTTGTTTCGACAAAATGAATTCGTTTTTTGATAATAACAACTTATACAAATCAATAATGTCCAAAGCAAAATCAAATGTCTTGTTTAAAATAAGGTTTTCTTTCATGGCTAAAAAATTTAGAATTTAAAATTTAGAATTTAGAATTGGGTTACTCTCTAATATACGGATAGTCAGGCTGCACATAAACATCTTTATAAAGTTCCGAAGGATCCGGGTACGGAGATTCTTCTGCAAACTTTACAGATGCTTCAACGATGTCTTTTACTCTTTTATCAATCTCTTCAATCTGCGAATCTGCGGCATATTTCTTTTCACGGATCGTTTTCAAAACCATCTCCACCGGATCTTTTGCTTTGTAAGAATCCACTTCTTCTTTTGTTCTGTATTTCGCCGGATCACTCATTGAATGTCCTTTGTAACGGTATGTAATGACCTCAAGAAGATAAGGACCTTTGCCATCACGCGCATGTTGAACGGCTTTTTCCATCGCTTCATGAACCGCTTCCACGCTCATTCCATCAACAGCTTCAGAAGGCATCTCATAAGCTAAACCGATTTTATACAATTCAGTCACGTTGCTGGTTCGTTCTACCGATGTTCCCATTGCATAATTGTTATTCTCAATAATGAAAACGACAGGCAAGGACCATAACATCGACATGTTGAAAGCTTCATGTAATGCACCTTGACGAACAGCGCCATCACCCATGTAACATGCACAGATATTTTTTGTGCCTTTGTATTTTTCAGCAAAAGCAATTCCTGCTCCGAGCGGAATTTGTCCACCAACGATTCCATGTCCGCCAAAAAAGCGATGCTCTGCAGAGAACATGTGCATGGAACCACCTTTACCTTTTGAACATCCGGTTGCTTTGGCAAACAATTCAGCCATCACTTCATTGGAAGAAACACCTTTTGCAATGGCATGGGCGTGATCGCGGTAAGCAGTGATCATCGCATCTTCTTTTTTGAGAACGGTCATAGCACCGGCAACCACAGCTTCCTGCCCGATGTAAAGATGACAGAATCCTTTTATCTTTTGCATTCCATATAATTGCCCGGCACGCTCTTCAAACTTGCGCATGAGTAACATGTCTTCGTACCACTTCAAATAATGTTCTTTGGTAAATTTTGTTTTCGCCATGGTCAGAGTTTCAGAATACATCGATCAATATTATTGGATTATTCAGACGCGCAAAGATAGGAGAAATGTAAAATGAGGAGCAAACCGGGCTATGGAAGTTTCTCCACTAGTAAGCAAGGAGTATTTGGTTCGGAGTTCGGAGACTCATCTTAGGAACACCTTTCTACTCCGAACACCGGACTAAATACTAAATACCAATTCCTAAATACTACTTACTGTCAGGTGCTTTCGTAATAAACTCACCCGATTTTCCCCTTGCAATGGATAGTGTTTTAAAATCCGTTGATTTTATTTGCTTCGCAAGAAATACAATTTGTCCGCAGTGATACGCATAATGTGTTAACTGCCGTTGAATGGCGCGAAGAACAGTATGTGCTTCGTTTCGGATGTAAATGATTTTCAGGAGATCGTCTTCTTTTAATTCTTCAATGGATTTGAAAGTGCAAGACCATCCGGTGTTCCAGAAGTTCATCAATTCTTCTCGCGATTTTAAATCGTCGATGAATTCACCATCACGGTTTCGGTTTGGTTTTTCGCCGTCACTTGTCAGGAAATCTGTAAAACGCGACAACATATTTCCGGCAAGATGTTTCATAATAATCACGATGCTGTTCGATTCTTTGTCGGGTTGATAATGCAAATCACTATCTGAAAGCTGCTCAATGGCTTTCTCGGCATTCGATTTCAGTCCATGAAAACTTTTGATTGATTCGGCCAGGTATTCTTGTGATATATCATTCATTGTTGCTTTTGAGTTGGAATGTTGAATTGTTAAATGGATAAATGGTTAAAGTGGAAATTAGGAACCAGCCATTCAACCATTTAACAAGTTGGTCATTTAGCAATTATTTTTGCTTCAAATCATCTCCATCAAACATAAAAGGCAGAAAGTTTTTTATGCCTTCAGCAACCAATATTTTCCCACTTTCTCCAATCAAAATTAAACGAATTGGAGTTTTGTAACGGTGTTCATATTCTGCAATCGCTTGTCTACAGGCACCACACGGAGCCACCGGTTTGTCAATGAGAAATTGGTTTGAGGAAGCCGTGATTGCAATGGCCTTCATTTTTATTCCCGGATAATTTGCTCCGGCCGCAAAAATGGCAACACGTTCTGCGCAAAGTCCGATCGGGTACGAAGCATTTTCCTGGTTGTTTCCTTTTACAATGATTCCATTGTCAAGCATAACAGCAGCACCTACATGAAAATTTGAATACGGTGCATATGCATTCTTTACACTGTCGCGTGCTTCAGCAACTAATTTTTTGTCTTCAGCATTGAGTTCATCAACCGAATCGAATTCAAAAAACTCCGATTGAACCACTGTTTTCTTCATGGGTGAAATACGTTTTATAAAAGGGAGTTAAAGATAGTGTTTAGTCATTAGTCATTAGTCATTGGTCACTGGTCATTGGTGTTTTGTCACTCACGTTCACTTTTTATTTTCCAAAAGCACGACTGCATAACAACTGATTCCTTCTTCACGCCCTACATAGCCCAGCTTTTCAGTTGTCGTGGCTTTGATTGAAATATCATTCAGGCTGATATTCATAACAGCGCAAAGAGATTCTTTCATGGCCGGAATGTGCAAGGCAATTTTCGGTTGCTGAAGACAAAGTGTTACATCAATATTTCCGATTGAATAATTTTTTTCAGCGATTAACCGGATTACTTCTTTCAATAAAATTTTACTGTCGATGTTTTTATATTTTCCGGACGTGTCAGGAAAGTGATAACCGATGTCGTTCAGGTTCGAGGCTCCGAGCAACGCATCGCAGATTGCATGAATCATCACATCAGCATCGGAATGCCCGACTGCGCCTTTGGAATGTTCAAGTTTAATTCCGCCAATCCAAAGATCGTATCCTTCTTTCAGTTGATGTACATCAAAGCCGAATCCTATTCTCATGTGTTTTTAGTTTATGGATGCAAAGAAAAAACAAAAGCGGATGATTACTAAATCACCCGCTTTTAAAAATCATTTTTTAATCGCTCTTATTCTGTTTTACTGTCGTCTGTATTATTTTCTTTTTTCAATCCGTCAAAATCAAACAAGAGTGTAAAGCGAAGTGTGTTTGCCAATGGATTTCGCTGAACGGTAGGAATCAGGTAGGCGAAATCCAAACCGAACACGTTATATTTCAAACCCGCACCAATGGTGAAAAACTGGCGGTTACCTTTGGTCGCTGCTTCATGAAAATATCCTGCGCGAATCGCGAATTGTTTATCGTACCAATATTCCATTCCGAGTGAATAATTAATTTCTTTTACTTCTTCACTGAAACCGGCCGGAGCATCACTCCATGAACTGAATAAAGCCTGTGCAACTGAAATATTGGAAGGGTCTTTACCGGCAACAATGTAACGTGTGCCACCTGAATCAGCATAAATGGGTGGAGTAGGAACGAGCAACTTGTTCATGTCGACACCGAATGCTATCGTGTTGTATTGATCGAGGTCAAGTTTTAAATCCGCACCAAGTCGGAAGTTGGTTGGAATAAAGTCTTTTACTCCACTTTCTGTATAAGAAATTTTTGATCCGATGTTCGAAATGTCAAGCCCTGCTGACAGCAATGCTTTCTTTTTTGAAACTTCCAGTTCATGACGGTAATATCCCGATAAGTCGGCAGCCACCGAAGTTCCTGCATGCGTAGAAATATTGCCTTGGGTAATAGAGGCACCACCGGTAAGATTTGAATTGATGTATCGAAGTGCAAGACCCCCGGAAAAATCTTCTCCCAGTTTTCTTGAATACGCAGCGTCTACTGCCCATTCGCTTGGAGCGAAGTGTCCGTTTGGATCACCTGTTTCGGTAGTAAAATCAATGTTACCCAACGAGAAGTAAAGCAGCGATAAGGCAATGGCCTGGTCACCGCCTAATTTTTTGTACCCTGATAAATAAGCCAGGTTGATATCGTTGACAAGTTCTCTCAACCATGGTGTATAGGAAACAGAAAAGCCAATGTCCTTTTCAATGAAGGCCAGCTTAGCCGGATTCCAATGAATGGAATTGGCATCGGGAGATGTAGCAACACCGTTGTCGCCCATTCCACCGGCTCTTGCATCCGGTGATATTAATAAAAACGGAACAGCGGTCGTAATGGTATTAACCTGTCCTAAAAGGGAATCTTTGAATGAGCTTACCTGTGCAAAATTCTGATTTGCAAAGAGAAATAAACATACCAGTACAAGAGGTATTCTTTTTTGTTTAAAATTCATATTGTGTTTTAATATAAAGGATGGCAAATATACGTGCTAAACGCAAATTGGTTTTGTTTATTTTAAGATAACCAATTTTTCAAATTTTTCAGCGTACCGGGTTTCAGATGCTTTTACTCTTAATTTATAGATATAAACCCCTCTTCCGATTCTGTTCCCGTAGTCATCTAAGCCATCCCATGAGATTGCATCAGACCGGTAACCTTCTGTACTTACGCGTTCATCAATTGTTTTAATAAGTTTTCCGGAAATGGTAAATATCTGAATCATCACCTGCAAAGAAGTGCATGGGCAATTGTATTCAAACATAAAATTGGTATGGGTAGTAAACGGATTCGGATAGTTCAGTACATGACTAAGAGCAAGTGCAGAAGATGACGCAACAATAAACTCGGTATACGCCTCATTCGAATTATTATAAACGTCCCACACTTTAAACTTCAACGAATGTCTTCCTTCATCAAGACTTGAAAGTTTAAATTTAACGGTTCCTTTTTGATAATTGTTCAAATCGGATTGGTAATAATCATTTAAAACAAAAAGTTTTTTATTGTCATTATCCAATTGGGCAGTGATGTCGTGACCAATGCCTGTTCCGGCTGTGTTGACTCCGCTTGAATCAATAACGGTTGCATACAAATAAGGATTCTGATCGGTGAGTCCGCCGAAAACAAATTTATCATCGTTGATGTACAATTTCACATCCGGGCCCCTGGTATCGTTGGCAGCATTGGTATTGATTCCTCCCACAACAACATTTTCAAAATAACCGTTCCCGTCTTCCGTTCCATTGGTGGTGTAATAACTCAATCGTCCGAAACCATATTGAAAGGAAATATCCTTCGGAACTACAAACGTGTACGAAAAATCACCGTTCACAACACTTGCCTTACCCCGGTACAACACATTTTTTTGCAATGAGAATGGAAAAGGAGTATCATAATCATTCGGATCAGTGGATAATGAGTCCTGTCCCAAGGTAAAATAGGTTACAGATTTATCGTACACGGTAGGATAAATAACACCATTGAAATTGGTAAGCTTAATACCACTGTGATCCTGAACTTCTCCCGTGATGGTAATTTTGCTCAAAGCTTTCAGTGTATCAGGAACCACGTTGACGGCCACAGAATTAATCGAATTTGTTTTCACATTCCATGTCGGGTACGACAGCGTCAATGCAGGATCCCCAAGCAAAATAAAATTTCTTGTGTTGAGATTATTGTATTCAATTTTTGTCTGTTCAAAGACATCGCCCATCGTTGGTGGCTTCCCGTTGATCGGTTCAAAGACATGATGAAAAAATGCAATGCACAATTGCTGGTTGGTACTTGAATAAGCAAGTCGTGATGTCGTAAACAAACCAATGCCTCCTCCGTTCGGATTAAGCAGCACCAATTCTCCGGCAGAAGTTCTCGCCGGGTCATCCACGCGTGTGAACTCGCAGGTTGCTGTAAGAAAAGCAGCCAGACTTTTACTATTCGTCCAACTGTTGATATCATCCACTTCCAGCACGCGTTCATGTGCCCAACCGACTTCACCGCCATGACCAACGTAAGTCATCAATAAAGTTCCCCGCTGAACACGGTTAACGATCGCCTGTCTTGCATCGGGAAAGCGTTGTCCGCCCGGGGTTGATTCTTCTTTGTAAGCGTCCAGGTAAATCTTGTCAATGTTATATACCGGATGATTTGTTTTTACAGTGGCCGCCAATCCATCCGCTCCGTTACTGTTAGCGTGAACATTTCCATTCCCGTCATCGCCTACAAAGGTCACCATGTTCCGCCAGTCACCGAAGGCCGAACCTGCCTGGTCCAGGCAGGCAGAGGAAGTGGTGGTAGCAGTCGGATCAGGTGAAGCATAGGAGATTATTTTACTCACTACTGCTTCCGCTTCTGCAGTCGATTTTACGGGCAAACGCCCGACTCCGATATCCACGATACCATTGGTGTTGTCCCAATCGCCTTCCGGATCATCGAGCATACAAAAGAAATCATCCGAAATATAAGAAGATCCAGGCGACAATGAATTCTGTGATTGGTAGCTCAGGACATAATTGGTATTGGATGGCAAACGATTTTTATTGTCGTAGGAAGCATCGCCGAATAAAAGGAGATATTTTGGAAGAAGATTCGGATCAGAACCTGCCCGATCATAAAACATCTTCATAAAATCACGAATGGCGGATACATCCGGAGCTCCGGAAGAAAATTCGTTGTACACCTGGTCGTTTGTTACCACTGCAACTGAAAAATGATCGTGCGTTCTGTGAAAGTCGGCAAGTTTGTTTGCCTGAGATAAAAAAATCGGGTTTGTAAGAATTATCATCTGGGTTTGTGGAATGGCATGCAGATTCTGATTCCCCACTTTTCCGTATGCATGTGCACTTAAAAAAATAATGTCGTTGAAGGCAACGAACTGGTGTAAAATATCAGCAGGAAATCGGAAAGATAAATCGGTTCCGTTGAAAGTTACCTGTTGATTTTTTACATTAAGAGGATCAGTAACATCCCATACCCGGAAATCAGAATTTACATAGCTAATTGAATACTCGGCAACATTGGTTGCACCAACAGAACGAGAATCACGAAATACCAATTGACTTCCTGTTCCGCTACAAGTCAAAGACCGTCTTGCATTTAATTCGATGTAATTGAGCCAGCCTGTTGCGGAAATGTCATTTGATAAATATTGAAGTGACATAGATAGATCAGGCGAACTCGCTTGAATACTATCGATGACGGATCCGGAGTACGCATAACTATCTGTGATGCCGGTTCCGGTGTTACCCATTGAAAAGTTAGCAATATTTTGTCCGTTTACGGAAGTTTTGAAAGTGCTTCCATACGTGAAAGAACGGCCGATAGCGTCCACTTTTATTTTTACTTTTTCACTCGTGATGAGATTTGGGAAATTAAAAGAAAAACTCCTGGTATTGTTGACCACATCAAATTGTTCTCCGTACCATTCGCGACCTGAGTGAAGGAAGTTTGAAACATCAACTTCGTGACCATTGTAATCATCAAAACCGGTTACGAAGTGAGTCGGAGTTGACGTACTTGAATTTTGTACTTGAATTCTTTTTGCCGGATCACCCGGATCTGAAGTAATGAAATAATACGTGCTGTCGGAATACAAATTTACCTGGTGATGAAATTTCTTGTCACTGCTGCTGTAGGTCCATTTTGTCGGGCCTTCGCCATAAAACAAAACATAATCATTTGGATTAAAGTGACCATCATTTTCTCCTGAAACATAAATTGCATTTTGTTGCAAATCATCATTTCGAAAAGTACTGTTGGCAAAAGGAAGCATGCCTCCTCCGTTTCCATACAGCCTGAGCTTTTGAGGATCCAGGTTGTCGACATCCATTCCCAAACTCTTCAGAAATTGATAGGAGAGTTTGTAAACTCCTTCCTGCGTTACTGAAATTTTATACCAGTCCCCTGCTGCGAGTACAGAACTGCTTGCATAGATATGCGAGTTTGTACTTTGCAATGTAGAAGTATTGGAAGACGTTATCTTCAGATCGAATGAAATCAATCGCTCCACATTTCCCTTGAGTGGATTTTTTCTGAATGGTAAAAATGAAATCGAAACATACGGTTGTTTTTTATGAAAAAGTATTTCTGATTTTACAGAAATCTCAGTGAGGTCAGACGTTTTCGGTGGCAATGAAGTTGTTTCCTTTGAAGGTTCAAACAGCGCATTTTCAATTTCAGCAACTGCTGAATTCACATTTCCTTTCAGCATTATATTTTCAAAATAATACGGAAGATGATCTTCTTTCATTTCGGCTCCTTCAAAATTGAGCACTTTAATTTTTTCATGATCATTGATTGAAAAATCAAAAGCCGGGAGCCATTTGATTTTTCTGTGAAGCGATTCAGGTTCTCGTGCAGAAATGGAAAAATTCAGGAAAAGGAAAAGGCATAACAAAGACAGTGATGCAAAATTTAGTTTCATTTCGGGTGTATTTAATTTCGGTAAGAGGAGTTGAAATTTTTGTTAATAGTTCGATAACGAAGGTCAAGAAAAAATATTGTTACTGTTTTTTTGCCCGAAATTTATTGATTAATATCTGATTTTCTGTTAAACGTTGATTCCGAAAAAATAAAATTCTAAAACACATTCCTCTCTTTTTTAGATTGTTTGGATTTCAGCCCATTGAAAAAATTGTATTTGATGTAAAATTTTTGTGGTGGTGCGTGGAAATCACTACTTTCGACTGCCAATTCAAAAAAAAATTTGTTGATTTAAATGCAAAATCTTACACTTCGGAAAATTTCAAGAAGCTAATTGAAACGAAGAAGTGAAACTAAGTATATTTATTAACGTAAAGTTTAATCTTAAAAAAATCAATTCTCAGGATGCTTAAGCGTTGCCTAACGGTTGTTTTTATATTGATTACATGTTCAGCAATGGCGCAGGATCCCGAGTTCACGCAGTTTTACGCGAACCCGCTTTACCTGAATCCTGCATTTGCCGGGTCAGCACGTTGTCCACGGATGAATTTAAATTATCGTAATCAATGGCCCGCTTTAACGGGAACTTTTGTTACCTACAGTGCTTCGTATGATCAGCAGATTGAGGCATTGAGTGGGGGATTGGGTTTGCTCGTGATGAGTGATAAGCAAGGCGAAGGGACTCTGAATTCTACGTATGCAAGTTTGATTTATGCATACCAGCTGAATGTTAACCGTGAGTTCTCCATCAGGATAGGATTCCAGGGAACATATATACAAAAAACCGTTGATTGGGATAAGCTCACTTTTGGTGATATGATTGATGCGAGGTACGGTTTTATTTATCCCACGCAGGAAATAAGACCGAATACAAATGTAAATTTCTTTGATGTTTCAACAGGAATTCTCGCATACAGCTCCAAAGTGTATGGAGGCGTTGCAGTAAATCATTTAACACAACCGGAAGAATTTTTCATTCAATCAGCAGCCGGAAGTACATTGCCCATGAAAATAACCGCCCATCTTGGGGCGTTGTTACCATTAAGTGGTAGCCGTAGCGAAGAAACTTACATTTCTCCGAATGTCTTGTACCAGATGCAACGCGACTTCAAGCAACTGAACATCGGCGTTTACATTGCAAAAGCTCCGTTGGTTGGAGGACTATGGTATCGTAACAGCGATTCATTTATCGCACTTGTCGGATTACAACAAGGTGCTTTTAAATTCGGGTATAGTTATGATATTACGGTTTCAAAACTTGCCGGGGCTTCAGCAGGATCTCATGAGTTGTCATTCAGTGTTCAATTCCCATGTCATCCTCGTAAAAAGAGATTCAGACCGGTAAAATGTCCGGCGTTTTAAAAATAAAATAATTAATTTTGAGATACGTTAAAAACAAAATCAAAACCATAAAAATGAAAAAACTGACAAGTAATAGTATCGCTGCGATTTGCGTTATTATTTTTCTTGCATCGTGTGGCAAAGAAAAATCTGCAAGCACAGGATGGAATTACAACGATCCGAAAAATGGTGGATTTGAAGTGGTGCCTTATGATGAGCAGGAAACAGGTCCGGGTTTAGTGTTGGTGGAAGGTGGAACGTATACCATGGGACGTACGGAGCAGGAAATCACAATGGATTGGAATAATATTCCACATCGTGTTACTGTAAGTTCATTTTATATCGACGAAACGGAGGTGGCGAACATTCATTATCTTGAATATCTCTATTGGGTGAGTCGTGTATATGGTGGAGATTATCCTGAAGTTTACAAGAAAGCGTTGCCTGATACATTGGTATGGCGCGATAAGCTTGCTTATAATGAACCATTTGTTGAATTGTATTTGCGTCACCCGGCTTACCAGCAATATCCTGTGGTCGGAGTAAATTGGTTACAGGCAAATGACTTTTGTGTATGGAGAACTGACCGTGTGAACGAACAGATTATGATTCGCGAAGGAATTCTCCGGGAAAACCCGAACCAGATCAATGAAGATAATTTTAATTCCGATGCATATTTAGCCGGTCAATATGAGGGCTTGGTAAGAAGTGACTTGCCTGATATGAATCCAAGTTCAGGAGCAAACGGAACCCGTAAGGTAAGGATGGAAGACGGAATTTTATTACCGAAGTATCGCCTCCCGACTGAAGCAGAGTGGGAATATGCAGCACTCGCACAAATTGGAAATACAATTTACGAACGTGTTACGGATCGTAAGCAATATCCTTGGAACGGACATATTACTCGTAACAAAGATGAGAAGTACAAGGGCGAGATGATGGCGAACTTTAAAAGAGGTCGTGGTGATAACATGGGAACTGCAGGTTATCTGAATGACCGTGCTGATATTCCTGCGCCAGTTCATTCGTACTGGCCAAATGATTTCGGATTGTATTGCATGGCCGGTAACGTGAGTGAATGGGTAATGGATGTTTACCGTCCGTTGTCTCCTGAAGATAAAAGCGATTTCAATCCATACAGGGGAAATGTTTTTCAAACTGCTCAACGTGATGAAGAAGGAACCATAGCCGAGAAAGACAGTCTCGGTCACATTCCTTTACGTAATGTTACCGAAGAAGAAAATGTTGACAGGAGAAACTATACAAAAGCTGACAACATCAATAACCTCGATGCTGATGAACCGGAATATATCCAGTACCAATATGGAGTTACAAGTTTAGTAAACGACAAAGCCAGGGTTTATAAAGGAGGTTCATGGAAAGATCGTGCGTATTGGATGTCTCCCGGAGCAAAAAGATTTTTGGATGAAAGTCAAAGTACCGATGATATTGGTTTCCGTTGCGCTATGGTTCGCGTAGGAAGCCCTGAAGGATTCGGAACGAAAAGAAAAACGAAGATCAAATAAGAGATATTGATCTAAAAAATTAAACCCTCCCGATGAATCGGGAGGGTTTTTTATTTTAAACCGTAGTCCGGTTTGTTCTTTTAAAAATATAATACACCGGAATGCCGACAAGCATGATGATCAATCCGCGGAGGCAATTGGTGTTGTTGTTCACCAGCATAAAATACGAAACAGCTGCGGCAAGCAAAACATAAATGGCGGGGAGAACAGGGTATCCGAATGCCTTGTAAGGCCGTTCCCACTCCGGTCTCTTAACTCTTAGAATAAATAACCCGGAAACAGTCAGCACATAAAATATCATCACAGCAAACATCACATAGTCGAGCAAATCGCCATACGAACCGGTGAAACAAAGAAGACTTGCCCATATACATTGCATGACAATCGATTTTGCAGGCACTCCGTTTTTATTTAGTGTGGCTGCCGGTTTAAAAAAGAGTTTGTCCTTAGCCATGGCGTAATACACACGTGCAGCCGTGAAGATCACACCGTTCAGGCAGCCGAACGTGGAAACCATGATCATCGCTGCCATGAAAAATTTTCCTTTGTCGCCGAGAACACTTTGCATCATCACCGTACCGAGTCGTTTGTTGTCTGCAGCAGCAATTTGATCGGTACCTAATACATATATATATGCAAGGTTGGCAAGGATGTATATGATGATAACGGTGGTTGTACCGATAAACAATGAAAGCGGAAGATTTCGCTTTGGATTTTGTACTTCTCCTGCCGTGTAGGTAACATTATTCCATGCGTCAGCGCTGAAAAGAGAACCCGTCATGGCGGCGCCGAAAATTCCAATGGTCGTCCAGTTGATGACATCGGGAAATGCAGGAGAAAAATTTTCCCAGTGTCCTTTGCCTTTGAACCCGAAATAAAATCCAAGTATAACCAGCAGCAGGAGTGCCGCAACTTTTGTGATCGTAAAAATATTTTGCAACAACGCTCCTGTTTTTACTTCGCGGAAGTTATACAGACTGAGAAAAATAATGATGGTAATGGCCAGGAGTTGTTGTGATGAAACGGTAAATGTACCGATTGTGAGTATATGGACATTCGGACTGATTTCAGGAATGAAAACTCCGGTGAAAAGTGCAAAAGCCATGGCAACTGCTGCAATCGTACCTGTTTGTATGACACTGAATAATGTCCATCCGTAAAGAAAACCAAACAGCGGACTGTATGCCTCTTTCAGGTAAATGTATTGTCCGCCTGCTCGTGGCATCATCGCTGAAAGTTCCCCATAGCTAAGTGCTCCAAGGATGGTAATAACTCCTGTGATAACCCAGGCCATGATGAGCATGCCCGGTGTGTGTACTTGCTTTGCTATATCAGCGGAGACGATGAAAATTCCGGAACCGATCATGGAGCCCATGATGATGGTTGTTGAGTCGAGCAGGTTCAATCCTTTTTTTTGTTCAGCCATGATGGAGGGATTTAAGTTGAGAAAGATAAATCTATTTTTCAAAAATGAGTGAAACAAAAAATTTACTTTAGAGCCATGAACCGTGAGGAACTTTTTGAGCAAATAAAAAAGAAGGGATCTTATTTATGTGTTGGCCTGGACACAGATATCACCAAAATTCCGAAACATCTTTTGAAGTTGGACGATCCCGTTTTTGAATTCAACAAACAAATTATTGATGCGACCAAAGAATTTACAGTCGCGTACAAACCGAATCTTGCCTTTTATGAATGCCTCGGTCCAAAGGGATTGGAGAGTCTTGAAAAAACGGTCAATTACATTCCTCAAAATATATTCACGATCGCTGATGCAAAACGCGGTGACATCGGGAATACATCCCAGATGTACGCAAAAACTTTTTTCGATTATTACAAGTTTGACGCTGTTACCGTTGCTCCTTATATGGGTGAAGATTCAGTAACACCATTTCTCGGTTTTAAAGACAAATGGGTGATTCTCCTGGCACTTACTTCAAATAGCGGAGCGGAGGATTTTCAGAAGTTGGAAATTAGAAATCAGAAATCAGAGATCAGAAGATTATATAGCGAGGTTCTTATTGTTTCCCAAAAATGGGGAAGCGCAGATAATATGATGTATGTTATCGGAGCAACGCAGGCAAACATGTTCTCTGAAATCAGGAAGATTGTTCCTGAACATTTTTTATTGGTTCCCGGAGTTGGAGCACAGGGCGGAAGTTTAGCCGAAGTTTCAAAACACGGAATGAACAAGCAGTGTGGCTTGCTTGTGAACTCATCGCGACAGGTTATTTATGCTTCGAATGGAGAAGACTTCGCTGTGAAGGCAGGAGTGGAAGCAAAGAAAATGCAGGAAGAAATGAAAAGATACCTGGACGAGTTATGAGATATTTTTTTATTTTAGCAGAACAAAATTTTTGAATTTTTTATTTAGTTGAATTTTGAATTTTTTTTTATGAAAATGACGGAGGCTTTTCTGCATCACCTGTGGAAATTAAAGCTGTTCAATTTTAAGACGCTGCAAACAACGGAAGGTGAACCGTTGGAAATTATCAAAACCGGTCAACACAACAGCGATGCAGGTCCCGATTTTTTTAATGCGCAGGTGAAGGTTGCAAGCACGCTGTGGGCAGGCAATGTGGAGATTCATGTAAGATCTTCAGACTGGAAAAATCATTCACATGAAAAAGATAGAGCATATGATAATGTCATTCTTCATGTTGTATACGAAGATGACGAAGCCGTAAAGAGAAAAGACGGTTCGTTGATTCCTACACTTGTGCTGAAGGATAAATTCGATCATCGTCTCTGGAAAAACTACGGCGAACTTATTCAAAGTAATCAGTGGATTCCCTGCCAATCCTATATCCGGAGCATCGATCAATTCACCTTGAACAACTGGCTTGATCGTTTGTTGACTGAAAGGTTGGAAAGAAAAACGGAGACAATATTTTCCTCACTTCAATTGAACAACAACAATTGGGAAGAAACATTCTATCATCATCTTGCACGGAATTTCGGTTTCAGAATCAACGCACTACCGTTTGAAATGTTGGCAAAAAAATTACCGTTGTCCTATCTTGGTAAACACAAAGATCATTTGAACCAGTTGGAAGCGATGCTTTTCGGGCAAGCAGGAATGCTGGAAAAGGAATTCAAGGATGATTATCCAAATGAATTGCTGAAAGAATACCGGTTTCTGAAAGGTAAATTCATTCTTGAACCAATCCCGTTTCACCAATGGAAATTTCTTCGGCTTCGGCCGGTGAATTTTCCGACCATTCGAATCGCACAGTTCGCGCAGCTGATTCATCGTTCTTCACTCTTGTTTTCCAAATTGCTCGAATGCGAAAATCTCAAACAAGCTGAAAATTATTTCCGGGTGGATGTTTCAGACTACTGGCAGACGCATTTTGTATTTGATAAACTTTCGAAACAACAACCCAAACATGTTGGTGATGCCTCCATTCAAAATATCATGATCAATACGATTGTGCCGTTCCTATTTGCGTTCGGAAAACTCCGTCATTCGGAAATTCATGAGCACCGAGCATTGGAATTTTTAGATCAGACGCCTTCAGAAAAAAATTCAATTCTGTCAAAATGGAACGAAGTAGGTGTGGAATCCGCTTCTGCGCATCGCTCACAGGCATTGCTGGAACTGAAGAATGAATATTGTGCAGAAAAAAAATGTTTAACTTGCAGCGTTGGAAATAAGATAATCAGCAGCCTGGCATGAGTCCCGTTCAGATTATTAAAAATTATTTTGAGAAGCGAGCATTCGGTGTTTGCTCACGCATCGGTGAGAAATTACAGATGCGCACATCTGTCATCCGGTTGTTTTTTATCTATGCATCATTTCTAACAGTCGGTTCACCGTTTATTATTTACATGATCCTTGCTTTCTGGCTGAAGATGAAAAGCTATGTGCGAAATAAGCGCTCATCCGTTTGGGATTTGTAAGGCGACTAATTACGGATCTTTACGAACAGTGCAAATTAGGAAAATGCAAACCGTAAACTTGTAAACCGTGAGTAGTTTTATTTACTTTTGAAATCGATGAGACTTTTTTTTCAAGACAACTGGAGGACCCATATTCACTATTTTAAAAAGCTCTATTTAGCCGGGGGGCTTATTCTCGCAGTGCTTCTGGTTGGAATGCTGGGGTATATTCTGATCGAACATTACTCGTTCCTCGATTCCTTTTTCATGACAATCATTACGGTTGCCACGGTCGGTTACAGGGAAGTAAATCCGTTAAGTGATGCCGGAAAATTATTTACATCATTTCTCATTATCTTTAGCATCGGAACAATTGCGTACGCAGTTTCTGTTTTTACAAAATATATTATTGAAGGAGAGTTCCAGACTTATTTCAAACATTACAAAGTGAATAAAGAAATCTTAAAATTGGAGAATCACGTGATCGTTTGCGGGTACGGACGAAACGGAAGGCAGGCCTGCGATCAGCTTCGTTCACAGAACGAATTGTTTGTCGCCATCGAGTCCAATCCTGAAATCATTGAGCACATGCGTGAGCATTCGGATCTTCTTTTTATTGAAGGTGATGCAACGGAAGATGAAGTATTGCTCGGAGCCGGATTGAAGCGAGCCAAAGCACTGATTACTGCATTGCCAAATGATGCTGCCAATGTATTTGTGGTGTTGACGGCACGTGAAATGAATCCCGGTTTGAAAATTATCAGTCGTGCTTCTGAAGACGGGTCTGAAAATAAGCTGAAGCGGGCCGGAGCCAATAGTGTTATCATGCCGGATAAAATCGGTGGAACGCACATGGCAGCGCTGGTGGTAAAACCCGATGTCCTTGAATTCATCGATCACATCACAGGAACCATTAATATCAAGTTGGAAGAAATTCTCTACAACAGTTTACCGGAACGGATGCGTGACAAATCGATTCGTGAACTGGAGATCCGGAATAAAACAGGCGCGAATATTATCGGGTTCAAAACTGCGGCAGGAGAATACGTCATCAATCCGCCGCCGGATACGATTATGCAACAGGATGCAAAACTCTTTGTATTGGGAACCCAAGAACAAGTGAACAGGTTTAAAGAAATATTAGTGAACTGATTTGAAATTTTTAATGTGAATAGGACGAAGCAATAAAGTTTTTTTATGAAAACAATTCTTGTTACCGGCAGCAACGGACTTTTAGGTCAGAAAATTATTTATGCATTGCGCAACCGAAGCGATGTGCGTTGTATTGCTACATCCAAAGGAGTCAATCGGATGTTGGCAAAAGACGGTTACACATTTGAATCGCTGGATATTACCGATAAAGAGCAAGTAGAAAAAATTTTCGCTCAATATAAACCGGATGTTGTCATCAACACGGCTGCGATGACCAATGTGGATGCTTGTGAATCTAAAAAGGAAGAATGTATTGCTGCGAATGTAGAAGCCGTGTTCTCACTGGTTATACTGTGTGCGAAAAATAGCGCACATTTGATTCAGCTATCCACTGATTTTGTTTTTGACGGAGAACACGGACCGTACATTGAAACCGACGTTCCAAATCCGTTGAGCTTTTATGCCAAATCAAAATACGATGCGGAGATGTGTATCGAGGAATCAGGCATCAAATGGACAATTATCCGCACCATTATTATTTACGGAGTGGTAGATGATAACAGCCGTTCCAATGTTGTGTTGTGGGCGAAAAATTCATTGGAGAAAAAACAAACGATCAACGTTATTAACGATCAGTTTAGGTCACCAACGCTGGCAGAAGATTTGGCAGATGCATGCATCAGTGCTGCTCTTAAAAATGCAACAGGTGTATATCATGTTTCGGGGCGTGAGACGATGTGTATGCTCGACATTGTAAAGATTGTCGCGGATTATTTTCAACTTGATTCATCATTTATTAATTCTGTTTCATCTGAACAATTAAATCAACCGGCAAAACGTCCGCCTGTTACGGGTTTCATTATTACGAAAGCCATGCGCGATCTGAATTTTTATCCGCATACATTTATAGAAGGTTTATCTGTCGTAAAAAAACAATTGGAGAGGAATGCACTGTAGTACAATAAGAAAGCGAGGTCATGCTGGAAGCATCTTTTTCGAAATTTAGAGTCCTGTATCTTTCTAAAAAGGAATTACTCGTGAATGATGGAATGATTTGTTGACTTAGAATTTTTAGATGTACTATTTCTCTGCGAACTTTTGCGATTCCTCAGCGTTCTGTGCGGTTTCAAAAAATGGAACCGCAGAGGACGCAAAGAAGGCGCAGAGAAACGCAAAGGGTTCGATATATTAAATGTTTTTATTTTTTTAACAGGTTAAAGTTTTTTAATTTTTTTTGATCATGACAAAACGTTCTGTCTTCCGCGACACGTGGAAGGATTATTTTTCCTTTTCAAGGAGAGAACGGAGAGGTATTTTTGCTCTTCTCATAATCATCTTATTGCAAATCGGAATTCTGATTTATCTGAACTATTTTTCTTCCAAGGAACCACCACAGGATTTTTCAAAATTTGAAAAACAAGTGAATGATTTTTATGCAGCGCTTGATTCTGCTGATAGTTCCACGGATGAACCATCTCAAAATAATTTCAAAACGAAAGAAGAATATGCATCGCTCAATGCCAAAAAGAAAATTGAACTTTTTACTTTCAGTCCGAATAATTTATCGGAAGAAGATTGGCGGCGACTTGGCTTCAGTGACAAGCAAATTAAAGTGATCAAAAATTACGAATCGAAAGGAGGGAAGTTCCGCTCAAAAGAAGATGTGAAGAAGATGTTTTGCATTACTGAAAGAGATTACAACCGGATTGAACCGTATATCAGCATTCCGGAAACGGAGAAGGAAAATACGAAACCGCCAAAGGCGAGTCTCGCTGAAAGCGGTTCAGAAAGAGTGAAATATGAGAAAACAAAAATTCTGGTTGATATTGGAATTGCTGATTCAATAGAGTTAGATAAGCTGAAAGGAATCGGTCCTTCGTTTGCGCATCGAATTTCTGTTTACAGGGAAAAGCTCGGTGGTTTTGTCCGACTGGAACAGTTGCATGAAGTCTGGGGATTTACCGATTCACTTTACAAATCGTTGCTTCCAACTATTTGTTTAAAAGATTCCACCAACATCAGGAAAATAAATTTGAACACGGCTGACTTCAAAGAGTTGAATAGCCACCCTTATATCGGTTACCAGCTTGCAGGTATCATTTCCAATTACCGTAAGCAACACACTGGTTTCAGGAGTGTGGATGAAATCAAAAAGATACCTTTGGTAAATGATGAACTTTATAGTAAATTGGTTCCTTATTTGAAAATTGAATAATTCAGTTGCATGAAAAGAAATTTACTTTTCCTTCTATTTTCTTTTTCCATTTTTATTTCCCATAGCCAGGGTAAGATTATTTACCTTGAACTTAACCACTAAACATGTATCAAAATGGTCTCTGAAAACAGGGGGTCAATTACACCGAAAATTCCACAATAGCCCTGTTGTAACAAACACAACTTCCAATACGCTTATTGCAACCGGAATTTCTTCCATTGCAAATAATAATATGCAATTAAAAGTTTATCCGAATCCGTCAACAGGTATTTTCCATTTTCAATTCAGCGATTCACGAGAGCAAATAAAACGAATTGCAATAACTGACATAACAGGAAGAGTAGTTTATACTGTTGAGAAGAATTTAAGCGAGCTAAACACTTCTGAGCTTTCGAGCGGAATTTATTTTTATTCTGTGTTTACAAAGAGTGATAAACTTTTCAAGGGGAAATTGATAAAAGAATAACTGACTAGGGTGTCAGATGTTCCTTTCACCTGGCACATATCGAAAAGAATATTTCCTTTTTCTTGTCACTTTTCTTTAGAAGAAAAGTAACCAAAAGAATCGTGCGTTACCGAGGCAATTTTATTTTTCTCGTACCTCGAAAAATAAACCGCGGCTTGAGAACACTTGAATTGGATTG
>JAYVUK010000042.1:0-15855 GCA_043787975.1 Bacteroidota bacterium
TGGGCGAATTGGCGATGCGCTGCTGGGCAGACGCCCCGGATGTGGGGCTGACATCGGGAGATCCAGCCGTTGTCGATGCCGTCAAACGCGTGAAATATCTGCGCCTCAAAATCCGCGAAAAGCAGGCGAAAATCGCGCAGTTGAAAAAGGATAGGCCCTAACTCTCCTCTTTTCGTTTGTTACAAACGAGTTACACCCGCCCGCGCCCTTCGGGGTAAACTGTAGGTATGGCGCAGAAACAAATACTCGTGATTGAGGACGACGCGGCCATCCGGCGAGGGATCGTGGATGCGCTGCGTTTTTACGCATTTAACGTGATTGAATCCGGGCATGGCGTGAAGGGCCTGGAGATGGCGGTGCAGAGCGAATGCAGCCTGGTGCTGCTCGACATGGTTCTGCCGGGCATGGATGGGCTGGAGATTCTGCGCGAAATCCGCAAGAGCCGCCCCGCTCTTCCCGTGATCGTGCTGACCGCGCGCGGCGAAGAAACCGACCGCGTGCAGGGGCTGAAACTGGGCGCGGACGATTACGTCGTCAAGCCGTTCAGCGTCAAAGAACTGATCGCGCGCGTCGAAGCGGTGTTGCGCCGCTCGCCGGAACGTCCATCCGATATTTCAGAGATTCCATTTCACGGCGGCTGCGCCGACCTCGCGCGGCGCGAAGTGCGCTACGCAGACGGCCTGCGTAAGGAACTCAGCGAACGCGAAGCGGAACTGCTGCGCTACCTGGCGATCAACGCGGGCCGCGCTATTTCGCGCGAAGAGATTCTGACGCGCGTCTGGCGCATCAGCGCCCAAGGCGCGGAGACGCGGACGATTGACATGCATGTGGTTCGCCTGCGCGAGAAATTGCGCGACGATTCGGGGGAGCCGAAGGTTTTGCTGACGGTGCGGGGAAAAGGGTATATGTTTAGTGCGGGAAGTTAGAGAGGAATCAACGATGCTAAACAGCTATTTTCCATTTGTGTGAAATCCAGCGTTCGCCGCGGAACTCAATGGAAAATGGAAAATGGAAAATGGAAAATGGAAAATGGAAAAGTTTCATGCGCATTAAGATAGAAAAGTAAATAAGAGATTAAAGGAATACAATGTAAACTACAAAAGCAACTATTTTTTTCAACATCGGTAGCAACTCTGAAAAGTTTTACCATATTTGTCAACGTACGGTATGTCTGTATTACAATCATTCATATTCCCGTAATTTATAATTCATCATTTCAAATTTATAATTCCAAAAAAAACTATGGCGACAGCAGAACTAAAAGAAACATCAAAAGAAAAATTGAAAGCATTGCAGCTTACCATTGAGAAGCTCGAAAAAAGTTATGGCAAAGGAACCATTATGAAAATGGGTGACCAGGCCATTGAATTGATTGAATCTATTTCCACAGGTTCTATCTCACTTGACAACGCACTTGGCATTGGTGGATTACCGAAAGGAAGAGTGATCGAAATTTACGGACCTGAATCGTCCGGTAAAACTACGCTTGCTATTCATGCTATTGCAAATGCACAGCGCAACGGTGGTATTGCAGCATTCATTGATGCAGAGCATGCATTCGATCGTTTGTATGCAAAGAAGTTGGGTTGTGATATCGAGAACTTATTAATCTCTCAACCTGATAATGGCGAACAAGCGTTGGAAATTACAGAGAACCTCATTCGGTCAGGAGCCATTGACATTATCGTGATTGACTCTGTTGCTGCACTTACACCGAAAAGCGAGATTGAAGGTGAGATGGGTGACAGCAAGATGGGTTTGCAGGCTCGTTTAATGTCTCAGGCATTGCGCAAGCTTACAGCATCTATCAGTCGTACAGGTTGCTGTTGCATTTTTATCAACCAGTTGCGTGAAAAGATCGGCGTGATGTTCGGAAACCCTGAAACAACTACCGGTGGAAACGCTTTGAAGTTCTATGCATCCATTCGTCTTGACATTCGCAGGATCGGCCAGATCAAAGACGGAGATGCTATTGTCGGGAACAGAACCAAGGTAAAAATTGTGAAGAACAAAGTTGCTCCTCCTTTCCGCATTGCTGAGTTTGATATTATGTACGGAGAAGGAATTTCTAAAGTAGGGGAGATCGTTGATCTTGGTGTCGAAAAAAATATCATCAAGAAATCCGGTTCGTGGTTTAGTTACAACGAAACGAAACTCGGACAGGGACGTGATGCTGTGAAACAATTGTTGCTCGACAATCCTGAACTTTCTGATGAACTGGAAGCAAAGATTCGCGAGGCAATGAAGGAAGCTGCGTTAGGAGCATAAACGGTTTACTGTTTTAAGTTTACAGTTTACATCGGCAAGTTTAATTGGACTTTCGTAATTCGTATTAATCGCCCCGAAATTTCGGGGCGATTCGTAATTGGTAACCGGTTATTTTTTATCATTGCCGATGATGAAAAGAAAAATAATTGCCGGAATAATTTTCCTTGCCGGATTTCCTCTTTTGCATTCGTGTAAACCGAATAAACAGGAAGAGAAGAAACCGGTTCAGCAGACTGCTTCGACTCCTGAGTCTGAAATTGAACGATGGAGTAAAGAAATCGCTGCGAATCCCAAAAATGCAGTTGCTTTTTATGAACGGGCAAAAATTTATGTGAGCCAGAAGAAATTCAAAGTTGCGGCAAATGATATCAATGAAGCGGTATCTCTTGATTCAACCAAGGCAGAGTATTTTTTCATGCAGGCAGATGTGCTTTTTGCAAACCTGTTGGTTCCTCAATCGATCGGTGCATTTCAAAAGTGTCTTGAACTCGATCCCACGAACATTGACGCCTGGTTGAGAATGGCTGAATTACATTTGTACATTAAAAAGTACAAAGAGTCCGTTCAATATGCAAACGAGGCATTGAAGATTGACAAGCACAAAGCGAAAGCTTATTTCATCAAAGGCTTTGTATTTAAAGAATCAGGAGATACATCGAATGCCATATCCAGCTTTCAGACGTGTACAGAACAGGATCCTGAAAATTATGACGGGTACATTCAGCTCGGACTATTATACGGAGCAAAACATAACAAACTTGCGATTCAATATTACAGCAATGCGTTACGATTAGATTCCAAAAGCACGGAAGCATTGTATAACCGCGGATTATTTTACCAGGATCACGGAGACCTGGAGAAAGCCATGGAAGATTATAAAAGCATTTTACAAATTGATCCGGCTTTCAAAGATGCGTATTACAACATGGGCTACATCAACCTGGTTTTTTTGAAAAACTACACCGAAGCGATTCCGCTTTTCACGGATGCCATTCGCAATGGAAAATATTATATGGAGGCTTATTACAACCGTGGGTTGTGTTATGAGAAGCTCGGCAACAAAGCTGCTGCAGAAGCCGATTACAAAGAAGCGTTGCACATCATGCCAACCTATAAGCTTGCTGTTGCAGGTATGAAGAGACTGGGAAAATAGGGTGGGCGACAAGTAAAATGTATGAGCCGCAGATTAGTAGATTAATCTTTTCCAATCTGCTAATCTGCGGCTCATGTTTTTGATCACATCACGATAATCTTAAAGAGATACTTGTTGCAAAAATTAAAAAGGGAACTCTGAGTTTTCAGAATTCCCTTTTAGGATTGATCCGCTAAAAACTATGGCGTAGTTATTTAATAGAATCAACGATCGATTTGAATGCATCAGGATGATTCATGGCAAGATCAGCAAGTGTTTTGCGATTGATGCCTAAATTCTTTGCATGAATTTTTCCCATCATTTCAGAATAACTCATTCCGTGCTCGCGTGCTCCTGCATTGATACGCATAATCCACAACGAACGGAAATGTCTTTTTTTGGTTTTACGATCACGGTATGCATAACCGAGACCTTTTTCTACGGTGTTCTTGGCAACTGTAAGTACGTTACCTCTCGCGCCCCAATAACCTTTGGCGAGCTTGAACATTTTTTTTCTCCGTGCTCTCGAGGCGACGGCATTGACTGAACGTGGCATGTTGTTTTTGTTTTTGACGAAAGCGTCCCGATTCTTATCGGGATCTTAGTGGCTTTTTGTCCGGTTGACAATATTAATTTAATTGTAATTCAATTTTTCATTTAAGGCGGCAGTTGGCACTCGGCAGTTGGCAAAAAATTGCAAACTGCAAATTGCGATTTGCAAACTTATCTTAACACAAGCATCTTCATCACTCTGTCCATATCACCATCAGAGACTAGTGCGGAGTGAGTCAGATTACGTTTCTGCTTGGTTGTTTTTTTCGTCAGGATATGACTTTTGAAAGCATGTTTTCTTTTGATCTTTCCTGTCCCTGTCACCTTGAATCTCTTCTTGGCGCTGGAATGTGTTTTCATCTTTGGCATTGTAAAGGAAATTATGAATTATAAATTATGAATTTTGAATTGTTGTTTTTACTAATGAACTATTGAACTTTTAAACTATTGAACTCTCTATCAGTGTTTCTTCTTTGGCAACGGAGCAAGGTGTAAGAACATCCTGTTTCCTTCGAGCTTCGGCATCAGTTCCACTTTGCCGTAATCAGCTAATTCCTGTGCAAATTTCAGGAGGATGATTTCGCCTTTTTCTTTGTAAGCAATCGAACGACCTTTGAAGTGAACGAATGCTTTTACTTTATCGCCATCAGTTAAAAACTTAATGGCGTGTTTTACTTTGAAGTTGAAATCGTGTTCGTCAGTATGCGGACCAAAACGAATTTCCTTGATGACTTGTTTTCCTTGTTTTGACTTAAGTTCTTTTTCTTTTTTCTTTTTCTCGTACAGGAACTTTTGGTAATCAATTGCCCTGCAAACAGGCGGATCAGCCGTCGGAACAACTTCAACCAAATCCACACCTAACTCGGCGGCAAGTCTGAGTGCCTCCTCCAGTGGATAAACATCCGATTTGATATTCTCACCAACCAACCTGACTTGAGGTGCTTTGATGCGATCGTTGATGTTATGTTCAGCTTCCTTTTTTACAAAACCTCTCCGGAAGTTCGGATTATAAGGTCTCGGCCGTGAAGAGAAAGTGGTAGAAGAAGAAGTTTTTTTCCTAAATGTTGCTATGTGATCCTCCTTTTTTGTGGTTATTAATTACTTTGATTAAGTATTGTATTTATCTCTTTATTAATTAGTTCGATCAGTTCTTCTAAACTAAGACTTCCAATATCTCCTGATCCATGTTTACGAACAGAAACCTTGTTTTCAGCCTGTTCTTTTTCCCCAACAATAAGCATGTAAGGAACCTTTTTCAACTCTGAATCACGGATTTTTTTGCCGATTTTTTCGTCTCTGTCGTCAACAAGGCCGCGAATATCGGAATTAATTAGTAACTGTAAAAGTTTTTTTGAAAACTCATTGTACTTTTCGCTAATGGGCAAAATGGCCACCTGTTTAGGTGCTAACCAAATCGGGAAATTACCGGCGAAATGCTCGATGAGGAAGCCGATGAAACGCTCATGTGTTCCCAGCGGAGCGCGATGAATGCAAATTGGTGTCTCCAATTCATTTTTTGCATTTCTAAAGGTTAAACCAAAACGAGCCGGAACAGCAAAGTCAACCTGGTTGGTAGCAAGGGTAAATTCACGACCAATCGCACTCCAAACCTGTACATCGATCTTCGGTCCGTAGAACGCTCCTTCATCAGGAACTTCGATGTAAGGAATTTTTGAATCGATCAACACGTTGCGAACCATGTCTTCGGTTTGAAGCCACAACTCAGGATTGTCAACATATTTCTGTCCGAGCTTTTTTGGTTCGTGCGTTGAGAAACGCATCACGTATTTATCGATGCCGAAGATTTTAAAATACTTCAGGTACATATCGTTCACAGCACGAAACTCATCTGCAAATTGTTCGCGTGTGCAATAGATGTGCGCATCATTCATCTGCAACTGGCGTACACGCATTAATCCGAATAATTCACCCGATTGCTCGTACCGGTAACAGGTTCCGTATTCAGCAAGACGGATCGGAAGATCTTTGTAACTCGGATTAAGTTCTTTAAAAATTTTATGGTGATGTGGACAGTTCATCGCCTTGAGGTAATATTTCTCTCCGTCAAATTCCATTGGAGGAAACATACTTTCTTTGTAGTAAGGAAGATGTCCGCTGGTGAGATACATGGATTCCTTTGCAATGTGAGGAGTGCGCACACGCATATACCCAGCAGCCTGCTCAGTTTTTTTTGCGAGACGTTCAAGTTCTTCGATCAACACGCCGCCGTTCGGTAACCACAAGGGTAAACCGGGACCAACATCATCATCAAAAGTAAATATCTCAAGCTCTTTACCGATCTTTCTGTGATCACGTTTTTTTGCTTCTTCAAGCATGGTAAGGTATTCGTCGAGCAACGATTTTTTAGGAAACGTGATTCCGTAAATACGTGTCAACTGCTTGTTCTTTTCATCACCGCGCCAGTATGCTCCGGCAATGTTCATCAGCTTAATCGCTTTAATGAAACTGGTATCCGGAATATGCGGACCACGACAGAGGTCAGTGAAATTTCCCTGCTGGTAAAAAGTAATTTGTCCGTCCTGTAAATCTTTCAGAAGATCAAGTTTGTATTCATCACCTTTTTCGGTAAAGAAATCAATTGCTTCTTTCTTTGGAACCACAGTGCGGATATAGCGATTACTTTTCTTTGCGAGCTCCAGCATTTTATCTTCAATCTTCTTGAAATCTTCCGAAGAAATAGTTTGACCTCCGAGATCAACATCATAATAAAAACCGTTATCAACAGGAGGACCAATTCCGAATTTTATTCCAGGGTAAAAAGTCTCCAATGCTTCAGCCATCAGGTGAGCGGAACTGTGCCACATCGTTGATTTGCCTTCCGCAGCATCCCAGGTAAGCAGTTCGATGGTTGCGTCTTTATGAATGGGACGCGAGGCATCCCAGACTTCACCATTTATTTTTGCTGCCAAAACATTTCTTGCCAATCCTTCGCTGATGCTTTTAGCGATGTCGAGTGACGTAGTTCCTTCAGGATATTCCCTGACATTTTTATCTGGAAAAGTTATTTTCATACGGTGTCTAAACGAATCTTAATTTCGAGGATGGCAAAGATATACATTAAAGTATTTTTGAAAAGGAGAAAGGTGATTGCTTACGAACAGCAAGAATCCTGATGAGATACTTTGAAAAATCTTACATTTGGGTTCAATAAATAAGAGCATTTATACCTATGAAATTCAAAAAAGTCGTTCTAATTATTTGCCTTTTACCGATTTGCGTAACTTCATTTGCGCAAAAATTTTTGTCGCGTCCTGACAATAGCCCGCTAACTTTTAAAGACATGCAACGTCAGTTCAATAGCTGGTCGAAAACTGTTGACTTAAAAAAAGTGAAAGGGTGGAAATATTTTAAACGTTGGGAAATGGATATGCAGATGCATACGGATGCGAAAGGAAATCCGACAGATCCGTCAGTATATGTGGATGCAGTCATACAGGCTTCGCACGAAAAAAAAACGTTTACTTCATCGCGCTTCAGTCCAGCAGCTTGGTCTCCGGTCGGTCCCAATGTTCTTCCAAATAATCTTACCGGCTATATGGAAAATGGAATCGGACGAATCAACTGCATCACATTTCACCCGACAGATCCGTCTACTTATTTTGTTGGTGTTGCCCAGGGTGGAGTCTGGAAGACAACCAACAACGGACTGAACTGGACACCGCTCACCGACAATCTTCCGATCCTTCGCATCAGTGATATTGCAATTGATCCGACCAATACCAACACCATGTATATTTCGGTGTGTGATTTTGAATACATCGGCTTCGGGCTTTTATTGAATGGCAGAAAAAGAAATACGCACTATGGTTTAGGAGTCTACAAGACAACAGATGGTGGTGCTACGTGGCAACCGACCGCTTTAAGTTTTCAGTTAACCGATGGTGAAGCTTCGTTGATTCGCAAAGTCATCGTTCATCCTACCAACAGCAATCAATTGGTTGCCTGTGGGACGAGTGGGATGTATACAAGTAATAATGGAGGCGGAACATGGACGCACACGCTCGACTCTTTGTTTTGGGATATGGTGCAGGATCCCGTTCATCCAAATACGTTGTATGCAGCTACAGGATGGGTGAGAAATTTGAATGATGGAAATGCAGCCATCTACAAGTCAACTGATTTTGGTACTTCATGGACCATGCTCAATACAGGCATTCCTCCAACTGATTCAGTGCAACGCATCAGGCTTGCTGTTGCTCCGTCAGATCCTAATTGTGTTTATGCGATGTGTGTTGATGTTTACGATGGTATGTATGGTGTATATAAATCAATCGATGCAGGAACTACATGGCAGTATATAAATCCTGGGGTGAATGTATTGCAAGGTGCAGATGGTACCGGCCAAGGTGGGCAAGGACCTTATGATCTTGGATTCGCTGTTAATGCAACGGATAAAAATAAACTTTATGTAGGAGGAGTTAATATGTGGGAATCAATAGACGGTGCTCAAACATTTGATCCTGTCAGTCACTGGACGTTATCATACGGACCCACATTGCATGGCGATATACATTTTATCACGCAGCAACCCCTCACCGGTAATTTTTTTGCTTGCAGTGACGGAGGGGTCTATAGAACATCGGATATACAGTCTCAAACATGGGTTGATGCCAATAACGGTTCTCCCTGGCCAACGCAATGGACCAAGCTGAATGACGGTCTTGCCATCAGTTCCTTTTATCGTATTTCAAGTTCTCGAAATGTTGCAGGCACATTGGTAGCAGGAGCACAGGATAATGCAACATTCTATTATGACGGAACTCAGTGGAGCACCATTTTCGGAGGTGATGGAATGGATAATTATATTGATCCTGTAAGCAATGATATTATTGGCTCAAGTCAGTATGGGAATTTTGATTATTCGAATGATGGTGGAGTTTCATCGCTCTTTATTGATCCCAATGTGAATAGTGAAAGTGGTGAATGGACTACTCCGATCATTGCAGACTATAACAATCACGGAACATTATTTGCCGGTTATGGTAATGTGAATGAATCAACAGATGAAGGAAACAGCTGGTTCAGCATTTCTAATTTTCCTGTTCCCGCGATTTACAACAATGAAATTTCTGCATTAGCTGTATCAAATACGAACAGCAATGTACTCTATGCAGCCAAGAGAGTACGTTATGAATACACGATTCCCGGAAGTCTGTATACCACTTCCAATGGAGGATCATCGTGGAATGATGTAACCAGCGGCTTACCGGATTCATTGTATTATACTAGTGTTGACATCAATCAGTCTGATGCAAACACGGCCTATATCTCCATGGCAGGTTTAAGTGCAGGCAATAAAGTTTTCAGAACAACAAATGGCGGAACAACATGGCAAAACATTTCCTATAATCTCCCGAATCTTCCAGTCAACTGTGTAAAGAGTATGCCCGGTTCGCATCGCATCATCGTTGCAACGGATGTCGGAGTTTATACATTGGATAGTGGTGCAGTTACATGGGCGAATCAAAGTACAGGTTTACCGAATGTGATCACCAGTGATATTGAATTCAATGTGGCGTTGAACAAAATATATCTCTGCACATTTGGTCGTGGCATTTGGGAAACTGATTTGGATGCGATGGCAACTGTTGGGGTGAATACGATTGCTGATGCTGTTGACATCGAATTATACCCGACACTAAACCATGGTTCATTTACAATTGATGTACATCAAAGCATCAATGAAACTTTTAAATTAAACATTGTTGATATAACAGGCCGGTTAGTTTATTCAACTGATTTGAGCGGACAGCAAAAATATAAGCAGGAGTTGAATCTCCCTTCTGGAATGTACTTCGCACGGTTAAGAGGAAAAAAGATCAGCGAAGTAAAAAGTTTTGTGGTGCAATAGTTTTGGTAGTATGGACTTCGACAAGCTCAGCCCCCAAGTAGCCCGCAGGTGCCTGAGCTAGTCGAAGGCACCGTATATTAAGTTTTTTAAATTTTTCTCTATGAAAGGATACATGTACATACTCGAATGTGCTGATGGAAGTTATTATACCGGCAGCACGAAGAATCTCGAATTGCGTTTGGCGCAACATCAAAATGGTGAAGGAGCAAATCATACAAAGAAGCACTTACCTGTAAAGCTCGTTTACTTTGAAGAATTCAATCGGATTGATGAGGCTTTTTATAGAGAGAAGCAGGTGCAACGATGGCGCAGAGAAAAAAAAGAAGCCTTAATTAATGGGCAGCATGATAGATTGCCGGAGTTGGCAAAGAATTATGCACAACGGGCTTCGACAAGCTCAGCCCTCGACTCGACAAGCTCAGCCCCCGCTTCAGTAAACTCAATCCCCGCTTCGACAAGCTCAACCCTCGACTCAACAAGCTCGTCTCTTGATAGTAGCGACTGAACCTGATCAATGGTGGCTGAGCCTGATCATAGGTGGCTGAGCCTGATCATAGGTGGCTGAGCCTGATCATAGGTGGCTGAGCCTGATCATAGGTGACTGAGCCTGATCATAGGTGACTGAGATTGATCGAAGGTGGCTGAGCCTGATCATAGATGGCTGAGCCTGATCATAGGTGGCTGAGCTTGTCGAAGCCACTATTTCGAAATTATTTGGCAGTTTTAATTAATTTTCTTTTCTTTGCGCTCCGTTTTACAAAAAAGTATAGAGTCATGGCAAGAATTTGCGATTTAACAGGAAAAAGAGCGATGGTTGGAAACAGTGTTTCCTTCTCAAATAAGAAAACCAAAAGAAGATTTTATCCGAATCTTCAGGTGAAGAAATTTTTTGTGCCTGAAATGGGCGAGTGGATTACCTTAAAAGTATCTACTTCTGCCATCAGGACTATTAATAAAAACGGCATCAGTGCTGTGATCGAGAAAGCAATTAAAAAAGGAAAAATCTAAAAAAAATATTTTTCAAGAGATTGAAGATGCTAAATTCAGAAATGGATTTAGCATTTTTAGTTTTTATTACTTTCACCTTCGTTTTAGAGAATGAAAAAAATAATCCTCCTTGTATTTTTCTTTATTGCATTCGTTGCAAAAAGCCAGCAGTTTCAGTACTACAGGTATGATACGGATCTGCTCACAAAAGAATTTCACAAGAGTCGGAGGGATTCATTAAGAAAGCAACTTCCTGATAGCTCCGGAGCCATTTTATTTTCTGCGCCTGAACGCAACCGCTCCAACGATGATGATTATCAATATCATCAGGATCCAAATTTTTATTATTTAACCGGACTGACTGAAGCCAATGCAGTGCTTTTGATTTTTAAAAATACCCAAAGCATAGGCGGCGTAACCGCTAATGAATTTTTATTTCTCCAGGATAGAAACCCTTTGAGGGAATCATGGACAGGAAGAAGACTGGGAACAGAAGGAGCGAAGCAGCTTCTTGATTTCGAAGCAGCATTTACCGATGATGCATTTGATTCATTAAAAATTCCGTTTGAGAATCTCTCCAAACTATTTTATTTGCCTTTACCGAAAGGAGTGGCAGATGATAAAAATGAATCGGCAGATTTGTACGATCTCATTGAGCAATTTAAGAAAAAATGTAGTTACCCTTTGAAGAATGGTGACAGTTACTTTCTTGGAAAATGCCTGGCAGCCATGCGCGAAATGAAGCAGGCGGAAGAACTTGTGCTGATGAAAAAAGTGGTGAGTCTTTCGTGCGAAGCACACATTGAAATGATGAAAGCGCTTGAACCCGGAATGACAGAATTCCAAGCTCAGGCAATCGGAGAATATGTTTTCAAAAAGAACGGATCAGAATATGTCGGTTATCCCTCCATCTGCGGAGGAGGAGAAAACAGTTGCATACTTCATTATGAAAACAACCGAAGAAAACTGGATTCGAAAGATGTTCTGTTGCTTGACATGGGAGCGGAGTATCATGGCTATTCTGCCGACATAACGCGAACGCTGCCCGTGAGCGGAAAATTTTCGCCTGAACAAAAATCAATTTATCAATTAGTATTTACCGCGCAGGAAGCAGGTTTCAACGAGTGTAAACCGGGCAATGAATTCCAGGCTCCTCACAAAGCCGCCACAGCTGTGATAAAACAAGGGCTGCTGGATCTCGGTATCATTAAAGACGCAAAGGACTTTAGAAAATATTTTACGCACAGCACATCTCATTATCTCGGTCTTGATGTACATGATGCCGGAACCCATCAACTGCTTCAACCCGGAAGTATCATCACCGTTGAGCCGGGAATCTATATTCCTGAAGGAAGCCCGTGCGATCCGAAATGGTGGAATATAGGTGTTCGGATTGAAGATGATATCCTGATTACCGATACGGACTATGAGAACCTTTCGGCGAAAGCGCCAAGAACGGTGGAACAAATAGAGGAGATGATGAAGCAAAAAAGCATTTTTAATACAGGAAAGTGAAAGCGTGAATAGACAAAATCACAGATTTGTTTACATTTTTTCTGTTTTGTTAAAAAAGTACTTGCTTTTATTAATCCTGCGTTCTATATTTGGTCAACTTTTAGAAACATGTATTGTTCTGAAAGATAAAAGAGAACAACAAGAAATAATTTTTCAACCCTTTTAAAAACCGGAGGACAGCCATAGCATAACATCTACTTTAATTAATTATCAATTACCAATTAAAGCAGAACGCTATGCAACATCCTCAATTGATGAGTGACAGAGACCTTGTACGTCTCTACCAAAAAGGCGAAGAACAAGCCATCACGGAATTGATTCATCGCTACAAGCAAAAAATTTTCACTTCCATTTTCTTTCTTGTTCGTAAACACGAACTTGCTGAAGATTTATTTCAGGAAACATTTATTAAGATCATCACAAGCCTTCGTGAGAAGCGTTACAACGAAGAAGGAAAGTTTCTTCCGTGGGCAATACGCATTGCGCATAATTTAGTGATTGATTACTTCCGGAAAGAGCAACACATGCTCATGCAGCGCGACACCGAAGAATACAGCGTGTTTGATTACATGCCGCATCGCGGTCGTAATGCTGTGGAGGAAATTATTCACGATGAAAAGATTAACCAGGTTAGGCAACTCATCGAAAAATTACCGTATGAGCAACGCGAAGTGGTGATCATGCGTCATTATGCTGAATTGTCTTTCAAGGAGATTTCTAAAATCCTGGATATCAACATCAATACAGCATTGGGAAGGATGCATTATGCAGTTCTTAAAATGCGCGAAATTTTGAAGGAGCAAAAGGTAAATCTCAGGGAATAAATTTTTTTAGAAATTATAAAATAAGCCTTCGAGCTAGTCGTTAGAGCATTATCAAAACTAAAAAAGATGAAATGCATGATTAAAACTACTACTCAAAGTGATTTAATTCTCTATGCCTACAATGAAAGCGGACTTCAGGATTCTGATCGTATACAGCGAAGCATAGACGGTGATCCGGTTGTTCAGGAAGAATACCGGGGAGTTATCGAGACGATGAATTTGATGGATGCCGTTCAACTTGAACCATCAAAGGAGAGCATCG
The DNA here is from genome assembly GCA_043787975.1 of Bacteroidota bacterium. Taxonomy (GTDB): domain Bacteria; phylum Bacteroidota; class Bacteroidia; order AKYH767-A; family 2013-40CM-41-45; genus JAPLDA01. Next base: position 13,413 of record JAYVUK010000042.1, read on the forward strand.
AAAAGATCATGGCCTTTGCAAGAGGATGCAAGGCATAGCAAAAAGAGTCCTCCGAAATTTCGGAGGACTCTTTTTTTCTCTCTAACCTTTTACATGTTTTATTTATTCATAGGCTGGTATTTTTGTTTCACCCTACGAAACTATTTCCAAAGCGAGGGGAAAACAAGATTATTCAGTACAAGCCATTTTTTACAGGGCGGAAAAATCATTTCGCAAGGTGAATCTCAAACAATAGCCCTTCCCACCGTAAGGAGAACCAGCATCGCTCCTTGTTATCAGACTTTTTTATTATTTCTTCTTCAACGTTCCTGGTTTAAGAAGCCTGTACGAATGATAAACAGTAATAATTTCAATAAGAGTTGCATTCTTGATTCTGTAAATAATACGATAAAAACCAACTATTAATTCTCTTATGTTTTTGCTGCCAACTTCCGGAACAATTCGGCCTGCACTTGGAAATGTTTCTAAAATAACTGCAGTTTCAAAAAAATCCTCCACCTGTATAATTGCATATTTGGTAGAATCTTTAGCAATGTAATTTGCAATATTGTCAATGTCCTCAATAGCTTGATGCGTCCATCTACTTCATCCATTTCTTTAATCGAGCTTTGGCTTCCTTAGTGGAAACAGTCTGACCTTTTTCGGCCTGTTCAATTCCTATTTCGATTTTCTTAAGCACGATAAGTCGATCAATCAGTTCCTCCATGGAAAAGCTGGTAGGAAGTGAGTTGACGGTTTCAATAACTTTACTTCTTTTAAGCATATTCAATGTTTTTTTAAAAATACAAAAAATAGCCGAAGCATAATCTTGGCGATTCCGGTAGCATAAAAATGTTTGCTAACTCTTTTATTGCTTAACCACTTTCACCACAAAAATTTTTTTGTTTTGCGTGGATGCATGAACAAAATAAATTCCTGCCGAATGGTTACCGATGTCAACGCTGACAACTACTCCCTCTCCTTTGGAGAGGGTTGGGGTGAGGCTTTCTCTTCCAATAACATCTTCTACTCTCACCGAAATTATTTTATCATTCAAATCTTTCAATCGCAACGAAAAAATTCCAGCTGATGGATTCGGATACACTTCTATCTTTGAACTTTGAGCTTCCAAACTTTGAACTCCTGTAAGGCTATCACAAATACTTGCTGCAACTGCTCCCAAACCAAAATGAGGAATGTTCGGCATATCACCGGCAACAAAGTGACTTCCTAAATCAAACCCTTGTGGAATATAATTACAGCCAATGCCGGGGACATTGGGGTTTTCGATAACATCTAAATGGTGCGTGAAATATGTATTTACATTGGGGGAAGAGTAATCTGTCGATATAGGTATATATATTCTTCCATCAGGAGCCAATTTATGTAAAAAGTAAACTGTGTTATGAAGAAGGCCTGTATCAGCATATTGATATAATATAGTTTTGGATGCTCTGATAGCGGTTATATCACCAGCATTCAGATTCCATTGATAGATCACTTTAACTTGCCAATCAGTCGAAACATAAATTAGATTACCATTTGGAGAGAATTCGCAATTATAATAAGCGTATTGTAATGAATCTATTGAAGCCAGATGTTCACCTATATCTCTGAAATTACTTAATATTCCCGTACAGCGATTAAAATCAAAAACGTCTACACATCCTCCATAATCCCCTGTAGTTAATAATTTTGAACCATCCGTAGAAAACACAATTTTACCATAATATAAACAAGTATTTATTGAACCAATTTGTTGATCCCCATACATTGAGACGCCATTTGGAGTCAATAAAAAACGCAAATATTTTCCAGCATCATAATCATAAGCTAGTACCCACCAATCTCTTCCATTTGCATGTTTATTTGCAGCTAACTTAAAGTGACTCAATCCACCGTAATAAAGTATACTATCCCTTATAGCAACATCTCCATATCCTCCATTTAAATTCTTATTTATTATGCTATAAAATAACCAATGAAGACTGGTATTTATTGAATCTCTTCCTATATGAAATAAATAGATTAAGGAATCATTCCCAGGTAGAGGCAGTAACAACGATGTATAATTGGGATGCCCTTGTAAATTATATCCGTGTGGCATTATTTGATGATTCCTAGTCCACACATGAAGCCCATTGTACAGCCATTCGGTTGCTGCCGCATAGCAAATTAAATTTCCATTACTATCGGCTAGTGTACATTGATTAGCAAATGGATATCCCAAACTTTGAACTTGTCCAATAGCGGATGTAAATGTGTCTGGTTGGGTAAGGTTATTAAAATCCATTCCACCATGATCAGGAAAACACCAAGTATTTTCTTCCTTTTGAGAATAAGCAAAATGGAAAAAGAAACTAAAAACAATAAGAAACTGTTTAAAATTCAGTTGAAAAAAATGTTATAAAGCGCCACCGGGCAAATTGCGAGCAACGTATTTAGGTATACCAAAACTTAAATA
>JAYVUK010000043.1:0-58328 GCA_043787975.1 Bacteroidota bacterium
TAATTGAAACGACTTTCAATTAGCTTTATTCAAACCCTTATCCAGTAAGGGATACAGAGATTTTTACCAACTATTTTTGTCTATTATATCTAAAAAAAAGAAATTATTTTTTTGAACTCACCACCTGACAGGTAGGAATTCTCCTGTCAGGTTTTATGAAAGATTATTCGAGAACAAGTTCACCATTCCTAAATGACAGTATTTAAAGTTTTCAATATCATCAAACAAACCAGTTACTTCTTTTCTCAATACCAAAGTAGAATAATGACTGACGATATAATCTACATCGTGGGTAAGCAAATTTTCTTTACCGATCGCATGGTTGTAAATGTGGTAATGGAATTGTGGCTGCGTGATAATACGTGGCTCAGACAGAAGTCAAAAAATATTTTTAAAATCATTCATTGAAAAAACATGAAACCTGACAGGAGAATTCCTACCTGTCAGGAGGTGGGCTCAAAATACAGCAGTTGGCTGCTATGCTCTGCTAAACACTTACGCATACGGCGGTTGTGCCTTAGGATTTGCTGCAGCTTATAGCAACACTACCGGATGTTCCCTTATTGCGATAGGAGAAAATGCTCTATATACTAATGTCTCAGGAAATGATAATTGTGCGATTGGTCATAATAACAATGACAAAGTTTTAAAAACAGTTATTATTAATGAAAGGGGAAATGGAACGATGCAGGTGTATGCTTCTAACCTGAGCAGTGGAATTTATACTTACAGTTTAATAGCCGATGGAAAACTGATTGATACGAAACACATGGTTTGTAGTAAATAAAAACTGTGAATAAATTAAACAAAAAAGGTCTTGAAAAATTTTCAAGACCTTTTTTGCTAAGACAAAAAAAAGAAATTATTTTTTTGTATGTCCTTTTGTTACAGGAACAGTTGCATGGGTTGTTGTCATTGATTTAGACATTTCATCTACCATTGCCATGTTTTTATCGCACGCATCTTTAGTTGCCACAAAAGCAGTATTCCAGGTCTCCATTTTTTGCTGAGCGTCTGTCATCTTAGTATGCCAGTCAGCCATTCCTTTTGTAACATCTTCAGGAGTCACTTCACCTTTTGTAACCTTACTTTGCCATTCTGTGAAAGACTGTGTGTTTTGGTCCCAGGTAGTTTTGAATGTGTTCCACTCATTCATCATGGCATCCAGACTTGCAGAGTTGTCAGTAGCGGTTTTCACCATCTCTTGCATTTTTGTTTTCATCCCTTCATCTTTTGAAGTTGACATGCCATTCATCATCTCTGTTTGTTTCATCGCAAATTCTTTTGAATGCTGAGCAGTTTCCATCAACTGTTTGCCCCATTCAGTAGCTTTTTCTCCCATTGCTGACCAATCAGTTCCGAATTGGTTCATGTCAGCCATGGTTTTTTCATCGACTTTTTTGTTGCAAGCTGTAAACGTCATAGCGCCAGCCACAACCAATGCTAATAATACTTTTGTTTTCATTTGATTTGTTTTTTGGTTTGTTAAAGTTGGATAGTAGTTAGATTAATGCTGCCAAAAGTAGAGGAATGCTCATCGTGAATTTTCCGTCTACTAAATTGTTATTGACAATGATCGGTTCATTTCTCCTTGGAGGTAGGGAATATCTGCCGGATGTAATTGAATGTACCTGACGGAGCGCCACCATCGGGAAATACGCCTTGTGCTGCCACCCGGATATCTTCAATGGAGTAAAAGGCGGTGGGATTGGTTTGATTAATCAGTTGTCTCACGAGATCAATGTCTTTTCTTTTGATGATCGTCAAAATGATCTTTACAGGACCCTTGGCTCCATGTGCGTCAATGATGGTGACTCCAAAGTTTGCCTGCTGAAGCAATTCAATCAATGGTTGTGCATTCTGATTGATGATGACACGCAGTACCTGCATCCCGATGGCCAGTCTTTTTTCTACAATTAACCCAACGTACGTTCCCATCGCAAATCCGCCCGCGAAAGCAACGTAGCATATCGGATTATCGAGGTGTTGCATGATTTGCCGGATCGAGATCAGCCAGATGGTAACCTCGAAAAATCCAAGTATCGGAACTACTTTTCTCAACCCTTTCGAGATAAAAACATTTCGAAGTGTTCCGAGCGTAACATCACACATTCTCGCCAAAAAGATGAGTATGGGAAGTACGACCCAACGAAAGATATCGGATTCTAAAAAACTGACAGGTACATTCATGATATTTTATTCAATAGTTTTTTAACCAATGCAGGGACACCGCTTCCTGCTTTTTCTTTGATGACTGTAAATTGATTTCCCCAATTTTCATCTGCGGCCGGGTCAATAAAATATTTTTCTGAATCATGCGGAGCATAGTCAATCAATCCTGCAGCAGGATATACTAGCAGCGAAGTTCCAATGACAATAAAAATTTCTGCACCGGAAATTAACAGTGCAGCCCGGTTCAGCTCGGGAACCTGTTCGCCAAACCAGACAATGTGCGGACGAAGTTGTGAACCTTTGTCACATTTTTCTCCTTCACTTATTTCGGTACCGATAATTTCATAGACCAAATTTGGGTCAGCACTACTTCGTGCTTTTCTTATTTCACCATGAAGATGCAGCACTTTTGTGGATCCGGAACGTTCATGCAAATCGTCTATATTTTGTGTGATGATCTGCACATCATATTTTTTCTCCAGTTGTGCAAGCGCCATGTGAGCCTCATTCGGTGTTGATTCAATCACTTGTTTTCTGCGCTGGTTGTAAAACTCCAATACCATTGCACGATTCCGTTGCCAGGCCTGTGGTGTTGCTACATCTTCGATGTTGTAATTTTCCCACAAGCCGTCACTGTCGCGGAATGTTTTCAATCCGCTTTCTGCACTAATGCCCGAACCCGTGAAGACCACTATTTTTTTCATTGATTGGAATTCGTAGCAAAGTTCTGTGAAATAGGATGCTATTATGGAACACAGGATGCAAAATTATCAACAGTCTTTGGAAGAGGATAAACTCATCAACGCGTTTCCCAATTTCCATTGAGTTTAAATCCGTTGAGAAAATCTTTTATTGACATTCGGTTGCGTCCTGCAACCTGCAGTTCATTCACGAAAACAAATCCATCACGCAGAAAAATTTTCAGAAATGCTTTGTTGTCAGTTTCAATTAATCCCGATTTGTTTGGATGCGTTGTTTGTTCAGCTTTCACCGAGTAAATTTTTGCAACCAATGAAAAGCCATTGTCATTGTAAAACTCCGTGATAGCAGCAGGATAAGGACATAAGCCGCGCACAAAATTTTCAACTTCACGAGCAGTTTTATGGGTGTCAATTCTGCAATTGAGTCGGGTTAGTTTTGGAGCAGGCTTTAATTCCGAGTCCACGGTCAGTTTTTCCTGGTCAATGAGCGTATATTTTTCTTCTGAAATTGAGACCACTGTTTTTAAAACTAAATCAGCTCCCGTAACCATCAACCTGTCGTGAAGTTCACCTGCTGTTTCCATTTCGGCAATCGCAACTTTTTCCCGGTCAATAATTTTTCCGGTATCAATTTCCTGCTGTAGAAAAAAGGTGGTGACACCGGTTTCTTTTTCTCCGTTGATAATTGCCCAGTTGATAGGAGCGGCACCGCGGTATTGCGGAAGGAGGGAAGCATGCAGGTTAAATGTTCCGTGTTTTGGTAATTTCCAAACCGCTTCAGGCATCATGCGGAATGCTACAACAATTTGTAAATCCGGTTTTAGTTCTGTCAACTCGTGAATAAAATTTTCATCTTTCAGATTTACAGGTTGAAGAATTTTCAATTCGTGCTTTTCTGCATATTCTTTTACCGGAGATGAAATTATTTTTTGCCCGCGACCTGCCGGTTTATCCGGAACTGTCACGACTCCAACAATGTTATAATCATTCTTCACGAGGATATCCAATGAAGGAACTGCAAATTCAGGTGTACCGTAAAAAATAATCCGTAGGGGAGAGGACATCGTTGTGAAAGATAAACTATGTCAATGATAAAAAAATCTTCGATAAGAAGGAAGCTGAAACAAATTATTTATTAGGGGAAATCAGATGCTGATTTTTTTCCATCGCCCACTTTTCAGGTATAGATAGGACACGATTCCTGTAAACGCCCAATAGATGGCTTCGGAGAACCAGACGGCTTCGACGTTGAGATGCAATTGAAAGACGACGATGTAATTGTATAATAGATAAATAATAATGGCGGCAATTTCAATCAGGAGAGCAGCTTTCGTAGCGCCTGTACCGCTCACAGCACTGATACAGACAATGGCAAATGCAAAAAACAACATGGCTAAATCCAGCATGCGCAAGCTGCCTAAACTGTCTGCGATAAGGTTCTGATCAGTGGTAAAAAAGTTTAAAACGAAATGTGGAAAGAAGACTGTCATAAAAACCATGATGAGCGACAAAAGTCCTGCAAGCCGGATCACCCGTTTTACAAACGAGATTACTTCATCACTTTTATTTTGCCCGATAATATTACTCACCATGCTGTTTGCTGCAACCGAAAATCCCCAGATGGGAGTCATGCAGAGCATGTAAGCCGCCCGGACAATGTTTGAAATCGCCAGCGAATGTTCTCCCATTTTTTCGATGAAAACAAAAAAGACAAACCATGCTCCCATCGAAATTAAATTCTGTACAACCAATGGGGCGGAAAGGTTGATGGTTTTCGTGATGATAGCAAAATCGAATTTTTTAAAGTGAAAGAGTTGAAATTTTTGAATCCCTTTTTTCAGAAAAGTGTAGCCGAATAAATAAATAACACCGATACATTCAGCGACACTAGACGCAATACCGGCACCTGCAATTCCCAATTCTTGAAAACCAAAATTTCCGAAGATCAATGTATAGCCAAGCAGGATGTTGGTCACAGCCATGATGGCTGAGTACCAGCCGTACACGCGGGGAGATGCAATGCCGACATAAAACGAACGGAATGAAGTAGCAATCATCACGAAGAAAATCCCAAGCGAACGATAGGTTAGGAATTGCATGCTCGCATTAAAAATTTCCGGAGACCTAACGACATGTTTGAAAATTACCGGGGCGAGAAATTTGAGAACGGAAAATAAAATGAGCGAGAGAACAAAAAAAATCACCAGGCTGTGATCAAAAATTTCTCCAATGGCAGATTCATTTTTTTCACCGGCTCTTCGTGCAATCTGGATTTGTGTTCCGGTACCGACTGCAATCCCGATCATCGTAATCACAAAATAAAAAACTCCGCCAAGTGCTGAAGCTCCGAGTGCCACTTCGCTTACTCTTCCAAGAAAAATGGTATCGGTAATGTTCAACACCGTGATGGCAATACTTCCGAACATAACCGGGTACGCCATTTTCCAGATGGCGCCGTAATCGGTATTTACTTGAAGGGAAGTTTTCAAAGAGTTTACGGTTTACAGTTTACGTTTGGTCCTTGTTCTGGGTGAAGCTCAAAAGTAAGCAGGAAAGGTAAACGGTAAACTTGTAAACCGTAAACGTTATTCAACCTGTAACACCAACCCTTTCAAATATTCTCCTTCCGGATGATAAATACTGATCGGATGATCGGCAGGTTGTGAAAGCTGGTGAAGTACTTTTACATTCCGTTTTGCCTGTAGTGCAGCTGTGAAAATAATTTTTCTAAAAAGATTTTTGTCAATCGCTTGTGAACAGGAAAAGGTAAAGAGGATTCCATTTTTATGAATTCGTTTCATCGCTTCCGAATTCAAATTCCTGTAACCGATGGTTGCTTTGTCAATGGCGCTGAGATGTTTTGCAAAAGCCGGAGGATCCAGCACCATCACATCATATCCTGTTTCAGATTTTTTCAAAAAGTCAAAAACATCTTCAGTAAAAAACCGGTGTGAAGCATTTGTAAAATTTTTTGCCACATTTTTCTCAGCGAGTTCAGCAGCTTTCTTTGAGCTGTCAACAGAATGAACCAGTTCAGCACCTGCTTTCAGTGCATACAAACTGAACCCTCCTGAATACGCAAACGTGTTCAACACTTTTTTTCCATTGGAATACTCACCAAGCAATTTCCTGTTCACACGCTGATCAATGAAGAAGCCCGTCTTTTGCCCGGTTTCGTAATCAATGTTAAAATGAATTCCGTTTTCGATGACTTCGATGGTTTCTTCTTTCCCAAATAAAAACTCATTTGTCACTTGGGCAGCTTCCTGGCGGCTCATGGTATCGGCACTTTTGTCGTAGATGGCGGTGAGTTTGTTTCCGTAAATTTCTTTCAGTGCATCAACAAGAAAATTTTTGATGCGATGCATGCCAAGCGTGTGCGTTTGAATAACAGCGGTTGAATTGTAAATATCAATGATCAATCCCGGCAAACCATCTCCTTCAGCATGAACGAGACGATACACACTGGTGTCGGCATTGGTTGTTAAATTCAATTGTTGACGAAGTGTAAATGCGCGCTGTAGTTTCTCTTTCCAGAATTCATACGAACAACCTGTTTTCTCAAAGGAAAAAATCCGGACTTTGATGGAGCCTTCATGGTAATGACCTGTCGCCAGGTATCGTTGGTCATAGGAAACTATTTCCACGGTATCGCCTTCGTGAATTCCGGTATCCGCTTTTTCAACAGCACCGGAAAACAGCCACGGGTGAAGGTTTAAAAGAGAACGCTCTTTTCCTTTCTTTAAAGTTATTTTCGGAAAATTAATTTGCATTGAAAAATTTTGATGCAAAGAAAAGATAAAAAATGCAAATCAGACTTTTAAGTTTTTTATAGCCATCACAAAACGATAAGGTAAATCAGCATCTTCTTCTGCATAATCAACACCGATACGTTTGCTTATATTGATTTCTTTGCTCGTTACAATGATTCCTTTGTCTTCAATCCAAATTTTAGTTCCGAGTAAATTCATTCCCGAATGTGAATAATGAATGCCGAGTGCTTCGGCAACTGTTCCCGGTCCGGCTGAAAGATTTTTTTTTTTCTCTTTCATTTTTCTTCGCTTTAACATGTGTTTCATCCCGTGTGTCGGATGAAGCGCGCGAATCAATACAGCATGCGGAGTATCTTTTTCATTGGTAACTACATTAAAGAGTGAGTGGATCCCATAGCAGAGATACACATACGCTGTTCCGGCATCTCCATACATAATTTCTGTCCGTGCTGTTCTACGTCCGCCAAAAGCATGAGACGCACGATCAATCGTTCCGTTGTAAGCTTCTGTTTCGGTGATGATTCCTCCTGTGAGTACTCCGTCAAAACGTGTGAAGAGATATTTTCCTAATAACTCTTTTGCTATTAGCACAACGTCAGCGCGGTTGTAAAAGGAGTGGGGAAGTTTCACGGTTAAATGTTCACGGTTTACACGTTTACGGTTTACAAAAGCAGCAGGCGTCCAGAATTTTTTAGTCCCTTTAATTCGCATTGACAAAATTAAATCATGGCGATTAACTGTAAACTTGAAAACTGTAAACCGTCAGTCATTCCACTCGAGCAAATTCCCTTCAGTATACCGGATTTTTTCATTGTCAATCAGCCATTCGACAACCTTCAGTGTTTTGTCTTCGCGCGCATCTTTGATGTGAGGAAGAATTTCAACGAGAGAAAGTGATTTGGATGAAAGAATGGTTTGAAGTTGATTTTGAAGATTTGAAAATTCAAGTTCACTGATGCCGAGTTTGTTTCTGCTCAGGCAATAATCGCAACTGCCGCAACGATGCGAAACCTCTTCTCCGAAATAATTAAGCAGGATTTGACTTCGACATTTTGTTTTACCCGTTGCATAATCCAGCATGGCTTTCACACGGATCATGTAACGTTTTTTTCTTTCAGCCAAATGTTGCCGGTCAATGTGTACATCACGAATGTCGAGGCGTTCTTCCGTAAAAATGAGCTGCGGAAAATCTTTTGCGGGAAGATAGCTGAGAACATTCAGTTTCTCCAATTGATTGAGATATTTAATCAGTTCATCTTTTGTGAAGCCTGCACGTGTCGCAATTTCGGTTTCGTTGATGTTCACATAATCATCAAATACGCCTTCATACGAACGGAGAATGACTTTGATGAGATGATCAAACGTTTCATTCTTTACCTGGAATTCGTACAGATGTTTGTTGTCTACTTTGAAATGAATGCGTGCATGAAGGTCAACGGATTCAGTGGTCGCAAGCAAACCTTGCAGCTCAAGTACTTTCAAACAATTGAACACCACCGGAATTTGCAGGTTATAAGAAGAGCAGAATTTGACAATATCAAAATCGAAACTCACTCCTTTTCCTGAACCCACCGGAAGCTGGTAAAAATTTGCAAGCGCCTGGTATGTTTTTCGGATCTCTGCAACTTCCGGGAAATTTAATTCTGTGCGATGTTCGATTTCAACTTTGTCGTTGTTGTTATACAACAACACTCCGTATGCTTGCGCTTCATCACGGCCACCGCGACCGGCTTCCTGGTAATACGCTTCAATACTTTCGGGTAAATCGAGGTGAACTACAAAACGAACATTGCTTTTGTCAATTCCCATTCCGAATGCGTTGGTGGCAGCAATCACGCGCGTATTACCTTTCATCCAGTCATCCTGAACTTTTGTTCTCACCGATGATTCAAGTCCAGCATGATAGTATCCGGCTGAAATTTTTTTTCGTTTCAGAAATTCTGCAACTTCTTTTGTTTTTTTTCGGTTACGGACATACACGATTCCTGTTCCTTCAACTTTGTTGATGATGTTGATCAGTCGCTGCAATTTGTCTTCTTCATGAATGACGACATACGACAAATTTTTTCGTTCAAAACTTTTTTTGAAAAGATTCTCTTTTTTAAAATGAAGTTTTTCCTGGATGTCTTTGCGCACTTCTTCGGTTGCAGTAGCAGTTAAAGCGAGGACGGGAGCATTGTTGGTGAGTTTCCTCGCTTCAGCAATTTTTAAATACGATGGCCTGAAATCATAACCCCATTGAGAGATGCAATGCGCTTCATCAATGGCCAACAGATTGATATTCATTTTCTGCAAACGCTCCTGCAACAAATCAGATGTCAGTCGCTCCGGTGAGATGTAAAGAAATTTTTCTTTGCCGTAAATACAGTTGTCGAAAGCGATGTCAATTTCATTTCGGCTCATTCCTGAAACGACAGCGACTGCCGGAATGCCTTTTGACCTGAGGTGTTCAACCTGGTCTTTCATCAATGCAATCAGCGGTGAAACCACGACACAGATCCCTTCTTTTGCGAGAGCCGGAACCTGGAAACAAATTGATTTACCTCCGCCTGTTGGCATTAAAGCAAGCGTATCCTTTCCGTCGAGAACGGATAAAATGATATCTTCCTGTAACGGCCGAAAGTCATTGTGACCCCAGTATTTCGTAAGTATCTGGCGGATGAGAGATTTCAAGAGGAGTGAGAAAAAAAATGGATAATTAATAATTAATAATGGTTCAATGGTTCAATGGTTCAATAGTTCAATAGTTCAATAGTTCAATAGTTCAATAGTTCAAAAATCAGTCGGACAAAATAGGTTTTTCATTCTTCCTTTTATTTATTTAATCCGGTCTTTCAAAAATGAAAGCACGAGTTTATGTGCATCTGCTGAAGCTTCTTTGTCATATTTCGGATTACTCGGATTGGCGAATGCGTGATCAGCGTCATAGGATTGCACCGTTAATATTTTAGTTGTTGACTTCATATCTTTTTCAAATTGCTCAACAACCTGTGGAGTGATGTATCCGTCTTTTTTTGCAAAGATGCCGAGCACATCGCAATTGATATTTTTTAGTTTGGTCACGTCTTTCTCCGGCATTCCGTAATACATCACGCAACCGTTTGCCAGTTTACCGGCAAGCAAGGTTGCCTGCAACGACCAGCCGCCTCCCATGCACCACCCGATGGTATAGATACTGGACATCTGACCTACATCAGCAATGGCCCCCTGGATAATTGCAACAGCTCTTTCTTCTTTCAGCCCGCCCATCAACTGCTGTGCTTCCGGTGCCGTGGTTGCAACTTTTCCGTCATACAAATCAATAGCAAGAATATTTGCATTGCCCACTTCGCGTTGCAATTTTTCAGCTTCCTGTTTAATGTAATCATTCAATCCCCACCATTCATGAATCATAATGATCCAGTTATCTGTGGGTTTGTTGGATCTTACTTCAAATGCATTCGCATCTTTTCCATCGGAAGTTTTGAATGTGATCATCGTTCCTTTTGCCGGAACAAAAGTAAACGGAACCGGATCGGGATGAAGCGTAACAAATTCTTCACTGGTAGCCAGCATGGCAAATTGCTCGGTGGAACTCATGCTGCAGCAACTGTGTTTGGTTTGCGAGAATGCACTTGCAGCAAAGATGGTGAGAAGAGGAAGCAGAATTTTTTTCATGGTAATGTTGTTAATTGAGCATGCAAAGTAACAAAAAAGTGCAAAATTATTTTCGAAGGGTTGTTTGATACCCGGTACCGATCCATCCTTTCAAAATGAAAAATTACAATGCAATTCAGAGATATACTGAGGATACAAAAAATAAAGCGAGTTTAACGCTCAACAAAAGTATTACTGCTTGACAAATTTTTGAGATAGTAGCCGGTTTCCTTCAAACAGGTTTACGTTATAGATACCTGATGATAAACCTGAAATGTTGATGTCCTTTTGATTCTCAGTCCTGGTAATTAAGCTGCCCACAGAATTAAATATTTCGATAACAGGCTTCACAAAATTATTGTCATACGAAACATGAATGGTATTCATTGCGGGATTCGGGGAGATCATAAATGAATAGGACTTTTTACCTTGTTCAATAATGTTTGTTGAAGCGTTTCCATTCTTGTCGGTTTTAACAAAGAAGAGATCTGCATCAGTTGTTCCTGTTTGTTGTTTATATCCTGTCATGGCATAACCACCATCTGCGCACGCTACGATCCAATTGGCAGATTCCATATAATTTGCATCTCCGATGGTTTTCATCCATTGTTGATTTCCATACGCATCTGTTTTTATGAGAAAGATGTCCAGGCTGTCACCAAAACTTTTTGTGCTTCCTGAAATGATATAACCACCATCACCCGTGGCAGCCACAAAACTTGCTTCGTCATCATTGAGCCCTCCGTAATTTCTGCTCCACTGTTGCACTCCTGAACTATTAATTTTTACGAGGTAAGCGTCCTGGTCACCTGCTCCGAAACTTGTACTGGAACCTGCAACAATAAACCCTCCGTCAGTTGTTGAGATGAATCCATACGCTCCTTCGCTTCCTGCTCCGCCAATGTTTTTTGACCAGAGTAAATTTCCGTCAGCATCTGTTTTTAAAATAAGAATATCATCGGGACTGCTTGTTAACGTAGTGCTGATCCTGCATGCGATCACATAGTCGCCATCTGCTGCTTCAGCGATCCTCATTCCGATTTCTCCCTGGAACTGGGTAAAGTTTTTTGTCCACAGCGTATCTCCGTTTGCATTGTATTTTACAAGGAATGCGCTTCCCATCCAGTCGTTCGTTCTGTTTACTCCTGTCATCACGTAGTTACCATCTGATGTTTGTATGCCGTGAAAACCCACATCGTCATTCAGTCCGCCGGAGGTTCTATCCCATTGCACGTTTCCTGAATGATCCGTTTTAATTGCCCAGGCATCACAATCACCGGCACCATAACTCTCCGTATGACAAACAATAAAATATCCTCCGTCTGTTGTTTGGACAATCGAATTTCCTCCTTCCTCGTTAGAACCGTTTATGATTTTTGTCCATTGTTCTGTTCCTTCTCCGTCGGTTTTTATGATATAGACATCACCTAACGTGTCGCCAAAACTCAACGTTAAACCAGTAATAATAAAACCTCCGTCAGAAGTTAATGCAAGTGAATGACCATAATCAGAATTGGAACCACCGAAAGTTTTTTTAAAGGTGTTTGTTTGTGCAGTCAATAAATTTCCGGTGCAGAGAAATAAGAGCATCGTTACATAGCGAAGAGAGGAGAATGTTTTCATGAGGGTTAGTTTTGTGTTTGTAGCACTTGTAACGACATGAATATAATAATATTGTGTTCGAATGGTTTGAATCAAATCGGTAGAAGGATGAACTTCTGTAACTAAAAAAAATAAGCCCTGCTATCTTAGCGCTTTAATATTCGTAGGAGAAAAAGTGATTGTACAAAGTTTATTTATGAGATTGGTTAATACCCCACAGCTTGCTTAGGAAACAAATATTTTTTCCATTCGAACCTCGAAGTGCTGCTTCGGGGTTATTCATTACATTTACTCAGCATTAATAAAAGATAAACTAAAATTGAAAATGAATGCAGAGTTTCTTCAACGGATATTTATTCCCTGGTTGCAGTTCCGTCTGGGGTGTAGAATAACTCAACAGTTTTAACACCGTGTTTTATTTCCACTTCGTATTTCATTACGCCTTTGGAAGTTTCAATTTTTGAAACTGCTTTTATCGTTACCCCCTTTTGTGAAGCATTGAATGCTGCTTGCACTTTGTCGGGCAGTTCATTGAACGAGAAAGGACTTTCGGTTTCCAGCCATTCGCCCGTGTCGCTGAAGTTAGCGGAATACTTAACGCCTTTCCACGTAAAGGATGCTTCATAGTTATGAGTATTTTCTTTATCCCAGGTTGCGCCGGTTGCATTGGGAAATTTTTGTTCGAATGCTTTTTGAACGGCGCCAGGAGCATTGCCGGCATAAGCAAAGGCAGAAAGCAGGCAAATACTTACGGCTGTCAGAATTGATTTTTTCATGATGTTTAGTTTGTGTGAGAACGTGAAGGTGCTAATTTAATTGTTGTTGCCTACCGATTCATCAATTTTATTTTCTCCAAGGTGGTCACTTGTTCGTTGTTAAATTTAACCAGATCGATGGAGGAAATAACTCCGCTGATTGAAAAGTTTTTTGCATTCCATTCATCTGCCATTTTTGGGGCAAGCATTTTATTCGGTGAACTTCCAATTGTCACATGCGGAATAAAATCAATCTCCTGGCGATGATGACTTGCTAAACGTGCGCTGTATAACTTGTCATGTAGTTGTAGGATGTCATCGAATCCTTCTTCGGGCACTAAAAGCACATGGTAGATTTCAGTGAATGCATCTTTATTGATTACGGCAGAGCGAAGACAAAATGAAAAAGATTTTACTCCTTCAAGTTGTTTTTTTAGTTCTGTTGAAAATTCAGGAATTGAAAAATCATGAACAAGAAAAACAAGTGTGAAGTGTGGTTTTACAAGCTGAAACTGTTTATCGTACTGCTTCCTGAAATTTTCTATCGACCGAAAATCGTCGCCTGATAATTCTGGATATGCGATTGCTAAAAGACTCATCAGTACTTAATCTTTTATAGTTGACCTTTTACAGAAAAGTTGATCACACGTACGTTAACTCACACAAAAAACTGCAACAATGAAATACTCCAACATTTTTTCGTTTCAGTTTTATTCAACAATAAATTTCCTAACGGAATAATTTTTCGTGTCTGAGTATTTGAGATAATAAAATCCATCAGTCAGATTTAGTTTCTTAGTGTCAATCGTTTTTGATTTAAAATTCTTGTCTTCAAATACCAATTGTCCAATGTGATTGTAAACCTCAATTGTTTCAATAGAAGGCTGAATTTTCCTGTTGATGAAAAGTAATTCGCTTGTCGGGTTGGGATAAATTGTAATCAGGTTGTCGCTAAGGATTTCTTCAATTACCTCGATGTAATCGCAAAAATTTAAGTTGTCAAATGCAAGCCCGTCAAAAGTATTTACGATTGGATCACTGATGAAGGTAAATCGAAACAAAATGGTATCATTCAAATTCACATTAGATACGCTTTGAAGACCTCCAAGATAAACATGAAAATATTTCCAGCCATTTGAATTACCTGTCAAAGTTGGCTTAGTACCATTCCAGCCAATATATAAACTGTATGTGGTGTCTGTTATTATGTTTATCCATGTTGTTCCTTGGTCAAGAGAAATCTCAATTGTTCCGTAATCATTAAGCGAATCAGCATTGACATTGTAATAGCCCCCCAAAATCAAGAAAGCCTGGCATGCCTACTTGTGCAAGGTGCCCTATAATAAAAACAGAAGTGTTATTTGGCGGATAAGTATTCACCGTGTCAGTGATAATTACATTCGGTGCAGAATGTGCAGAACTGATGACTGTTTTCTGTGGTGAACCGATTTGCCAAATATTATTTGGATTTGAAACAGTATCAATCCAAAGCCAATAGTTAGGTGGAGTAATTCCATTATCAAAGTTGAATTCGTCTGCTGGTGAACCAACACCACAAGTTTGTCCATAACTGACTGACAAGACCATAACTGTTATAATCAGAAGCAAGTAGAGTTTTTTCATAAGAGAAATTTTTTAGTTATTGTTTGATTTAACTGACTGTTACTTATAGAAATGTTCGTGTTGACAGATGAAACAAAATTGTGCTCAACACTCAAATAGCAGAACTTCTTTCTCTCTAAAGTTCTGTTAACCAACACAAATATAAAAGATTGCACTTCCAATTTTCTAATTTCCAATTTCTATTTTCTAATTCCGGTTTCCCAATTCCAAATTCGTAGTTTTGCGCGCGTATGTTATTCGGTTTACTCGGCAATAAAAACAGTTCTACAGGCGAAATGTCTTTTCTCGGGCATCTCGAAGCGTTGCGCTGGCATCTCGTTCGTTCGGTAACCGTGGTCATGGTGCTTGCAGTTACCTTATTCTGTTTCAAAGAATTTTTATTTGACGGCATCTTACTCGCTCCGAAAAACCCGCATTTCTTTACCTATCGTGCCTTGTGTTTTCTGGCGCACAAGTTTCATTTGAGTGATGATCTGTGTGTCACGCAGATCAATTTCATATTAATCAGTACGGATATCTCCGCCCAGTTTACCACCCACATGTGGGTGGCGTTCATCGGCGGCGTAGTGGTTAGTTTTCCTTACATCATTTGGGAGCTGTGGAGATTCATTAAGCCCGCCTTGCATGCAAACGAGCAACGCTATGCAAAAGGAATTGTGTTTTATACTTCGTTCCTCTTTCTCACCGGAGTGTTGTTCGGGTACTACATCATTACTCCGATGTCGGTGAATTTTCTCGGAACCTACCAGGTAAGTGAAGAAGTAAAAAATACGATTACACTGGATTCTTTCATTTCCATTGTGACGACCATGACGGTGATTACAGGCATTGTTTTCGAATTGCCGATTGTGGTCTACTTCCTCACGAAGATCGGAATTCTCACTCCGAAATTCATGCGGACGTACAGGCGCCATGCCATCGTGATCATTCTTATTCTTGCGGCTGTCATCACTCCGACGTCCGATGCAACCACACTGACGCTGGTTTTTATTCCACTCTATATTTTGTACGAGATCAGTATTTTTGTGAGCGCTTATGTCGTGAAGAAGAAGGAGAATTAGGAATTGATAATTGATAATTGATAATTATAAGGTAGGAATCGCTGTTCATATTTTTGATTCCTGAATCCTGAAACCTGAATCCAGAAAGGATTAAAATTTTTATACTTGCGAACACAACTTCCTGCCAGTCTTCTGTATGCTTAGAAATTTCATCTCCGGGTATTTTCTGATTTCATTATTCCTGATTTCATCTTTTGTTGCATCGGCACAGGTGACATCTGTAACAGGCCGTGTGTATGATCCGCTCACGAACGAACCGATTCCGTTTGCCAGCGTAGTTTTTAAATCGAGTACCATCGGAACCAACACCGACATCAACGGAAATTTTATTCTTGAATCGGTGAAAGATGTGGATAGCATCAGTGCCATGTTCATCGGTTATCTTCCGGCGACATTGAAAGTTAAAAAAGGAAAAGCACAGGTCATCAATTTCGCTTTGCGTGTCAACAAATTTGATTTACCGGAAGTGAGTGTGAAAGCAGGAGAAAACCCTGCTGATATCATCATGCGCAAAGTGCGCGAGCGCAAAGACAAGAACGATCGTAGAAACGTGGAAGCATACCAGTATGAAGCGTACAACAAACTGGAGATGGACATCAACAACATCAGTGATAAATTCAAGAAACGGAGAATCTTCAAACCGTTTAAATTTATTTTTGATAACATCGACAGCAACGAAACAAACAAGAAACCTTTTCTTCCTGTTTTTATTTCTGAATCACTCTCCGATGTGTATTACCAAAAAAGTCCGGAGAAGAAAAAGGAAATTATTAAAGCCGTGAAAGCATCGGGCATTGAGAATTCCACCATCCAGCAATTCCTCGGTGACTTCTACCAGAACATCAACGTGTACGACAACACCATTTATCTTTTCGGAAAAGGTTTTGAAAGTCCGCTTGCAGACGGAGGCAATCTATTTTATAAATTTTATCTCGAAGACAGTGCATTCGTGGGTAATAGCTGGTGTTACAAACTAAGGTTCAAACCGAGAAGAAAACAGGAGCTTACCTTCATTGGTGATATGTGGATCAATGACACCACGTGGGCTATAAAAAAAATCAACATGCGTATTGCCGATGACGCCAACATCAATTTCATTGAAGACATGGTGATTCATGATGACTACGAACAGGTGGAAGGAGAATGGATGCTGAAGAAAGATATTCTTGTCATCAACATTGCTCCGACTGAAACAAAGTCGAAAGAAAAAATGGGATTCATTGCGCGAAAGACGACTACCTATAAGGACATCATCATCAACAAACCAAAGCCAGAGGATTTTTATGCAGAGAACAACCAGGCTGTTACCATTGCGGAAGGTGCTGATGCGCAGCCGGAAGAATTCTGGCAACAGAACCGTCATGATTCACTTTCCGTGCAGGAGAAAAAAATTTACGCGATGGTCGATACCATTCGCAAAGTACCTGCTTTTCAAACGTACCTTGATGTCATCAACGTAATTGCAACGGGCTATCTGGAAGAAGGTCCGGTTGACATTGGAACACTTTTTTCTTTTTACAGCAACAACAGTTATGAAGGTGACCGGATAAAATTGGGAGGGAGAACCAATTTGAATTTCAACGATGCAATTCAACTGAGGGGTTACGCGGCTTACGGAATGCGCGACAAAGATTTTAAATACAGCGGTGCGTTTGAATATTATTTTAAAGGCAAGCGCAACACATCGTTTGGCGGCGCTTATAAAAAAGATGTGGAGCAATTGGGCCAGGGGTTCACCACATTTGCAAGAGACAATGTGATCGTTACCTTGCTGGGCCGGATACGAAGTGCAAAATTCAACAGCATCGTTGAAGAAAAAATATTTTATGAAACGGATCTCGCAAAAGGATTAACGGGAATCATTTCCATCGCTCACAAAAAAATAGATCCCCTGGAAGCTTTACGGTTCACGTATTATACCGATGCAACGCATACCGACACCAGCACAGACGTGAATGCGTCTGAAGTGACGATTGCATTTCGCTATGCATACAATGAACGTTTCATCGAACGGAAAAAAGCAGTCGGGAGAAAAAACGGTCGTATCAGTTTAGGCAGTTTGTACCCGATCACGAGAATTGCGTACACACAGGGATTGAAAAATATTCTCGGCAGTACACTTCTGTATCAAAAGCTGACGTTGAGAGTGCGGGATAAAATTTACTTTGGCATTTTGGGTGTTTCAGATTATGAATTGGAAGCTGGAAAAATCTGGAAAACGGTTCCTTATCCATTGCTTGAAGTGCATCGCGGAAATGAAACCTATACGTATGATCGTAATACCTTCAACCTGATGAACTATTATGAATTTGTAAGTGATCAGTTTGTGTCCATGGTAGCAACACATCGTTTCAATGGTTTCTTCCTCGATAAATTCCCGTTGCTCAGAAAATTAAAATTGCGGGAGTTGGTGACAGCGAATTTCCTGCTTGGAAGTGTTTCATCATCAAACAGGAATATCCTCGTTGATCCGAATTCCTTTTACTCGCTGAACAAACCTTATTTTGAAGCAGGAGTCGGAATCGAAAACATTTTGAAATTCGGACGCATTGATCTGATCAAACGGTTTAGTTATCTCGATCATCAGAATATTTCCAGGTTTGCAATTAGGTTTAGTTTCGAGGTTATTATTTAGGAAATAGTTCATTAGTGCAATGGTTCATTAGTGCAATAGTTGAGACTCCAACCATTTAACCATTTAGCAATTCAGCATTAAATTTAAATCAACTAATATTGTTTCTTATTTCGAATTCATAACTCATAATTTATAATTCAACGTTGTTACTTCGCGGAGAAAATTTAGTGAAGCGGTATAAAAGCCGCACCGTTGTTGATCATGTAAACATACAGGTTCAGCAGGGAGAAATTGTTGGTTTGCTGGGGCCGAATGGTGCCGGTAAAACAACTTCTTTTTACATGATCGTCGGGTTGATAAAACCAAACGAAGGAAAAATTTACCTGGATGAACAGGAGATTACCAATATGCCAATGTACAAGCGGTCGAAGATGGGAATCGGTTACCTGGCGCAGGAAGCATCGGTGTTTCGAAAACTGAGCGTGGAAGATAATATCAAAGCGGTTCTTGAAATGACGGACATGAGTAAGGATGTTCAACAGAAGAAACTGGAATCATTGCTCGATGAATTCGGATTGCAACGTATCCGGAAAAGTCGTGGAGATTTATTGTCGGGTGGTGAACGAAGAAGAACTGAAATTGCACGCGCGCTTGCCGTGGATCCGAAATTTATTTTGCTGGATGAACCGTTTGCAGGCGTTGATCCGATTGCTGTGGAAGATATTCAGAGTATCGTAACGCATTTAAAGGATCGTAACATCGGCGTGCTTATCACCGATCACAATGTACATGAAACACTTACCATTACCGACCGTGCTTATCTTTTGTTTGAAGGAAGAATTCTGAAAGCCGGTACGTCAGAAGATTTAGCGAATGATGAGGAAGTGAGAAAAGTCTATCTCGGTCAAAATTTTGAATTGAGAAGGTAGGTTTTGATTTTTTTCATTGACTTTTAAAGCATTTTTTTTTCGATTTATCCTGTTGATAAGCAGGTTTGTATTATCAGAAGATTTTATCTACTTTTCATTGCTGAAATTAAGTTTAAGTTTCTTGATGAAATTCTACACAACTAATTTTTTTATTTTAATTATTTCGCTGTTTCTTGCTGATAACTTGGTCGCTCAACCGGGCTGTCCGGCTATTAATGCAGGTCCGGATGTCGTGATGCCGTGCAATACTACGTGTACAAATCTTACTTCAACGTATTTTCAAACCGGTGCTTCAAGTTCATATGCAGTTTCACCGATTGCTTATACACCATTTTCATATAATGGTGGAATTCCCATTATCATTGGTATTGATGACAGGTGGTCAGGTGTAATTCCTCTTCCTTTTAACTTTTGTTTTTTTGGAACAGCCTATAACCAGGTCGTTGTTGGTTCCAATGGAATACTGTCATTCAATACAGGGTATGCAGGCGGATTTTGTCCGTGGACGTTAGGCGCGGCATCTGCAATCCCCAATCCTTTTTTACCACTCAATAGTATCATGGGACCTTATCACGATATTGATCCTAGTTGCCAGGGATTGATTGACTGGAGAATTACCGGAACTTTTCCATGTCGCACATTTAACATTTCTTATTACCAGATACCTTATTTCGGTGATCCTAACAGTGCGGCCTCAGTAGCCTGTGGCGTTGGCACCGGAATCTGTGGTGGTTCTTTGTTTGCGACTCATCAGATTATTCTTTATGAAACAACAAACGTGATTGAAGTATATATTCAGAGCAAACCGGTTTGTAATGGTTGGAATGGCGGCCGTGCCATTGAAGGAATTCAGAATGCAACAGGTACCGTCGCTTTTCCTGTTCCCGGAAGGAATAACACCGTTTGGACGACAACCAATGATGGTTACCGGTTTACACCGAATGGACCTTCCAATGTAGCCGTTTCCTGGTACAATGGCGCAACACAAATTTCAGCAACCAATACAGTGAATGTTTGTCCGGTTGTGCCAACGGTCTATACTGCACAAGCTGTTTATACACCATGCGCAGGAGGAACACTCGTTACGGTAACTGATAATGTATTGGTTTCTCCGTCTCCGCTTTCACAGAACATCAATCAAAGTGCAACTACGTGTATTAACCATCCTTTCAATTTACCGTGGGGAGGAACGGCAAGCACAGCGGGAACCTATTCACATATTTATACAGGCTCTAACGGATGTGATTCAACGGTGAATATTACCCTTGCAGTGAATCCCGTTTATACAACCAATCAAAGTGCAAGCACGTGTCCAAGTCAGCCCTTCAATTTACCCTGGGGTGGCAGCACAAATACTGCAGGAACGTATTCACACATGTACACCACTGCAAACGGATGCGACTCTACAGTAAATATTACGCTCACCATTAATCCAAATGTGATCACGAATCTGAATGCAAGTACGTGTTCAAATGTACCGTTCAATTTACCGTGGGGAGGAACGGCAAGCACTGCCGGAACATATTCTCATACATTCACGGATCCGGTAGGATGTGATTCAACAGTGAATATCACGTTGGCGGTTAATCCTGTAATGACAACAAACCTGAATGCAAGTACGTGTTCGAATCATCCTTACAATTTACCCTGGGGCGGAAGTTCAAGTACAGCAGGAACGTACTCGCACATTTACACCAATGCAAGCGGATGTGATTCGACGATGAACATTACGCTGGTGGTTAATCCGATTAATACAACCAACCAAAATGCAACCACGTGTGCAAATATTCCATTCAATTTGCCGTGGGGTGGTGCTACCAGTGTTTCAGGAACGTACTCACACATTTATACCAATGCAAGTGGTTGTGATTCGACGGTTAACATTACGCTCGCTGTCAATCCTGTAATCACCACCAATCAAAATGCAAGCACGTGTTCGAACCAACCGTTTAACTTACCGTGGGGTGGCACAACAATTTTTACAGGAACCTACTCACACATTTATACGAATGCAAGCGGATGTGATTCTACGGTAAATATTACTCTTACAGTACTTCCGACCTTCTTAACGAATAACAGTACATTTATCTGTTCCAACCAACCATACAATTTTCCATGGGGAGGTTCAACAAATACCGCTGGATTCTATTCGCATATTTATACAAGTACAATCGGATGCGACTCGACTGTGAATGTTAACCTGGTAATTAATCCGGTTGTAACATTCAATTTGAATGCAAATACCTGTTCTAATCAACCGTTTAATTTGCCGTGGGGTGGAACAGCAAGTACAGCAGGTACCTACTCACACGTTTACAACAATGCAAGCGCATCCGGATGCGATTCAACGGTGAACATCACGTTGGCGATTAATCCGATCATGACTACGAACCTGAATGCAAGTGCGTGTTCCAACATAGCATTCAATTTACCTTGGGGAGGAAGTGCAAGTTCGGCAGGAACATATTCACACATTTATTCGAATGTACTCGGATGTGATTCGACAGTGAACATCACACTGGCGATCAACCCGATCATGACCACGAACCTGAATGCAAGTACGTGTTCCAACATAGCATTCAATTTACCTTGGGGAGGAAGTGCAAGCACTGCAGGAACGTATTCACATATTTATTCGAATGTACTCGGATGTGATTCAACGGTGAACATTACGCTGGCAATTAATCCAATCATGACTACTAATTTGAATTCAAGTACATGTTCCAATATAGCGTTCAATTTACCTTGGGGAGGAAGTGCAAGCTCTGCAGGAACGTACTCACACATTTACTCGAATGTGCTCGGATGTGATTCGACGGTGAACATTACGCTGGCGATCAATCCGATCATGACCACGAATCTGAATGCAAGCACGTGTTCGAATGTTGCATTCAACTTACCGTGGGGAGGAAGTGCAAGTAGCGGCGGAACGTATTCGCATATTTATTCGAATGTTCTTGGATGCGATTCCACGGTGAACATTACGCTGGCGATCAATCCGATCATGACCACGAACCTGAATGCAAGCACGTGTTCGAATGTTGCATTCAACTTACCGTGGGGAGGAAGTGCAAGTACTGCGGGAACGTATTCACACATTTACTCGAATGTACTCGGATGTGATTCAACGGTGAATATTACGCTTGCGATTAATCCGATCATGACCACCAACCTGAATGCAAGCACGTGTTCGAATGTGCCGTTCAACTTACCGTGGGGAGGAAGTGCAAGTAGCGGCGGAACGTATTCGCATATTTATTCGAATGTGCTCGGATGTGATTCGACGGTGAACATTACGCTTGCGATTAATCCGATCATGACCACGAATCTCAATTCAAGTACGTGTTCGAATGTGCCGTTCAATTTACCTTGGGGCGGAAGTGCAAGTTCAGCAGGAACGTATTCACATATTTATTCGAATGTACTCGGATGCGATTCCACGGTGAACATCACGCTTGCGATCAATCCGATTATGACCACGAACCTTAATTCAAGTACGTGTTCGAATTTGCCGTTCAATTTACCTTGGGGCGGAAGTGCAAGTACAGCAGGAACGTATTCTCATATTTATTCGAATGTACTCGGATGCGATTCCACGGTGAACATCACACTTGCGATCAATCCGATCATGACAACGAACCTGAATGCAAGTACGTGTTCTAACATCGCATTCAATTTACCGTGGGGAGGAAGTGCAAGTACAGGCGGAACATACTCGCATATTTATTCCAATGTACTTGGATGTGATTCAACGGTGAACATCACGCTTGCGATTAATCCGATCATGACCACGAACCTGAATGCGAGCACGTGTTCAAATCAACCTTTCAATTTACCATGGGGCGGAAGTGCAAGCACTGCAGGAACGTATTCACATATTTATTCGAATGTACTCGGATGTGATTCAACGATGAACATCACGCTTGCGATCAATCCGATTATGACTACAAATTTAAATGCAAGTACGTGTTCTAACATCGCATTCAATTTACCTTGGGGCGGAAGTGCAAGTTCAGCAGGAACGTACTCGCATATTTATTCGAATGTCCTTGGATGTGATTCCACGGTGAACATCACGCTTGCGATCAATCCGATCATGACCACGAATTTGAATGCAAGTACGTGTTCGAATGTACCGTTCAATTTACCATGGGGAGGAAGTGCAAGCACTGCAGGAACGTATTCACATATTTATTCGAATGTACTCGGATGTGATTCCACAGTGAACATTACGCTGGCGATCAACCCAATTCAAACTACAAATCTGAATGCAAGCACGTGTTCGAACATAACATTCAATTTGCCTTGGGGAGGAACAGCAAGTACAGGCGGAACATACTCACATATTTATTCCAATGTGCTTGGATGTGATTCAACGGTGAACATCACGCTTGCGATCAACCCAATTCAAACTACAAATCTAAATGCAAGTACGTGTTCCAATGTTGCATTCAACCTGCCTTGGGGAGGAACAGCAAGTACAGGCGGAACATACTCGCATATTTATTCCAATGTGCTTGGATGTGATTCAACGGTAAACATTACCCTTGCGATTAATCCGATCATGACAACGAATCTCAATGCAAGCACGTGTTCCAACATAGCATTCAATTTACCGTGGGGAGGAAGTGCAAGTTCAGCAGGAACGTATTCACATATTTATTCGAATGTCCTCGGATGTGATTCCACGGTGAACATTACGTTGGCGATCAACCCAATCATGACCACAAATTTAAATGCAAGTACGTGTTCCAACATAGCATTCAACTTGCCATGGGGAGGCAGTGCAAGTACATCAGGAACGTATTCTCATATTTATTCGAATGTACTCGGATGTGATTCAACGGTAAACATTACGCTTGCGATCAATCCGATTATGACTACAAATCTAAATGCAAGCACATGTTCCAATATTGCATTCAACTTACCGTGGGGAGGAACAGCAAGTACAGGCGGAACATATTCGCATATTTATTCCAATGTGCTCGGATGTGATTCAACAGTGAACATCACGCTGGTGATTAATCCGATCATGACCACTAACCTGAATGCAAGCACGTGTTCGAATGTGCCGTTCAACTTACCGTGGGGCGGAAGTGCAAGTAGCGGCGGAACGTACTCACACATTTACTCGAATGTTCTCGGATGTGATTCTACAGTGAACATCATACTGGCGATTAATCCGATCATGACTACAAATTTAAATGCAAGTACGTGTTCTAACATCGCGTTCAATTTACATTGGGGCGGAAGTGCAAGTTCGGCAGGAACGTATTCGCATATTTATTCGAATGTACTCGGATGTGATTCCACGGTGAATATCACGCTGGCGATCAACCCGATCATGACCACTAATCTCAATGCTAGTACATGTTCTAACATCGCATTCAATTTACCGTGGGGCGGAAGTGCAAGCACAGCAGGAACGTATTCGCACATTTACTCGAATGTTCTCGGATGTGATTCGACAGTGAATATTACGCTGTCGATCAATCCTGTCATGACTACCAATCTTAATGCAAGCACATGTGTTAGCCATCCGTTCAACTTACCCTGGGGAGGCATAGCAAGTACTGCCGGAACATATTCACACACTTACAGCAATGCAAGCGGATGCGATTCAACCGTGAACATCACACTTTCGATTGGCCCTGATATCATAACAAATCAGAATGTATCATTGTGCACCGGCCAATCCCTTAGCTTACCTTGGGGCGGCAGTGTAAGTACCGCAGGAATATATTCTCATACATACCTTGTTCCCGGTGGATGTGATTCGACGGTGAACATCACTTTGTCGGTTAATCCGATCATGACTGCGAATCAAAATGCAAGTACGTGTTCGAACCAGCCGTTTAACTTATCATGGGGTGGAACAGTGAGTACTGCAGGAACGTACTCACACATATACACCAGCTCAGCCGGCTGTGATTCAACCGTGAATGTCACACTGGTGATTAATCCGATCATGACTACGAATTTGAATGCGAGTACATGTTCGGATCAACCATTCAACTTACCGTGGGGTGGAAGTACAAGTACATCAGGAACCTACTTCCACGTTTATTCCAATGCGTTTGGCTGTGATTCAACAGTGAATATTACGTTGGTTGTTCATCCGGTTAATACAACGAATCAGAATGCAAATACCTGTTCAAATCACCCGTTCAATTTACCGTGGGGTGGCAGCGTAAGTACAGCCGGAACATATTCGCATATTTATTCCAATGCATTTGGATGTGATTCCACAGTGAACATTACACTGGCAGTAAATCCTGTGATGACTACAAATCAAAATGCCAACACGTGTTCGAATCAACCGTTTAATTTGCCGTGGGGTGGTGCAACAAGTATTGCAGGAGCCTACTCACATGTTTATGCGAATGCAAGCGGATGTGATTCAACGGTGAACATTACCTTGGCGATCAACCCGGTTACAACGACCAATCTGAATGCTTCAACATGTGTGACACAGCCTTTCAACTTGCCATGGGGCGGCACTACAAGTACTGCAGGAACGTACTCTCATGTGTACAGCAGTGTAAGTGGATGTGACTCCACAGTGAACATCACACTTTCGATTGGTGCGTCAATCATTACAAATCAGAATGCGTCAACGTGTTCTAACCAGGCATTCAACTTACCGTGGGGTGGTACGGTGAGTGTAGCCGGAACATATTCTCACACTTACCTGAATCCGGGCAGTTGTGATTCAACCGTAAACATTACGCTTTCGATTAATCCGGTTGTTGCCTTGAATCAAAATGCAAGTACCTGTTCAAACCAACCGTTTAACTTGCCGTGGGGCGGTAATGTAAGTACAGCAGGAACCTACTCACATACGTTCACCAATGCAAGCGGATGTGATTCAACATTGAATATCTTATTGTCGATCAATCCTGTCACAACAACTAATCAGAATGCATCGACCTGTGCAACGCAGCCATTCAATTTGCCATGGGGTGGAATCGCAAGTACTGTAGGAACATATTCTCATACGTATTCAAATGCACTTGGATGTGATTCAATAGTGAACATCACACTTTCGATCAATCCAATTATAACAACAAACATAAACACGAATACGTGCGCAAATCATCCGTTTAATTTACCATGGGGTGGCACAGCAAGCGTTGCGGGAATCTATTCTCATACATACGTGAATCCGGGCGCATGCGATTCTACAGTGAACATCACGCTGTCTATCAACCCGATCACAACAACAAACCTGAATGCGAGCACCTGTGTAACCCAGCCATTTAATTTGCCATGGGGTGGTACCACCAATATAGCTGGAACCTATTCGCACATATATACAGGAGCAAGCGGATGTGATTCAACAGTAAACATCACACTTTCAATTGGTCCATCTATTATTATAAATCAGAACGCATCCACCTGTGCAAACCAACCGTTCAATTTACCATGGGGAGGAACAGCAAGCATAGCCGGAACATATTCTCATACGTACCTGAATCCGGGTTCATGTGATTCGACTGTGAATATCACGTTGGCGATTAACCCCATCATCACAACAAATCAGAATGCTACAACGTGTGCAACCCAGCCATTCAATTTACCGTGGGGCGGGACGACAAGCACAGCCGGAATTTACTCTCATACTTATGTAAATGCACTTGGATGTGATTCAACGTTGAACATCACCCTTGCGATTAGTCCGACAATCATCATAAATCAAAATGCAAGTACGTGCTCGAATCATCCGTTTAATTTACCATGGGGTGGCACAGCAAGTTCAGCGGGAACCTACTCTCATAATTATATCAATGCGAGTGGGTGTGATTCAACAGTGAACATTACACTTGCGATCAACCCTGTTGTAATTACGAATCAGAATGCGTCAACCTGTGTAACACAACCTTTCAATCTTCCGTGGGGTGGTACCACAAATACAGCGGGAACCTATTCACATACGTATACCGGTACAAGCGGATGTGATTCAACTGTGAACATTATACTTTCGATCGGTCCGACCATCATTACAAACCTGAATGCAAGTACATGTTCGAATGTAGCATTCAACTTACCATGGGGTGGAAGCGCAAACACAGCTGGAACATATTCCCATACCTACCTGAATCCGGGTTCATGTGATTCGACTGTGAACATTACGTTGGCGATCAATCCGATCACAACAACAAATCTGAATGCATCCACCTGTGCTGCACAGCCGTTCAATTTACCTTGGGGTGGTACAGCGAGTGTAGCCGGAACGTATTCACATACATATACAAATGGAAGCGGATGCGATTCCACTGTGGACATTACGCTTTCAATTGCTGCAACGATCATCGTAAATCAAAATGCAAGTACATGTTCCAATCAACCGTTTAACTTACCATGGGGTGGCAGCGCAAGCACGGCCGGAATATATTCGCATACCTACCTGAATCCTGCTGGGTGTGATTCAACCGTGAACATCACACTTTCCATTAATCCGATCGTGGCTACGAATCAAAATGCAAGTACGTGTTCCAATCATCCGTTTAATTTACCGTGGGGTGGGGTAGCGAGTGTAGCAGGAACTTATACGCACATTTATGCTAACGTACTTGGATGTGATTCAACTGTGAACATTACACTTTCTGTGAACAATGTTCTCGCTTCTGTTGCCAATCCGCAAATCTGTCAGGGACAGAATTATATTTTACCGGATGGAAGTTCAGTGAATGTAACCGGAACATATTCTACTACCTTAACGGGTTCGAACGGGTGCGATTCAGTCATTACAACAAACCTGTCTGTGACAAGCACCCTCACTTCGACAGCCAATCCGCAAATCTGTCAAGGACAGCAGTATATTTTACCTGACGGAAGTTCTGTGAGTGCAACAGGAACTTACAGCACAACATTAGCGAGTACAGGTGGTTGTGATTCTGTCATCACAACAAATTTGATTGTGAATACTCCGATTACTTCGATAGCGAATCCGCAAATTTGTCCTGGACAGAATTATATTTTACCTGACGGAAGTTCAGTAAGTATAGCAGGAACGTATACCACAACGCTGGCAAGTTCCAGTGGATGCGACAGTGTGATTACAACTAATCTTACAGTGCATATCATTCCTGTAGTTGCCGTAAATCCACACATCTGTCACGGACAAAACTATATTTTACCCAATGGGATTTTAGTGAATGCATCAGGGACTTATACGATAACGCTTGCCGGTCCAAGCGGATGTGACAGTGTGATCACAACCAACCTCACCATTGGTCCTCCTTTAACAGTTGCGGCCATCGGTACATCTTCAATATGTGCAGGAGATGCTGCAACTATCTCTGCCATTGGAGCCGGTGGAAACGGTGGGCCTTATTCGTATTCATGGAACAACGGAGCACTACTTGGAAGTTCTCTAACAGTTGCTCCAACTCATGACTCTACATTTACAGTCATCATTTCAGATGGATGCAGTTCTCCCCTTGCAACAGACTCAGTACAATTAACTGTACATCCGACACCGGTGATAAATTTCCTGCCTCATTTAATCCGGGGTTGTACTCCGGTAGAAGCAAGTTTTGCTGACAATTCCATTGCTTCTCCCGGCTCATCTTATTATTGGGACTTTGGAGATAATACATTGTCGAATGATCACAACCCTTCGCATGTTTACACGGTTCCGGGACAGTATAATGTGTCACTCGTTATTGTAACTCCGGAAGGATGCCTGGATAATCTCACCGTTCCTGATGCCGTGATTGTCGATGCAATTCCGGACGCGAATTTTTTACAGTCTACGGATGTGATTACAACAGCGAATGCGCAAGTGGCGTTTACAGATTATAGTATAGGTGCCATGAATTGGGAATGGGATTTCGGAGACGGATCAGTTTTTTCCTCTGAGCAGAATCCGATACATAATTACAGCGATACGGGCAGTTACCTGATCCGGCTTGCTGTTCAGAGTATTGGAGGTTGTGTGGATACAGCCCACGGAAGACTTCGTGTTCTGGAAGGTTTTGAGATTTACATCCCAAATGCTTTTACTCCAAATGGCGATGGTAAAAATGATGGCTTTATTGCCCAGGGAATCGGTTTCAAAGAATATGATATGCGAATCATTAACCGTTGGGGAACCGAGATATTCCATTCTACAAGTATCAACCAGTCTTGGGATGGAACCTATTATCGCAATGGCGACCTGTGTCAGAATGATGTGTATGAATACGTCATTTTGGTAACCGACAATTCTGATATTGTGCATAAGTTCATTGGTCATGTGACCTTGGTGCGTTAAAACTTTGAATATTAAGAAATATAGTTCAGAAATTTCGATTTAAAATTTTTTAATTCCATCTTTCGTTTCTAATTTCGTCCTCGCAATTTATAAATTCAAATACATATGAAAGTGACTGTTGTAGGTGCAGGAAATGTAGGTGCTACCTGTGCAAATGTGATCGCAGAAAAAGATTTCGTTCATGAAGTGGTGTTGCTCGATATCAAAGAAGGAATAGCTGAAGGAAAATCGCTCGACATCTGGCAAACGGCTCCCATCAACTTGTTTGATACACGCATGATTGGCTCAACGAATGATTATTCCAGGACAGCGAATTCCGATGTGGTGGTGATTACATCTGGACTTCCGCGGAAGCCGGGCATGAGTCGTGACGATTTAATTGCTACGAATGCGGGCATTGTCCGCACGGTGACAGAAAATATTATTAAATATTCTCCCGATACAATTATTGTGGTCGTGTCGAACCCGCTTGATGTGATGACCTATTGCGCGTATCGTACCGCAAAAATAAGTTCATCAAAAGTTTTCGGAATGGCAGGCATACTTGACACCGCGCGTTACCGTGCTTTTCTTGCGGAAGCATTGAAGACTTCTCCAAAAGATATCCAGGCTGTGTTGATGGGTGGCCATGGTGATACGATGGTTCCGCTGCCACGTTACACAACTGTTGCAGGAATTCCTGTGACAGAACTTCTCGCAAAAGATAAACTCGACGCAATTGTTGACCGCACCAAAAAGGGCGGTGGAGAATTGGTGAACCTGATGGGAACTTCTGCATGGTATGCTCCGGGAGCAGCTGCCGCACAAATGGTGGAAGCGATCGTGAAAGATCAGCGGAGAATTTTTCCATGCTGCGCGCTGTTGCAGGGTGAGTATGGCTTGAAAGATATTTATCTCGGCGTTCCGGTAAAGCTTGGTAAGAAAGGAATCGAACAAATTATTGAATTGAAATTAACACCGGATGAAATGAAACTGGTTCATGCTTCAGCACAGTCGGTGAAAGAAACCATGGATGTGCTCGACAACATGAGCGCTCCTGTTAAATAAGAACATCAACTTTTACAATGAAAGGCATCAACGAAAAGTGGATGCCTTTTTTTATTTTATAAAATGGGAAAAACGATTTTACCGATACAGCTTTTGTTTATCGAAGAGGATGGATTTCATTTGATGATTCAGGCTGTCATCAATACTAAAAAAGCACAGTTGCTTATTGATACCGGCGCTTCCAAAACAGTATTTGATAAGGAGCGTTTTAAAAAGTTTGTTGATGAAAAGGAATTTGAACTGAATGAGAAGTTGTCTACCGGGCTTGGAACAAACAGCATGGAGACGCACACATCTGTCATCAGGAAAATACAACTGGGCGAACTCACATTGAAAAAATACAACACGATTTTACTGGACCTGTCTCATGTAAATGAATCGTATGGAAAGCTAGGGTTGCCTGAAATTGAGGGTGTTCTCGGTAGCGATCTGTTGGTTCAATACAATGCTGTGATTGACTATAAAAAAAGAGAGTTGAGATTAAGGTGGAAGGATTGAGAAGATTCAGAATTTACAGGTGTACGGTTTACAGCGGTAAACTTGTAAACTGTAAACAGTTTTATTCTTTCCGAAATAAATTTCTCGTTCTCGCATCCGGAACCATACAATGATCCTGGTTTTTAAACCAGCTTGAACGGTGCTTCGCAATCCAATTGTAAACAGCATCTCTTAGAAAGATGGGGAAAAGTATTAGAGCGTACAACAAACTCAACACTCCGTTTAATTTTTTTGAAATTCGCAGTGTAGCGGTGGACTTGAAAAATATATTTTCATCTTCAATTAATACAATACTTTTTAAATAGTCTTGCTGAATAGCATATTTATTCAGCAATTCTTTTCCATACGGAGATTGAAGCGGAACAAAAAGAAAATCTTCTTTCGTGTTGTTCCGGATGATGAAGTTCACAGAAGCATTGCAAAAATTGCATTCATCATCAAAAAGAACAACCGATTTTTTTAGGTCATCTGTTTTCACTTGTAAAGAATTATTCACTCACCGTTAAAGTGTAATCACGCTCGTTGCCGGGAGCTGCGGCAGCATTTAGGTGAATGGAATCATAACCGATTACAAACATTCCGAAAAACGGATCCAAGCCGTGCGCATAAATATTATAACTACCCGGGAAAAGATGATCGAATTGACAAT
Organism: Bacteroidota bacterium; assembly: GCA_043787975.1. Classification (GTDB taxonomy): domain Bacteria; phylum Bacteroidota; class Bacteroidia; order AKYH767-A; family 2013-40CM-41-45; genus JAPLDA01. The sequence continues at coordinate 31,280 of JAYVUK010000043.1, forward strand.
TGCCATCGTTGTCGGTGGTAGTTTGAAATTCATACTTGCTGGAATCAGGTCCGAACCAAACACCGGTTGCATTTTTCTTCAGGTACACCGGTAAGTAAGAAACTCCCCACCAATGATGCGTGGCGCGAACCTTCAGGATAATATTTCCCTGGACAACAACTTGCCCGTTTTCATTTTTCGTTATAGTGTCTTTCTTGCAGCTTGAAATAAGAGTAACTGCAAAGAAAAAAAATGTTCCGTAGCTGATCGATTTTAGAATCACTGGTATTTATGAAAGTTAGTTATTCAGTAACTGGAACAAGTAATTCTACTTCTCCCGCTGTCAGAGTTAGTGTATATGGAATTCCACCGGTTACTCTTCCGATAGGAGTGCCGCCATCATGCTGCCCTGTTGTATCGAAGCCTGTCATCATGATATAGTATTTTCCTGGTTTCAAACCGGGAATATGAACATGGTTTTCATTTTGTTCTCCGGCAATTACCAAATCGTAAGCAGAAGCTGAAGAACCCGGAGAATTCTGTGCATTGAATTTCACAAATGCACTGTCGATATGAACGGTATCACTTACGATGGGCATACCATGATGCTGGGGATACGCTACAATGGTTGTATTTCCACCTGTCCCTGCATAGGTGCAGGAACCATCATCTTCTTCTGCGTCTGCATTATAATTTAAAGAGATCGGATCCATGCATCCTTTCTTTTTATCTTTCTTGCAGGATGAATAAATAAAAATCATTGCTGCAAGTGCCGTGAAATAAATAAGAATTTTTTTGGAGAACATCTGTTTTGGTATTTGGATTTCTGAATATAAATGTAAGACTTAATGCTGCATGAAAAATGAAATAAATGATTAGTTCGCTTTTTCTTCAATCACCTTTTTTCTGAGAATGAATGATTTGAAAATATAAAAGAGGGAAACAATAAAAAACAGCGCTCCTAACATGGCTACGATGGATGAACCCGCAGGGAAATCATATTTATAAGAGACGTACAATCCTGAGAATGCTCCGAGTACACTCAGCAGCGCAGCAAGCAACACAAGTGAAATAGTTCTTCCTGCAAGCATAATGGCTCCAACAGCAGGTATAATCAGGAATGAAAAGACAGGGATTACTCCGCTAATTCGAACTGCAAAGACGATACTAAGCCCGATGGAAATGTAAAACAAAAAATTCCACAGATTGAATATTCCAATGGAATGTCCCTCGCCGTTTTCAAAACGTTTGGTAAGTGCAAAGAATTTTTTGAAAAATAAAATATGAAGCAACGCGATCACGCTGAAAACAAGGGCAATTGTTTTTATCTGTTCCCAACTCACTGACAGGATATTTCCAAACAGCACTTCCTGGATATCAGAATCACCATGTGGCGTTTTTGAAATAAGCATCACCGTTGCCGCAGAAGCAACTGCGTATATGATTCCGATGATGGCTTCAAGTTTCAGTCGCTTGTCACGGATGTTTATCAACGACATGAGGAATGCACCAAGTACAGCGAAGAGGATCGGTATAAATGTTTTTCCTTTCCCGATGTAATCAGAGAAGGCAACGCCGAGCGAAGAAATCTGCCCAAGCGCTAAATCAACAAAAACAATTCCCCGCCCAACTACATGAACACCGAGATAGGAGAGTACGATGCCGACAATCACGCTCAGGATAAATGCTTGCGTGATGAATTCAAGTTTAAACATTTCGAACATATTGGTATAGTTTATAGTTTGTAGTTCGGAGTTCGGGGACGACCTGTCTCCGAACTCCGAACTATGTACTCATTACTTATTTTAAGATTGAAACAAGTTGCGCAATGTTGTAGTCAAACACGTCATAATAATTCTTCACAGAATCAAATGCTCCAACCGAAGTTGCCAGGGTTAGCACTTTTGCACCCGTTTGTTTTGCAACCACATCAGACGATGAAGTGGTGAAATAAGGAGATGAAATAATGACTTTGATCGAATTACTTTTTACTTCCCCAATGATTTTTACAAGTTGAGAAGGAGTAGGAGGAATACCCGGTTTAGGTTCGAGGAAGTCAACGATCTGCAAGCCGAAACGGTTTTCAAAATAACACCATTCATTGTGATAGGCAATCACCTTTGTTCCTTTATACTTTGTCATCTGGGCATTCCAGCCTTTTAGTTTTTGGTCAATTGTTTCATCAAACGTTTTTAGATTCGCCTCAAAATAAATTTTATTTTCCGGAGAAATTTTTTCCAACCCGTTACATATGTTTCTTGCAATCTGTTTTCCGTTGATGGGATCGAGCCAATAGTGCGGATTTCCGAAGATGTGAATATCTCCTTCAGCCCGGTTGATGCTCGATGGAACCTGCATCAGTTGAACGCCAATGGAAGCATCCACATAACCGGAACTTCCTTTCTGGATTTTCGGATTCCGTGAACTTGACAGGAGTGAAGGTGACCATCCTGTTTCAAGATCAAGCCCGAGTGTCACAAACAAATCTGCATTGGATAGTTTGATAATGTAGCTTGGCTTTGGATCGACAAAGTGAGGATTCTGGTAGCCTGTTGCAATTGCGAAAACATCCACTTTGTTCCCGCCTATGATTTCAGTGATGCTTCTGGTATCCTGTGTAGTTGTAACCACATGAATGGTAGATGCACTTACTTTTGCTATCATAATTGAAAAAACAAGGGCAATGAAACTTATTTTCTTTTTCATTTTTTCTTAATTTAAAATTTAGAATTCATAATTTATAATTTCCTAGTACTGGTGTGCTCCGTGAGTTCCGATTACAAATATCCACCGCAGAAATACCTGTGCGAAATTTTTTTCAAAATTGTTTTCCGGATCCAATTGATTTGCCGATGTATATTTTCCCTGCAATTCGATTTTTTGAAATTCGGTTGCATACCAACCGATTGTCGCCGATGCGGCCTGCTCTACAAATTGCGCTGAAGAAGGTTTGTTGGTGTAGTCGTAACGTGCTGTAACAAATGTTCGTTTTGAAACCTGCATGGCAACAAGCGAATACCATCCGATCGCATTCACCGTTGTGCTGTCGAGTTTCGCATTGCTGTAGTACAGTTCATTTTGGAAAGTGAAGGATTTGTAGGTGTTGAATTTAACTGGTTTCCACTTGTAAGTAAGATCAGCAGCGGCCACGTTTGTTGTGTGCGCGGCAGAATTTTCTCCGGAAATTCCGGTCAGCCCGAATTCAAGTGTCGCATTCGGAGTCAGATCCCAGAAATTTTTCAGGTGAGCGAGTTTCAGGTAGTTGTTGGCTGCGCTCCTGGAGAAGCTCGGGCTTTCTCTTGGTCCATCCGTTAGTTCAACCGTCAATTCCTGGAAGAAGTTGTGATTGGGTAGTAACCAACTTAACTGCAAGCCTTCATCGTTCATACCTTCTTCTCCGAAAAACCGGACAAACGCATTCGGCATATCCACAAACGCCAATGCATGTGGATGTACAGGATTGATACGACCAAGCGCCTGTTTGAATTTTCCCGCTTTCAGTTGCAGGTGAGCTGGAAGCGAAAGGGTCGTGAGATAACCTTCTTCTACTTCAGCTTTAAATTCTCCTGATTCCGGATCACGACTCAGCGAAATAAAAAAATCAGCGCGTGCATACGGATCAACAACGGATTGCAAAGAAATTTCCGTTTCGTGAAGTTCGGTGTCAAATTTTCTTTTGTAATTACTTTGATAGCTTCCCCTGAAATCACCGATCACACTGATGTCAGGATTTGCTGATGCGGCAGCGCGTGCAGGAGCAGGCGTTGCATTTTGCAACATTTGATCTTGTATTTGTTGCAACAGCAGCGAATCGGAAAATGTGCTATCAGTTTGTGCGTGCGCCCGAATACTGAAAAGGCAAAGTATGCAACTGAGACAAATTAATTTATTCATTTATTTTTTATTAGTGCGATAAAAGTAGGTATAGTTATATTGAAAGGGTAATGAAGCAGGAATGAATATAATTTTGAAATTTTCAGGGATCATTTTTTTGAAGAAAGGCAGCTTCAAGCACTGCCTTTCTAACTTAAATCCATTAACGCCTCGAAATATCATCGCATCATTTCAGTTATCCATTTTTCTTTTTATTTAAATCAATTGGTACTACTAATTTGAAGCTGATATTTCTTCCCATATTGAATACACCGGTTCTCCCATTTGAGTTGTTTACAGCTTCATATTTTAACCGGCTTAAATGACTTTGATATGCAACATCAGTGAGGTTATTAGCGCTGATATAGAGCGAACAAAATGTGTGACCCTTCGAAAGAATATCAGTTCCGATGCCAAAGTTTAAAAGCGCATAACCTAGAGTCTCTGTTTCCGTTCCGAATGCAGAATAAAATTTATTCTGTGGAAAATAATTATCCAACCCAATTTTAATGTATGCGTTTGCCAAATTTTTTCCTGATTTTTTTATTGTTGCCTTCAGATCGGAAGAAAATTTAGGTGCCGGTGTGAATGGTAAATACTTAGTAGAATCAGGTTGATTCTTTTGAACAGCCAATACATACGAGAAGGAATTTTCAAAATGCAACCAATCGAGAGGATGCGGATGAATGTCAATGGAGATTTCACCGCCTGATAAATTGGCATCGCCTGAAGAATATTTGAAGGTGCTGAAATCGTCCGTAAGCGAGTCACCACCCGAAATGCTTTGAAGTTTGCTGAGGAAAATAAAATCATTGATCGAATTATTGAACAAGTCAATTTCTGCCGTTACATGTTCGGAATTTAAACCAAGCGCAAAGTCCAGCTGTAAACTACTTTCAGCTTTAAGGGTTGGGACACCAATGATGTAATTGACCGTACCTTCATGCACTCCATTAGCTGAAATCTCTGCAATGTTCGGAGCACGGAATCCTCTTGATATATTCAGCTTGGTAAAAACGTTTTCGGAAAATTGGTAGGTCGCTCCAAGACTTCCCGATATTCCGGTAAAAGTGGAATTGAAAGTACTGAATTGATGAAATGCATCAGGAGTATTGCCATTTATTTTTTCACCTTCGGCATTCAGAAAGAGATCTTTTCCATGTTCATTGCGGGAATCGTAACGTATTCCTCCGCTAATATCTAATTTGTCAATTGTTTTTTTTGCAATAGCGAAAACACCGATGTCAAATAAATTGTATTCCGGAATTAAAAACTCGCTTCCTTTATTCTCAGATGTTTGTTCCATTCCGTTGGCTCCGAAAGAAAAATTAAAATTATTTTTTTCGGGAAGCACATAGCGTACATCATAGTTGATTGTGTTGAGGAGGAAATAAAGCCCATATTGGTTTTCCTTAAGTACGTCAGCATACTCCTGCCGTTGATTTTGCTGGAAACCAAGGATCGTTTTTAAGCTTCCATTGCAGATGATAAAACTATTATTCAGCACGGCTTTGTAATGATGAATTTTCTGGTACGGTGTAAACGGGGTGTATGACTTCATGTTGTCATCCGAAGCGATGGCAATATCTTCAGTAGAATCATTCAGGGCAATTGGTTTTATGAATTTTCCGGAAGCACTGTCTCGCTCTCCTTCAACAATTCCCGGTGTTAAATCATAGATGCTGAAATGCAAATGAGCATATCCCCAGGATTTATTGAAGCCTATAATTCCTCCGAAGTTATTCTCTCTGTACCCGGAGTTAAAGACATAACCATCGTATTTATTCTGATAGGCATGTGCCATTTTGTTGCTGTATCGAATGTCCCAGATAAATCCTTTTTTGTTGCCGGCAACATTAGCGGAATAACCGATCAAACCATTGTTCGTTTGATAATTTGCTAAGACACTTCCCTGAATTTTTCCTTCAGGTAAAGTGGGAGCCGGTAACATGTTCACTACACCGGCCATCGCATCAGATCCATAGGAGAGGCTTGCAGGTCCTTTCAGTATTTCAACTTTGTTGACGGAGTATTCATCAATTTCAATTCCATGTTCATCACCCCATTGCTGACCTTCCTGTCGGATACCATCATTTACTACAACGACCCTGTTGTAGCCAAGTCCGCGAATAATGGGTTTAGAAATTCCTGAACCGGTTGTTACCTGCGAAACTCCGGGTTGAGTTGCAATAGCGTCAATGATATTCGAAGAAGGTATCTCCAACAATTCTTTTTTAGAAATGGTTGTAATGGGCGTTGGCGTTCTGTTTCGTTCAGCAGACTTGGACATACCTGTAACAACCACTTCATTTATTTCTGTAACTGATTCTTCTAAGATGAAATCTTGGAAAGATGTTGTGGATAGATCAATCTGTTGAATAATTGTTTTGTAGCCTATAAAGGTAACTTGTACAAGAACTTTTGTTCGTGGCAGGTTTTCTATTTGATAGGTTCCGTCTGACCCTGTGAGGGTCCCGGTTTTTAAATCAGGAATATAAACGCTCACTCCGGGAAGAGTTTCACCGCTGTTCGATTTTACTTTTCCTGTTAAAGAAGCTTTGTCAATTCCTGCGAATGTGCTATTGGTGAATGAAATAAACAGGATGATGAATGATATGTAATGTTTAATTGTTTTCATTGAATATTTTTTTAAAAATGAATGATGAATCACATCCCATCATAAGAAGGATGCAATCTGAACTAAACGTGAAAAGAAAAATTAGCCCAATGCAGGAGGTCCGCGCAGGTAAAAAGAAAAGACGCGATCAGCAACATATGCTGTGGTATTTTTTACGAGAAATGAAAATGGAATTGAAACAACGTTGAATAAGAAATTCGCTACATGATGATAAAGCGGTGGTGTTGTGATCTGCAATACATCACAATGCTGATGTTGTTCGCTGATGTGATCCTTACAAGCATCCATGCACAACACATCCATCGAATCCTCATGATGATGCAACGCATGAATAAATTCTTTGGGCGTGATGAAAAAAGAAATTACCGCAAGCAGAAAAAGTGCAATAAATTTTTGAAAAGTATGTTGCCCGGATAATTTCATCAAGCCAAAAATAGAATATTCTTTTTTCTTTTATGTTAACGAGTGTTAAACCCGGAATAAATTAGCGAACAACTGTAAACAGGCGACAGTAAACCGTAAACTCTTTACTGAGGCAATTTTATTTTTCCATTCTCAATGTCTTCAATAAATTCACTCAGCTTGTCAGCATCCAGCCTTTTTGCAATGATTCGTTTCCGGTCATCAAGCAGGTAAATAACAGGAGTAGAGTAGATGTCGTAATAGTTTCTGAAACTGGTTTGATTGTAAAGATCAGAAACATTAATCCAATCGAGTTTGTTATCATGAATGTATTTTTTCCATACATCCATATCCGACTCAATCCCCACTGCAAAAACTTCAATGCTCTTTTTTGTTTTTACACTGTCGTAATAATGAATCAATTTTGGGATTTCAATTTTGCAATGACTACATGTCGGATCCCAGAAAACAAGCACGGTGTATTTTGTTTTAATGCCATGTAACGTATGCATTACAAAGGCTGTATCCGGCATGGCTAGATCGTGAGCTACAGTGAATAATATATTCGGTTTAATCTTATCGACACGTCCCTGGATTTTTGATTTTAAGGTTGAGTCGGCCCAAAAAGCCTGGTCAGTTAAATAATATTTTTCTGAAAGATGAACAAAGATTTTGTCGAATCCCATGATCTTTGAATTCTCGTAAAAGTTTGTGAGCGTAGCAACACAATATTTAAAGACTTCTTTGTTCGCTTTTGACCGTTCAATAATTGTATCAACGGAGGCATTGATGGAATCGGGAGTTTGAGGTGTAAGCTGGTTTGTATACGTTTTTATTTTACTCTGCAGAATCGGAGTGCGAAGCAACCGGTCATCGCTGAAGTCAACGTTGTCCCAATAGTGTGCTTTAAAGTAATGGTACGCAAACGATGAATCAATGACATTTCCTTTTGCATCTTTCGGCGATTCCGGTACTTCCGGTTCTGACATGGTTTTAAAAATTTTTGCAATGAACGACTTTGGATAATCGGCCATCAACTTTGTGCGATACGCTTTCACTTCTTTATCGATGGCAGAAATTCGATCTCTCAGGACTTTTGTAGAATCTTTATTGTCCTTATAGGTATCCATGCGCGTCTTGATGGACTGTGACTCTTTTGTTTTTTCTACGATAAATTTCTGGTGGTCATTGAAGAGCTTGTTTTCCAATGAACCTGTTACTTTAAAGTTGGTAACGAAGTCGGCCGTATCCGTTTCGATTGTAAACTTCTGTTCATTCACCAAAATTTCAAAATAGGTTTTGCTCGGCATCACAACCAGGTAAATTCCTCCTTCCAATGAATCTTTGCCTTTGAAAATTGCCCAACCGTCTTTAGCCACACGCACCGTATCGCGTAAGTATTGCTTATCGCCAAAATGATTACCGAGGTAGCAGACTGTATCTTTTAACCCATTGATACGAACTTTGATTTCATATCCTCCGGCTTTGGCTTGAGATGAAAATACAATTGCTGCAAACAGAATCAGTGCTGACTTAATTAATGAAGACAAACTCATTTTTCTCATAGACAATTGTTTGATGATATTCAACTATATAAATATGCAATAGGTTTCGCAAATTTAAATGTTAAAGAGTATTTAAGATGAAGGTTTGATAAAGAGCTATAAACTAAAAACTAAGAACTAAGAACTTTTTTGAATTCAGAGAATTAGTTCTTGGTTGTTGATTCTTAGTTACCGGAATTTATAGATTACCTCTCAATGCCTGCTCACGTTCAATCGCTTCAAACAATGCCTTGAAGTTCCCTTTTCCAAATGACTTTGCACCTTTACGCTGAATGATTTCATAGAAAAGAGTCGGGCGATCTTCTACCGGCTTGGAAAAAATCTGCAACAGGTATCCCTCATCATCGCGGTCAACAAGAATTCCGAGCTTCTCAAGGGCAGAAAGGTCTTCATCAATTTTACCGACACGGGCTGTTAACTCTTTATAATAAGTAGTTGGAACTTTTAAAAATTCAATTCCTCTTCGCTGTAATTCGGTAACTGTTTTGATCACATCATTTGTAAGCACAGCGACGTGTTGCACACCTGCACCACGATAATATTCAAGATACTCATCGATCTGTGATTTCTTTTTTCCTTCCGCCGGTTCATTGATCGGGAATTTAATGTAACCGTTTCCGCTGGACACTACTTTACTCATCAACGCAGAATATTCTGTGGAAATGTCTTTGTCATCGAAGGTGATGATCATTTTGAAGCCCATTACATCTTCATAAAATTTCACCCACTCATCCATCTTTCCCAACTCCACATTTCCCACACAATGATCAATCACTTCCAGCCCTACCGATTCGGTTTTGAAATTTGATTTTGCCGGGTGAAACCCGGGCATGAAAACACCGTTGTAGTTTTTACGCTCCACAAATTTGTGAATGGTTTCACCATACGTATGAATGGCAGAAATTTTTATTTCACCGTTTTCATCATTCATCACCATCGGATGTGTGTGAGCTTTTGCGCCGCGAGACATCGTTTCGTAAAAAGACTTTTCCGCATCATCGACCCAAAGAGCAAGCACTTTTACACCATCGCCATGGTTCATCACATGCATTGAAATTTCTGTATCAGGATAAATGGAAGTCGTAAATACCAAACGAATTTTTCCTTGCTTCAAGACATACGAGGCCCGATCCCGAACTCCGGTTTCAGGTCCGGCATATGCGATCAATTCAAAACCAAAAGCATGTTGGTAATAATACGCTGCCTGTTTTGCATTGCCCACATAAAATTCGATGTGATCGGTTCCATTGAGAGGAAGAAAGTCTTGTGACATAATGTTTACGGTTTGTTGTTTACAGTTTACGAAACTCCTGCAAATATCCTAATTGCGCTAAGAATAATCAAGTAAGAAAGCTATTTATAATGTGCTGTCCGTTGTAAACCGTAAACTGTAAACCGGCTATTTTTTCCTCGGCTGGTATCCGCGCTCTTTTGCCATTTTTTCCAGACGTTCCTGGAAACCTGACTTTTTCTGAGCTTTCGGACGTTTTTTGTTTTCCTGGATCTTCAGGTGAATGGCTTTTTCATCAATAAAAGCTTTAAAAAGATATTGCTGACCGAAACCAAAAACGTTACTGAGGAAATAGTAATAACTCAAACCTGCAGAATAATTATTGAATACGCCAAGAAACATGATCGGCATTAAATACATCATCCATTTCATCTGCGGATTTGCAGCGCTGGTCATCTGCATGTTCATACGCGTGTACAGCAACGTGGACACGGTCATGAGCAAAGTGAACAGGCTGACGTGATCACCATAAAAAGGAATCTTAAACGGAAGGTCAAGGATGGAATCGTAGGTGGAAAGATCCTTCGCCCAAAGAAAATGTTCACCTCTTAGCTCAATGGATGAAGGAAAGAAACGGAACATCGCAATGAGGATCGGCATCTGTAACAATCCCGGAATACAACCGCCAAGCGGATTCACACCTGCTTTGCGATACAACGCCATGGTTTCCTGTTGCTTTTTCATGGCATCATCCGGGTATTTCGCAGTGAGCTCAGCAATTTCCGGTTGCAGCACTTTCATCTTCGCCTGCGATTTAAACGAACCGTAGGTAAGTGGTAAAATCACGATGCGAATCAGAATGGTGAGAAGGAGAATGATGATTCCGAAATTCAGGTTGAAACCGTTGAGGAAATTAAAAGTGGGAATCACCAAAAAACGATTTACCCAACCGAAAATTCCCCATCCAAGCGGAATTTGTTTTTCGAGATGCAGGTCATCAATTTTCTTTAATGTCTGGTAATGGTTTGGCCCGATGTAAAATCGCATTCCATAGCTTTCACTTTGCTTGTGATCGTAAGGCAGCGCAAAAGATGCTGACAACGTTTTTACATAGTGATCAGAAGTTTTGTCCGTAGAACTTTCAACGGTTGGTGAATCAAAAGAATTGTCGGCAATGATCACAGAAGTAAAATATTGCTGCTTGAAAGCAATCCACTTCACTTTTGTCTTGAGAGGTTTTTGTTCGTCTTTTGTTTCGGAAATATAATCTACGTCTTCATCCTCTCCCGAAAACCGATAGTAAACTGTTGTTGCAGCATGTTCACTCTGCATGCTTTTCTCCTGTTTTGTAATCGGTTGTTTCCAATCGAGAGAAATGTAAGTAGCATTGGAAGCGATGACATCGTTTAACCCGACAACATTGATCTTAAATTTTAAGATGTAATTAATACTATCCAATGAATACACATATTCGATGTATTTATTTTCACTCGCATTAAGTCGCAGTGAAACAGTTTGCTGATTGGAAGCAGAAGTTTCCTGTTGAAAGAAAAGATTGTTTGTATTGATGATCCTGTTTTGTGCGGAGAGTGATAAACCGAAAAAAGCGGAATCAGAATTCATCAGCAAAACAGGTTTGCCGTCAAAGGTTTTGTATTTCTTTAGTTCGACATTTTTTATTCTCCCGCCTTTGTTGGTGAGGTTTACTTTGAAAAATTCGTTTTCAAGGGTGAAGACTTTTTCTGAACCTTCTGCCGCTGACGCAAAATCACCTAATTGTTGTTTCTGGATCTCGTGTTTTGCGGAATCGTTCACCTGTAACGAAGCCGTATCTGTGATCGCAGATTTTTGCAAGGCAACCGCTGATGCTTTTTCCTGCTCGCGTGCTTTTATGACGATGGCAATTGAATCTTGCTGGTGTTGCAATGCCAATCGTTCTTCAGCACTTGGTTGAGTGAAAATGCTGTAAGCAATGACAATGATGCCGATTAATACGATTCCGATGACTGAATTCCTGTCCATTGAAAAATTTTGAGGGCGCAAACATACAGGATTGGAAGTTGAATCACAAGAGAGACCTTATTCTGTATGTTCTTTCTTTCAATTGTAAACAAAACAAAGAAGAAAAACATACAGGATTGAACGGTTAATCGCAAGAGTGAGTTTGGCCAGGAGAAATCCTACCTATCAGGAGGTGGGTTCATGAGAAAGATGAAATTAGAAAATCGAAAAACAGCGGTTTCAATTTTCTAATTTCATCTTTTATATTTTTAATGAAAGTGAAATATTTTTCTAGGGTAGAAAAATTACCGCACGATTGCCAGCTTCTTTGTCAGCGTGCCTCTGTTTGTTTTGATGGAAGCAAGATAAAATCCCTGCTCCTGCGCACTTAGATCAAGTTTGAAATTAGCTGTAGATGCATCGTTGAATTTTTCAAACTTCACTTCCTTTCCCATCAGGTTGGTTACCCTGATCTCAACATCATCTCCAAAAATGTATTTGAAAGAAACATCAAATATTCCTGTTGAAGGATTCGGATGAATACCAATATAGCCTGAAAGATCAGCAGCGGAAATTCCTGTGAGATTAATGTATTGGCAGGTATCGCTGATACGTGTAACCACCTGTTCGTAGTCTTTATTCACGATGTCAACAATTCTACTTAAGCAGATTGTGTCTGCTTCATTTGAATAAAATACCCTGCATAGTGGGACCGGTATTACATTTTTATCAATTGTAGAATCTTTGTAGCAGAGACCGATGATTGTTGATCCGTCATTGCCGACAGCCGGTGTAGTAGGGAAGCGGACAGAATCAATCAATGACTCAACACCTGTAATTGTTAAGCCACTTAATTCGAATTGGTATGCTTTCACAAAATTATCCGGGTTCTGAATGTTGATGTCAACATAATGATCAACTGTATTCACAGTTCCGATGCTTAGTGAAACTGTGTCGTTCGGGTTGAATATTCCTCCCGGGAAATTACATCGCTGGCCTCCGAACAATGCGCAGTTTACCATCAGCGCTGCATCATAGACGGTAATTTCTCCATCGTTATTTAAGTCAGTGCAGGAGGATGACGTTAACGTGTTGTCAAGAATTCCATTTAGATAACTATGTGCATCTGTAATTTCCTGGTGAAGGTTAGCATCGAGGTCACCACGTAATGCAGTGCCGCCGCAAATTCCGTTGCAGTCAAATTGTGAAGAACCATAGAGGACCCCAGCACAATCAGTATACGGTGCGCAGGTTGTATCAACAGAAAAAAATGTGATACCACCGGGGCGTGTGATGGTAATACACACCTGCGCCCAGTTGTTGTCATAACTCGTTTCATAATGTCCGAGTGCATCTGCGGAGTGATCCCAGTTTACGCGTACAACAAATGTGTATGTTCCAGTATCGACATCTGTAATGTCAATCCACTGGCAACTGAGCCCTGAATTGTAAATATCTCCGCAGCCTGCTGATATTCCCATGTTGCTGCAACCATAATGCGCCATACCGCCTCCGCTGCTGCATTCGAGGTCGAGTACACAAAATCCATTCTTGAAACTGGCCGGAAGATTTTGTCCGTCCTGCCTGAACAGAAGGTATTCCGCATATCCTACATAATGCGGATGTCCGTGACAATTGTTGTAGTCGAACTGCGGATTACCCACGAACGGTACGCCGATGTAGTAATCTTGGTTTCCGACATTCATAATGTGCGTACTGAATTTTATAACGGTGCGAGTTCCGTATCCGGTCAGGCAACGTTCCGTCACATTGCAGGTGGTGGCTGACTGCGATGCAAGTTGCAATGAGCCAAAAAACATTTGCTGATCAATGGCAAGATCTGGTCCTAGCGGACAATCCGGGCTTGGTGAGTAAATACACGTATCGGAAACAACTGCAATCGGGTTATAATTACAAGCAGCCGGATCTGTACAACCTGTAACCGGTCCACTGTAAGTAAGAGACCAGTTGATAGCATTGGTGAAATAGAGTTCATTGTGTGCAGCAACACGAATGTAATACGTGTGTCCTGAATCCAGCAAAGCATTTAATCCTGCCTGCAAACCACATCCGCCTTCATCATCGTTAAAATAAATTGTACCGATGTTGGTTGAATCGTAAAGCAACGCATTACAATGATCATAGACATAAAGAATCGTATTTGCTGCGTTTGTGAAGCAGGTTGACACCCGGTATACACCGGATAGCTGTGGAACAAAACTATACCAGCTGCTTGAAAATGCTGTGGTGTAACTGCCGGCAATAACCGGTATTGCTGATTCACAAGAATATCCGGGCGGACAACCGAAGTAAGTGGTTTCATTATGCGTGAAGCTACCTCCCAAACGAAGCACTGTTTCATCAAGCATCAATGTATAAGAACCGTTGCCGTAGTTACAGCACATGCCGTCACCGAATGAATCATAAATCGTAAAACGATAACAACTTCCAAGATTCACACATACACTGTCACTTTGTGAGGTTCCGGAAGCGATGACATTGCCTGCGGAATCTCTCACATCCCACGACGTTTCAGAGGGAAAATTATCAGGAACTAGAATCACTTTCAACATACCTTGTCCAGGTGCGCAGGAAGCATTTGCCTTTTCCGAGATGCTGAAAAGGAATAGAACAAAAAGAAATGGGAGGAGTGTGTAGATTTTTTTCACGGTGGTTGGTTTTGTAAGAATAAACAGAATAAATAATGCCCGTTTGCAGCTTTCGGCTACAACAAACATAAGTTTCCCACTGACTATAGCATGGGTTTGTACTAATGAAGACGCGGATTTAACAAAAATGGTTGCCCTTGTTTATAAGTTATACGGCAACTGGTTACTTCGATTTCTCCAGTACAGCTCGAACAAATTTTACAAAAAGCGGATGCGGATTTTCAACGGTGCTCTTATATTCAGGATGGTATTGAACGCCTACAAACCAAGGATGGTTTTTTAATTCGATGATCTCAACGAGGTTTCCGTCAGGGTTAATTCCAGAAGGATTCATTCCGGCTTCTTCAAAATCTTTTAAAAATTTATTGTTGAATTCGAACCGGTGACGATGACGTTCGCTGATTTTTGTTTTGCCATAGATGTTTGCTATGCGGCTTCCTTTTGTGAGGTTGCATGAATATTCTCCGAGTCGCATGGTGCCACCTTTCTTCGTCACTTTTTTCTGCTCCTCCATGATATCAATCACAGGATGCTTGGTGTTCTTATTCATTTCAGTGGAATGTGCATCACTCCAGCCGAGAACATTGCGCGCAAATTCAATGACAGCACATTGCATCCCCAGGCAAATTCCAAGAAACGGAATATTATTTTCGCGTGCGTATTTAATGGCTTCAATCTTTCCTTCGATACCGCGATCTCCAAAACCCGGAGCAACTAATAATCCGTTTAATCCATCCAGTCTTGCCTGGACATTGTCCTTGTCAATTTTTTCAGAATGGATCCATTCAATTTTTACCTTGCATTCGTTGGCCACTCCGGCGTGAATGAATGCCTCGTTGATGGATTTGTAAGCGTCTTTCAGCTCAATGTATTTTCCGATCAAACCAATACGAACTTCATTGACCGGATTTTTTAATTTGCCGAGAAATATTTTCCATTGCGCAAGTTCAGGTTCGTGCTGAAGTGCGAGTTTTAATTTTGTCAATACTACTTTATCCAACTGTTCTTTATACATGAGCAGTGGTACATCGTAAATGCTTTCCGCATCAATGGATTCGATGACAGCATTCACATTCACGTTGCAAAACAAAGCAATCTTCCTGCGCATCTCCATCGTAATTGAATGTTCGGTGCGGCATACCAAAATATCAGGTTGTACTCCTAGCTCAAGCAAAGCTTTCACTGAGTGCTGTGTCGGTTTTGTTTTTAATTCTCCCGCTGCAGCGAGATAAGGAATCAGTGTAAGATGTATCACCATGCACGAACTTCCGAATTCCCATTTCAACTGGCGGACAGTTTCAATGTAAGGAAGGGATTCAATATCACCAACGGTTCCGCCTATCTCCGTGATTACAATTTCAAACTCACCGGTTTCTCCCAACAACATCATTCTTCTTTTTATCTCATCGGTGATATGCGGAATGATCTGAACCGTTTTCCCGAGATACGCTCCTTCGCGTTCTTTGTTGATGACAGTCTGGTAAATTCTGCCGGTAGTTACATTGTTCGCCTGTGAAGTTGGCACATTGAGGAAACGTTCGTAATGACCGAGATCTAGATCCGTTTCAGCGCCATCATTGGTCACGTAGCATTCACCGTGTTCATACGGATTCAATGTTCCGGGATCCACATTGATGTATGGATCGAACTTCTGAATGGTTACTGTATACCCGCGCGCCTGGAGCAATTTTGCAAGCGATGCAGAAATAATTCCTTTGCCGAGTGATGATGTAACACCACCTGTAACGAAAATGTATTTTGTTGTCACCGTGTTTAGTTTGTGAAGATCAATCAAAGGTGTTCACAGGATCTTCGGGTTATGAGAAATCCAATATGGAAAAAGGTGATTTCTCGAACACGGAGTGCAAACATAAATATTTCAAGATGAATTACAATGACTCTTGAAATAAAATTTGAAGTCTGATATGAGATATTGGAAGTTAGAAGATAGAAGTTAGAGGTTAGAAGTTGGAGGATGGAAGTGAAAAGGACAGATTTTTCGTCTTTCGTCATTTCATTATTCCTTTGAGCAATTATCTTTACCGGTCTCATTAAACGCAGTTGTTACATCCTCCAACTTCTAACCTCTAACTTCCGACTTCAATTATGAAATCCCTTATCAAGAAATACTTTTCAGGTCTTACTAAGAATTCTTTTCTCCTGGCCTGTGCATCGCTTTTTTCTGATGTATCAACAGAAATGTTGTACCCGATATTGCCCATTTACCTGACGCAGTACATGAAAGCAAGCGGAAGCATCATTGGCATTATCGAAGGCATCGCGCAAGCAACGCAGAATATTATCCAGGGATTTTCAGGATGGTTGTCAGACAAATTACAACGGAGAAAACCGATTGCATTGGTTGGTTACCTGTTGTCTGCACTTTCCAAACCATTCATCGGACTTGCAAACACGTGGCAAATCGTTTTAGCGGCACGCTTCTCCGACAGGCTTGGAGCGGGATCACGTTCTGCTCCGCGCGATGCATTGGTTGCCGAATCGGTGGAACCACAACACAGGGGAAAAGCGTTCGGGTTGGAAGGTTTCGGTGACAACCTCGGCGCTTTTTTAGGACCTTTGATTACGATCCTGCTTTTCTTTTATCTTAGTTTTGACATTCATTCGATTTTTTATCTCGCCATCATTCCCGGCTTAATTGCTTTTGTGCTGGTTTTGTTTGTAAAGGAAAAAGGAAACGAGGTCGCCGCTAAAGTCAAAGTTGATTTAAACATCCGGCAATTTCCAAAGCAATATTGGAATTATTTATTGGTGATCGGTTTATTTGGCCTCGGCAATTCAAGCAATGCTTTTTTGATTCTTCTTATCAGGGAAAAAGGATTATCGTTGATGAACACCGTGCTTGTGTATGCTTTTTACAATTTGGTTGCAGCGCTCATTTCGTATCCTGCGGGAACGTTGTCTGATAAGTATGGAAGAAAACCTGTACTGCTTATTTCATTCATCATTTTTCTGATTGCATATAGTGGGTTTGCTTTCAGCTCAAATATTTTATTGATGGGTTTCCTCTTTGTTGTCTACGGGTTGTACCAGGGAATATTTCGCACGGCAGGAAAATCATTCGCAGCGGATTTTGTTCCCAAACATTTACGCGCGAGCGGTATCGGTTGGTATTCCATGACAGTCGGCTTTTCATCACTTGCTGCAAGTATTGTTGCCGGACAATTGTGGGATAAGGTAAACCATGCAACCGTGTTTATGTGTGGTGCCGCGTTTTCATTGGTCGGAATCGTATCACTATTGATTTTTGTTCCAAACTCTCATCATCAGAAATATGTAGATTCTGAATAAAAAAAGATTCTATGTAATTTATCCGATATATTTTAAACAGTTTCTTATATATGAATTTGAATGGATGTTTTTTTATGGATTGATTTTGTATTATTACAGAAAATTAATTCAAGCTATTCGTAAGTTTTGTGAGAGAACAAAAACAGTCACCCGTATTTCTTGTTTTTTATATTCTATGTTTGATTTGCAACGCAAAAGTTTATGCTTTAGATCCCGATTCTACGTCATCAATCCATTCATCGTATTCCCCGTTATTAAAACCAAAACTTTTTCTTAGCACCCTTGCAAATGATTTTGTCGAACAGACGAAGTCTCCGTTTCATCTTACTGGAAAACATTTTCTATATGTAGGTGCCGGAATTGTTGCCACTGCAATTCTTATCAAGGAAGATGAATCCATCGATCGGAGAATACGTTACCTCAAACGGGATCATGGGTGGATTAAACAGTTGAGTCCTCAGATCACGGAACTGGGCAGTAACTATGGAATTGCAGAAGTCATTCTTTTTGAAGCTTATGGTTTAGCATTTAACAACGTGAAAGCCCAGGAAACCGGATTGCTTGCTATTCAAGCAATTATTACTTCAGGAGTATGGACACGTTTTGGAAAGCTTTTATCTGGGAGGGAACGACCTTCTGCAGCCTATGCAATTTCTCATGAGGCAGGCGGTGAATGGTATGGTCCATTTGCGCAGTTTGAATCACCATGCAAGCACTATCCGGTTTCAGCATTTGATGGGTTTCCTTCCGGGCACATGGCAACAGCATTTTCAATTGCAACCGTTTTTGCAATGCAATATTCCAGTCATAAGGCCATTCCACCGATTGCCTATTCAGTTGCTGCATTGGTGGGAGTTTCTCGGTTAACGGAACATACGCACTGGACTTCAGATGTATTCGCAGGAAGTGCGCTTGGATATTTATGTGCGAGACAGGTGGTCTCTAATTACAGGAAAAGAAAAGAGCATGACCTTGCATCACTTCATAAACCTTCCGTTGAAATTACGGGAGCAAGCATTACAAATAAAAATTATGATTTATCAATGAGAATGACATTTTGAAACGAAGGTATAATCTTCAATCTAAAAAACCCACCTGAAAGAGCAAGCCGGAACTCCACCCATTACTTCAGGTGTAACATAGGGTCTCCTGAAATTTAATTTTGAGTGTGCGTTGTGAGATAGCGTATCTTTTTTGATTTCAGATCTTCCATGCGCTACAACCACTTTTCCGAAAATGTAGCCCAGCGATATGCCCAGCGGATAATCGCTTGCCCAATGCACACCATTGTTCATCATCGCAAACGCAAGCAATCCACACAATGAATAACCGACCGGCTTGATCAATTTGTATTCAGGATAATTATCACCAATAACTGTAACTGTACCAACAGCAGTTGCAATATGACCGGAGGGGTATGCATCATGCTGCGGGACATGATTGGCATACTCTGTTTGATTTGGAAAAACCCTCCACACCCCTCCGCGGGCAGTAGATGCAAAAGGACTCTCTCTTCCTGTGACATGTTTGAGAAACTGGACTACAATTCCGGAAGCAATCATGGCTTCTGCTACTTGTGAACCTGTCTGGAGTGCGCGATAATTTTTTGCGATTAAACCGTAGCCAACAAAGCCAAGCGAAATAGTGGTGTGCATGATACCATCTCCAAGAAAATACATGGAACTATTCAGATCGGTAGGAAAACCCAATGGTAATTTTAGGTTCTTGTTTTTTAATTTTATGGATGGATCGAAAACGGTCTGTTGATGACTTGTTGGTGAAATGTTCAAAGAGCGCCCAATGCTTTTAGCCCCGTCAAGCATGTTCTGGTCTGCAGGGATCAACGTGGCCGTTTCGACAAAGATCATTGCAATCAACGGGATATTTTCTTTTCTGAAAGAAGCTTTGTAAACTCTTCCCATGTCTTTTGGAATTGATTTCACAAAAGTAAAGAGCTTCGGTTTAGCGTAAACCAAATCAACAGTTGATGACACCGAATATACTTGTGTTGCCTGAACACTGGTGATATCCGGTTCTTTATTTTTTTCTTCATCTGATGCTTGGGAATCATGAGCAATCAGGAAAGTTGCAATAAACAAAAACAAAAATTTGTTGATACAATTAATCTTTACGGAATAACAATCCATTTCAAACGGGTTAATTCTTATTGCATACAAAACTATAAAATCACAAAAAAAAGAAATTAAAATTAAAACGTCAGACTCACTCCTAAACTTGGAAGTATCGGCAATTGATAAACCCGGTCACCTGTCACTCGGTTCACGTAGAAAATATTTTTCCGGTCATATACATTCGTCACGCTTCCCGTAATTGCAAGCTCGGAATTTTTTCCGAGTTTGAAAGTGCGTTTCGCGGAAAAGTCGAGACGGTGGAAATAAGACATACGTCCTTTGTCAATATCTGCATACGCAATTCCCAACTGTCCGTTCTGTGTAAGAATGTTGGAGCTGATTCCATTGTTGAAATTCAACTGCTCATAGAATCCCTGTGTTTGTGTGAATGGAAATGGTGAACCGAAATTCCAGCGCATATTTATTTCCCATTCATCTTTTTTACCGAATGTATAAGCCGCTACGAGATTCACATTGTGCCTGCGATCGAACGAAGGTTCATACGTTTCTGTTCCGTCAAAACGTGTAACGTAACCAAGCGAATACACAGCCCAGAGATAAAGTTTTTTGTAATCGTATTTCAAAACAAGGTCAACACCTTTGGCAGTGCCTGTTTCAAATACATAGTCTTTTCTTAATTCTTCCGGTTTGGAAGCATCTTCCGTGTTGTAAAGTTTATTACGGTTCACCACTTCAAGCTGTGTGAAGTCTTTCACATAACCTTCCACGTTCAGGGAAAGGTGATGAGGCAGATCCAGTTCGAATCCGGCTACGAGGTGTCTTGCGGTTTGAAGTTTGGAAGTGATTTCTTCTCCGTTAAAACGCGCCGGTAAATTATCAGAGCCGGATAAAAATCCGTAAAACAAATTCACCACATCACGATCGGATGTTGTGCTCAGTAAGTTCTGTGCATAATATCCCGCTGCCATTTTCAATCTGAATTTATCACTCACATTAAACTTGGCACCGAATCTTGGCTCGGGAGAAAATTCGGAAAGGGATGCATAATAATCAAAACGAAAACCGGGTTCAATCACCAGGTTTTTGATGACGGCTTTGTACTTCATAAAGCCCGCTAACTCGGTGGTGTTTTCAACCTGCGATGATTTAATGTCAATGGAGTTGTAATACTCATAGTTGGTACGGAAACCGGAAACTTCTATTCCGTATTTGAATTCATCCTTGTTAAAGAAATAGGTGAAGTTAAGCGCTCCGTTGAAACCGCTGATGTCGCTTTGGCGCGGCTTCGCATCCGTTTCTGTAAGGGCAATGTTGTATTTCGAATACGCAAAGTTTCCATCAATCAGCACGGATGTTTCGCCCGGTACCAACACGAAGTTCGTTCCGAAACCTGTTGACTTCCATCCAAGATCTGCTATGTGCTGGTACTTTACATTGTCTGCGAAATGAAATGCAAACAAATTGAATTTACTTCCGCTCGAACTGTTGAAAGACATTTTGCCATACAGATCATTGAATGAATAGGGAAGCCCTGCCGTATCCACATAGCTGTAAAAAGTTTTGGATGAGCGGTCGAGGTACGAAGTCTTGCCCGCGACAAGAAAGGATGAACTTCCGTCTTCTCCGTCAGTGGCTTTTTTTATAGGTCCTTCAAAAATTATTTTCGAAGTGAATGTTGTTCCCGAAATTTTTCCGCTCATTCTTTTTTTATTTCCATCGCGCGTGGTAATATCCATGATGGAAGAAATCCGTCCTCCGTATTCTGCATTGAAACCTCCGGTATACACATCCACACCACGGATAATGTCAGCGTCAAACACAGAGAAGAAACCAATGGAATGAAAAGGATTGTAGATCACCATTCCGTCAAGCAGCACTTTGTTTTGTATCGGTGTGCCACCGCGGATGTACAACTGTCCGCCCTGGTCTCCCGACGTAATTATTCCGGGTAACACCTGGAGGTACTGCGCCAGGTCAGGCTCTCCGCCAATGGCCGGCACCTGTCGTATTTCTTTTGGTGTGATCTTGTTGACCGAAACCTGTACTTCGGTTTTCTTTTCTTCGGTTGCTGCTGACACTTCAACTTCCCTGAACTGGATGACAGATTTTTTTACAAAGATTTTTTTTGTGAGAATTTCCCCGGCCTTTAAACTGATTGCCACACTTACTGAATCAAAACCAATGGAAGTGATCATCAGTGTGTAGTTACCTGCCGGTACACGCGTGAGAGAAAAGAAGCCATCCAGGTTTGTTTGTACACCGTAGGTTGTTCCCTTCAGGTAAACACTGGTGTAGATGGAAGGTTCAGAGGTTTCTTCTTCATACACAAAACCGCGTATATCACCCGTTTGAGCAGTGGCAAATCCCGCCGAGAGGAAAATTGTAAAGAGAATTGCGAGTAAATTTTTTTGACGCATATGTTTTTTTCAAGGATGGCAAATGTATAGAAAGATGTGAGAAATAAAAGTGAACGGAGATGTTAAACTTTTTGGAAAAATCTACCAGGTGCCGCCCGGTGAAAATAGAAAATCAGTCTCGTTGTCAATGTCGTACAGCCATTGATATCCTTTTGTCTCTCTTTTGCAAAATGGCTCTAACAGTACAATCATTTGCTCATATCCTTCTGTCGTCAGGTCGCAAAAGAAATTTATTTTATCGCTTGTCAGGATCCCGGTATTCTCATCGGAGATGCGAAGCGTCAGATTACAATTGCGTGCCCTGATAAAATCAGTCGTTGCAAGATCAAGTTGTTTTTTATTTGTAAGAATGGTTTGGTGAATAGCGTTCTTCAATTTTTCTGCCTGCGACATATCAAAGTCGTACAGCCGGACAATGTTGTCGCCAAATTCATTCACGTTGTCGATGTAGTCGAGCGTCATTTTTTTAAGTTAGCTTATTAATTGCAAATGTATATATACTTAATTTTATACATCCTATATCAGCGATCTGCTGTTTCTTCCGGTCTTCAACATCTGTGTTCTTTCTTTCTGTAGGCAATGGAGTTTTTTACCATCTTGACTAAAATACCGGTGTCAATGTCTTCCAGTTTTTGAATATGAATGCAACCACCGCTTAATTTATGTTTTCCGA
The DNA here is from genome assembly GCA_043787975.1 of Bacteroidota bacterium. GTDB lineage: Bacteria > Bacteroidota > Bacteroidia > AKYH767-A > 2013-40CM-41-45 > JAPLDA01. Next base: position 54,130 of record JAYVUK010000043.1, read on the forward strand.
ATTTGGAAAGCAATTCTTCTCTTTTGTCGAAGGTAGATCCAAAGTATAATGTAATTGTATTTGCCCGTGATGCAAGACCTGCCAGCGGAGCGTCACCTTCACGACCGCTTTCATATTTGTAATGATAGCTGCCAAAGCCGACAATGCTTGTTCCCCACATTTTTGGTTCAAGTCCGGTATGTTTGGTTATTAATTCCACAATAGCCGAGAAGTCAGTACGTTTTTTCTCAACAGCAATTTTCTTTATGAAAGCGGCTACACTTTTTGTTGTTTCAACTGTTTTATTTTTTGCCATACCTTTATTTTAAAATTGTTTTTGTAACTACATAGATAGTTAATATTTCAGAAACATCAGGTGGTTCGGATTAGAATGAGTCTCCGTAAGTTTAAAATCATGACTTCCGATAATACTAAATCCAGCCTTCTCGTAAAAACTAACGGCCATGTGATTTTCTTTCCAAACAAATAACCACATGCCTGACTGGTTGTTTTGTTTCGATAATTCAATGTTAAACTGAAAGAGTTCAAATCTGGATTTCAAACCATAAAACTCTTTCAATAAATAAAGGCGCTCCAACTTGGTTACATTTTCGGGTTGTATCGTTGAATGTGATGCATTGAAAATAATTTTGGAATAACCGGCAGGTTGCTGATTGTGATAGATGATATGGTAAATATTTTCTGGGTTGCTCAGTTCTTCTTTGAGTGCATCATTGGTATATTTTGCATTGACATAGGCATTTATATCTGATACTGAAGCACTGCTTCCATGTGATTCTATAAATGATTGTTTACCGATGTCAGCTAAAATCCGGAAATCTTTCGTCCCGGCTTTTGAAATTGAAGTCATGTAGAACCTGGTATTATTTGCATATAGGCACGCAAATTATGAGTTGATAGTATAAAACATTTTTTTTAAGAGCTGTTGTTTTGATAATTCGTTGTATTACCTGAAATGAAATAGTAGGGGGAAAATAAAAGTCACAACAATTGTCCATGCGATATAAACTGGAAGAAACATTGATATTGAATTTTCAACATCGGTAAAGTCTTTCTTTTTTGAAACACTCTTGAAGAGTCGGAAAGTTACCATAAATAAATTTGTCAGCATCAGTATATTCGCTCCTAAAACTGCAAGCCGGTTAGGAGTAATGCCCCACGCTGAAATTCTAAATAAAATTGCAGAAAGAGCAATCCCGTTTACAATGGCTGTTACGACGGATAAAGCAAGTAGAATGAAACTGTCTGTCAGGTTTTGTTGCTTCTTAGATGTTTCCGCTACCGAAAATAAAATAATCGCCATTACACCGATTAAGAGTAAATTAAATACCATTAAAAAATCTCTGTCCTTGTATGGGTCTTTTCCGGAAAACAAAATTGCTACGAGGTAAACAACCAACATAATTAAAACTAAAGGACTGAATATTTTTGCAATAACAGGCGAAACTTTATTAACCAATTGAGGATTTGCTTCTGTTATATGGGTTGCAACGATTGGCAATGCTGCACCTCCGAATATAACAATATAGTCAAAATAAAAATCCTTAATGTCTAAACCAATGACAGAAAAAAGTCCGATAGTAATGGCTGTTAGTAGGCCTCCTGCAATCGTGAGAAGCCCGGTCATTATTAGTAAGTCGCCATTGTATCTCAGGAAGTCAAGTCTTTTTGAATGACTCCTTACGTTATCGCCAACATATGAACTTCCTAAAACTGCCCACAATAATAAAGGCAAGTGAATGCAGGATAAAATCAAGGTGTCGCTTTTAGTATCTGCCGGCAATAGATTGATGAAGATTAAAGCAATCAAAAATGCAACTCCTGTAAATACAATTTTTTTTGTTGAAAGATACTTTCTCCAAATAAAATAAGCTGTCAACATGGGAAAGATAATAAACCCTATATTCCGCTGGTAAAAGAATTCAGGATTAATATTAAACAGGGCCGGAAATTTTGCAATCACTCCCGCGATCAAGGAAACAATTATTACAAAAATTAATTCTTTGTTGCTGCCCCAGGAAATTTCTGAACTTTCGTAATTGAGTCTTTCATGCCAATAGTCTGCAAGCTTATGGTCTCTTAGTTCCGGGTAAAGTAAATTGAACTCCGTTTTGAAATCAGTTTTATTGCCGCGATACAATTTTTCCAACTGACGAGGATTGTCAATGTTTGTTAGAATCTCCATGATAATTAAAATTTAATGGTTTAACTATTTGGTATTGTTTTTAAGAATTTTTCCAACAGGTTCAAATGTTCTGTAAATGCTTTCTTTCCTTCCCTGGTTGTGCTGTATGTAGTGTTTGGTTTCCGTTCAATAAATTGTTTTTTTACTTTGATATAACTTGCTTTTTCAAGAGCGGAGAGATGGCTTGCAAGATTTCCGTCAGTTAATTCAAGCAGTTCTTTTAATGTTTTAAATTCTGCTTTATCGTTTACCATCAGTACGGACATAATTCCCAATCGCACACGGCTTTCAAATTCACGGTTCAGCCCGGTAATAAATTCCTTCATCGCTCATATTTATAATACATGGTGATGCCATATATAATATGTATTACTCCGAAACCAAATGCCCAGAATAGTAAGCCGTAACTGGTATTCATGGCAGCAACCAAACCCAGGATAATCTCTGATATTCCCAGGTAACGTATGTCGTTGTAAGTGTATTTACTCGCATTAAGTAATGAGAGACCATAGAAGATAAGCATGGAGGGACCAACTAATCCTGTGAGTTGTTGTTGGAGCAGAATAAGGCAAAAAAATCCTCCTGTTACCAGGGGTATAAGCAAATTAATCAGCAATCGTTTTGCAGAGGTGTCCCATATATTCAGTCCTTGTTTCTTTGCGAGACGTTGAGTAAATACATACGCGGTAATTAATGACAGGAGAAGTACAAGCAAAGCATCACCCATCAAGAAAATCAGAAATGGTCTGTATGCCTCAGTGTCTGAAGTAGTGGCAAGGTTATAATATCCGGATATTTCAAAATTAGTATTGTTAACGTACCACCACATAGCGGTTGCTCCGGCCAGCGCATAGAACCCGGCAAAGATACCTGACTTCCCGCTCAGGGAAAGGAATCGTGAAGAGCGTTCCATCAGATTTTTAATATCAGAAAGCGATTTTAAATGTTCCTGTTCATTCATATTGAAAGTACTTTGAAATACAAAGTAATTACAATATTTTGAACTATGCAAGAAAAATTAATAAAAACTTATAGCAGGATAGGGGTGCCGGAAGAAAAAACAAAAACCGGCTTTGTGTAGAAACCGGTTTCTTAAATGCTTTTCTCAAATTCAAATTTAGCCATCTGCACAAAAAATCAGATCCTGAGAGATCCACGGAATCCTCTGCCGGCATAATATGATTCTGCACCGTTGTGATACACGAAGACAGTATCGAATCGGTAATCGCAAAAGATGGCACCACCAAGTTTTCTAATCTCAGCTGGTGTTTTACCCAGCTCGATGTTTTCGAATCGAAGTTTCCAAGTTTCTGTAGCTCCCGGTATTGTTCTTCCGTTAAAAGCTCAATTCCCATGGCAGAAGCCATATCCAGTGCACTATTCTTTGGTTTATGTTCTTTCCTTGATTCAAGTGCTTTACGGTCGTAACAAAAACTTCTGCGGCCGCCAGGACTTTCTGCTGAACAATCATAAAAAATATATTCGTCCGTTTTTTTATCATGACCAACAACATCCGGTTCTCCACCGGTTTTTTCCATTTCATTTAGCGACCAAAGTTTTTCAGAAGTAGCTTCCAACTTTGCTTGTACCTTATTCCATTCAAGACCTTTATGGCGGCTCATGTTTTTCTCAAAACGGACTTTCAATGTTTGAAGAAGTTCTTCACGTTGTTTTGGTGACAATTCTTTTTTCATACTATTTCTTTTTTCGAGTAAGTAATGATATGAGTATTACTAGGCAAACTAATGCTTAACGCTACTTTAAATGAGACGTAATACTTTTGCCCAATAATAAGAGGTGATGTTAGATTTCCGTTGCAATTTTTTGATAGCAGTCTGATTTTTATTTTTTTGTTTTCTAAATCCTTTTGTCACCAACAAAACAAACTGGCGGTAATTTGTTGTGTCCGTTGCACAACTCACTTTTGATTGTTCAAAACAAATGTACAAGACATTTTGATTGCCTTGTTCTGATGTTATCTTGAATAAAAAAGAAGCTGATGCAAGGCAAAAAA
>JAYVUK010000044.1:0-16713 GCA_043787975.1 Bacteroidota bacterium
CCAAACTAAAATCAATAACAGACCTATTAGGAAATTTAAATACAAAACAGCTAATCAAGTCTTCTCAGAAAAAGTTGCACTTATTAGTTGAACATACAGAATTTGAAAATTTGAAAATTTGAAAATTATTTCTTGCGGAGTAAAAATGATGGCTTTATAACGAAAAAACGGAACCTCATTTTTTCATTATCAAATTATCTCATTATCAAATTCTCAAATTATTTAACTAGTGCCGGTGTGTTGTTCAGGTTTTCAAAATCAACCAAATCCATTTTGATGGAGCCGACTAAAATGTTGGCTTGTGCGCGAACAGGAATCCTGTTCTTGTCATCGGAAATCCAAACCGTCATGTCTTCTTTTTCTTTGAACACGCGACCTTCCTGGAGCATCGGTCTGAGTTTGATACAATGAAAAGTTCCCATGTCGCTCGACACATCTTCTTTGCCGATATACTTTATGTTGAGAGGAATTATCACATCATCAAGGTAACCCGATATCGGAAATTCATCTCCTTCTTTTGCATTTGCAAAATCGATGTTGCGCGCATAATAAAAAGCAGAAATCAAATCTTGTGTATATTCAGGAATTCCAATGGTCTTTTTTTCACTGGATGCAGAATCTTTATAGTGATTGAAGCTTACATTTTGATTGATGATGTAGCCGCCTTCATTCACCCTCCTGATAAACATCCACGGAATCAATGCTTGTTTGTCAATGATGCTTTCATAACGATCACGCACTTTGAAGAACCAATCGAATGCACCAACGGTACGGCCTGTTCCTGTAACCTGGTATGATTCACGACCCCCGATATTTTTCATGGAGGAATTGACTTCCAGTGTCGCTTCACCGGCGTCCACAAAGCCGTAATGAATTCTGAACCTCAGTTTTTCTCCGGGTTTGAATGCCTGGTTATTCATCATACGCAATACTTTTTGTGCGTCTGATGATTTACCTGCAAAGCCGAGGAGAACAAATGCGATGACGATTATTTTTTTCATGCGCGGCGAGTTTACAAAGATTGATCCATTGTTCATTTGAACGGAAAATTATGAAATGAATTTGAAAAAGGAGGTAAAAAATAGATCCTGCAGACAAAAAAACTAAAATTCTTTAATGGCTGAAAATTAGTCACGAGGAGATTCGTATGAACCTTCATCATTTTCTTCAGAAGAGAGTTCTTCGGTTGAATCTGAAATCGTTTCTTCGTGTTCAATAAAAATTGCTTTGCGATCCGGTAAATCCGCAGGATCAACAGCATCTTCAACAGCAATAATTTCTTCCTGAACGATTGTTTCTGATTCAACAACTGTGTCGGTGATAAAAGTTTCTTCTTTGTCGTTCAGGTCAACCGGCTCGCCGATCTCATTTTGATCCATGTGCAGATCTTTCAGCTGAGGCAAATCTTTTACTGACTTAATTCCGAAATAATCCATGAACGATTTGCTGGTACCGTATACCAATGGTTTGCCGGGAGCATCACTCTTGCCGTTGATTTCAATCAATTCTTTTTCCAGCAGTTTCTGAACAGCATAATCACAGTTTACTCCGCGAATGTGTTCCACTTCTCCTTTTGTGATTGGTTGTTTGTAAGCGATGATGGCAAGCGTTTCCATCGCTGACGTAGAAAGTTTCTTTTTTGATTTATGCTGGATGAGCGCACTTACTGTCGCGTGAAATTCTTTCTTGGTAAGGAACTGGTAGCCGTCAGCAATTTCGAGTAGTTCAAATGCAAATTCTTCAGATTGGTATTTTGCCTTGATATTTTCAATGGCAGCAATAATTTCTTCGTCAGAAAGCTCCCAACCAAAGACAATTTTCAGGGATGCGGAAATTTCGTCAATGGAAATGCTTTGCTCTGAGCAAAATATGAGTGCTTCTATATTCTGGACTAATGTGTTCATCAGATCTTTTATGAGGACGAATTGTTCGCGAATGTACGAATCCGGTACTAAGTTCAAAGCGGATTTCTGAAGAAGTTTTTATCAACCTGATGTTGAAAGGGATATTTTTCAGACCACAATATTGACAATTCGGCCCGGCACGATGATGACTTTTTTCGGTGGCTGGCCCTGGAGAACTTTTTTCACTTCTTCGGATGACATGACTTCTTTTTCAATCTCATCTTTTGAAAGACTCAAAGCAATTTCCAGGTTGAATCTTGTCTTTCCGTTCACCGAAATCGGGTAAGCAAACGAAGACTCCGTCAAATATTCTTCGTTATGCTCCATCCATGTTGCGAATGTGACGGATTCTTTATGACCTAATTTTTCCCATAGTTCTTCTGCCACATGCGGAGCATATGGAGAAACTAAAATGACAAGTGGTTCAAGGATTGCGCGTTTGTTACACTTCAAATCGGTGAGCTCATTTACACAAATCATAAAACTACTCACAGACGTGTTGAATGAAAACCGTTCAATGTCTTCCGTTACTTTTTTAATGAGTTTGTGAAGGGATTTTAGTTCTTGTTTGGTCGGTAATTCATCATTAACGTAAAAGCTGTCGAGCTGTTGGTTTACCGAAATATTATCTTGGTTCTTAGTTCTTAGTTCTTGGTTCTTCGAATGATAAAGTCTCCAAAGCTTCCTGATAAAACTACTCACGCCGGTAATGCCGTTTGTATTCCATGGTTTTGAAAGTTCCAGCGGACCAAGAAACATTTCATACAAGCGCAATGCATCGGCTCCGTGTTGATTAACAATATCATCAGGACTTACAACATTGTATTTTGATTTGGACATTTTTTCAACTTCCCATCCACATACATACTTCTCTTCATCTGGAAAGAAATAGGCATCCGTGAATTCTTTGTTTGAATTTTTAAATGCTTCCTTGTTTAAAATATCATCATTAACAATATTGACATTAACATGGGAGGAATATACATGCAAACCAAAATCCAAGCATTTAAAATCAGGATTTAATTTTTTGAATATATCCATCCCAAAATCTCGAATTTTATTTTTAAAAGAATCATCAAGAGAATGAATTTGGAATTTCTCATAAATTGATTTACCAATATATATTAACGGAAAAATGGGATCATTCTTTTTTTCAGTTGACGATTCCCAAACAAATAAAGGAGATAAACCATAGACAAAATTACTACGTCCCTGTATCATCCCCTGATTAATCAATTTCTTCGCAGGTTCTTGCACAGGAATTAGTCCGAGATCAAAAAGAAATTTTGTCCAGAAGCGAACGTAGAGTAAATGTCCTGTTGCATGTTCGGAGCCACCAATGTAGAGATCAACATCTTTCCAGTAATTGATTGCTTCCTTCGATACAAACTCTTTATCATTGTTTGCGTCCATGTAACGCAGGAAATACCAACTGCTTCCAGCCCAGCCCGGCATGGTGGTGGTCTCTAATGCGTAAGACCCGGGCGAGTTGGCAGTAACCAGTTGGCAGCTGGCAGGATTCCAAAACCATTTTTCTGCGCGCGCCAGTGGAGGTTCTCCTGTTTCTGTCGGGAGATATTTTTCTATCTCCGGTAATTTTATCTTTTCTGAAAGTATAGATTTTTCATCCACCGCTTTCGGAATTCCGTTTTCATAATAAATAGGAATCGGTTCTCCCCAATAACGTTGTCTCCCGAACACAGCATCACGCAAACGGAAATTTATTTTTCCTTCTCCTATTTTCCGTTTCTCAACTTCTTCAACAATTTTTTTGATTGCCTCTTTTGTTTGAAGACCATTGATGAAATCGGAATTTATAGAGCGGCTGTCTTTCGAATCAAACGATTTTTCCTGTATGTCCCAGTCAGCAGGAGTTTCGATGACCTGTTTTATTTCTAATCCGAAATGTTTTGCAAAAGCATGATCGCGTTCATCGTGCGCAGGAACAGCCATGACGGCGCCTGTTCCGTATCCGGCTAACACGTAATCGCCAATCCAGATCGGAATCGGTTTTTTGGTTAAAGGATTTTCTGCATAAGCACCGGTGAAAACGCCGCTGATGCGTTTAACTTCCGTCATGCGTTCGCGATCACTTCTGTTTTTTGCTTCTTCCACATACTTCGTCACCGCTTCTTTCTGATCTGAAGTCGTGATTTGCTGAACCAAATCATGCTCGGGAGCAAGCGTCATAAATGTTGCTCCGAAAATTGTATCAGGCCGTGTTGTAAAAACTTCGATGGCCTCATCCCCCGACCACTTCTCCAAAGGAGAAGGGGAGTCCTCCTCCGATTTTAGTAGTTCGTTTTTTATTTTTTCAACGACATCACCAATCTTATCTGATACTTCCTGGTTAGTAAATCTAATGACACGAAAACCATACTGATTCAAATAGAAAGTTCGTGCTTCATCATATTCTTTTTGGGTCTCATGAATATAACCATCGACTTCAATGACTAATTTTTTTTCAAGACAAATGAAGTCAGCAATAAATTCTCCGATTGGATGTTGTCGTCTTATTTTAAATCCGAGTCTTCCGTCCCGTACATTTTCCCAAACTATTTTTTCAGCCTCAGTTTGATTTTTCCTGTTTTCCTTGGAGAAATTTTTTAAGAAGGGCCAGACCGATTTATTTGAGGTTTCATAGCCGAATTTTTTTTCAGAAGCAGAATCGGGCGTTCCCTTCTCCTTTGGAGAAGGGTTAGGGATGAGGCGAAACTTCACCGATGCCCCCTCACTTCTTCCAATCCAATTCCTCTGTTGTTCTTTTATGGATTCGCTCCAATCGATCGTTTCCAGATCATCCAGCAAACGCTGCGCATACGATGTGATTCGCATACTCCATTGTTTCATCTTTTTTCGTTCCACAGGATAACCTCCGCGCTCACTCACTCCGTCTTTTACTTCATCGTTCGCGAGCACCGTTCCAAGAGCCGGACACCAATTCACAAACGCTTCGCTGAGAAAAGCAAGACGGAAATCCATGAGTGCCTCCGACTGTTGTTTTTCGCTGAGAGAATTCCAATCTCCAGTTTCCAGTTTCCAGTTTCCGGCTTCCAATTTCCTGACAAGCGTTTCCAACGGTTCTGCTTTATCTGTCTCCGGGTTGTACCACGCATTAAAAAGTTTCAGAAAAATCCATTGTGTCCATTTGTAATATTTCGGATCACTTGTTCTGATTTCGCGCTCCCAGTCAAAAGAAAAACCGATGTTGTCAAGTTGTTCGCGGTAACGTTTAATATTTTGTTCGGTGGTAATTGCAGGATGTTGTCCCGTTTGAATGGCATATTGTTCAGCAGGCAAACCAAAAGCATCATAACCCATTGGATGAAGAACGTTGAATCCTTTCAGTCTTTTGTAGCGTGTGTAAATATCTGATGCGATGTAACCAAGCGGATGTCCTACGTGCAAGCCGGCTCCGCTAGGATAAGGAAACATATCCAGCACATAATATTTTGGCTTTTGAGAATTGTTATCAGCCCTGAACGTTTTTTTCTCCGCCCAATACTGTTGCCACTTCTTTTCTGTTTCACGAAAATTATATTCCACGTTAGCTTCGAATTACGAATTTTTGCCAATATACGAATTACGAAAAGGGCGAATTTACAAATTCAATCTATGTGAAGATCACTCTGTGGATACTTCATTCGTAAATTCGTAATAGATTCGTAATTCGTAGATAATTAATTTTCTATTTTAGCCGCATCTTATCAAACAAACATGTCGGTGCAGGAAACGAATATCGGTAGCGGGAGATTGCGGTCATCATTCATCACTTCAATTGTAAGCATTTCATTGGTGCTTTTTATGATCGGTTTGCTCGGGCTGTTGCTCCTGGATTCAAAAAAGATTTCTGATTATGTAAAAGAGCATGTTCAGCTTACCGTGTATTTGCAGGATGATTCGAAAGAAGCAGACATCAACATGTTGCTGAAATCACTCACTGAAAAACCGTACGTAAAATCTGCACAATACATTTCTAAGCAACAGGCACTTGATAGCTTGAAACGCGATCTCGGAGAGGATGCTGTCAGCATGATTGAAAGTAATCCGCTTCCTTCTTCCATTGATCTTAGCCTGAATGCAGCGTATGCAAACCCGGAAAGCCTGAAATCAATTGCAGACGGAATCGGGCAAAATAAAATAGTGCGCGAAGTTTCCTACCAACGAACCGAAGTGGACAGGATGAATGAAAATTTCAGAACCGTTGCGATGGTGATCCTTGTGTTTTGCGGATTGTTGCTGATCATTGCCATTGCGCTTATTAACAATACGATCCGCCTTTCTCTTTTTGCAAAACGTTTTTTGATTAAAAGCATGCAATTAGTCGGAGCCACAAAAGGATTCATCCGTAAGCCTTTTATCGGCAGAGGTTTGATCAATGGTTTGTATGCAAGCATCATTGCCTGTATTTTATTGTCAGGACTAATTTATCTTATTCAACGGGAGATGCCGGAACTGCGCCAGTTGCAGGACTGGAAGATAATCGGAACCTTATTTATTGCCATCACAGTCTTCGGTTTATTGCTTTCCGGAATCAGTACATTTATGGCTGTGAACCGTTATTTACGGTTGAAGCTGGATGACCTGTTTTATTAAGTTCGCAGGTTGCAATTAGCAGTTAGCAGTTGCCAACTGCTAACTGCAAACTGTTGTTGACTGTGGACTACTTTGTTATTCAAGAACTTCCTATATCTTTGGCGACCAATTTTAGAACAAACTCATGGCAAAAAAAGAAATAAAAGGTCCGCAACAGGACTTTGCTTTTGGAAAAGAAAATTATATGATCATGCTCCTCGGCATTGTAGTCATCTTTATCGGTTTTCTTTGTATGACAGGAGGCGCTGCGAAACCGGGTGAATTTAATCCGGAGCTTTTCAGTTTTCGCAGAATTACACTGGCACCTATTCTTGTTATTCTCGGTTTCGTGATTGAGGTGTATGCCATTGTAAAGAAATCGAAGGAGTAATTTTCAATTAGCCGATTAGCTGATGTGATGATTAGCTAATGGCGGAACTTTTTAGCTAATCAGCTAATCATCACATGAACGAATCAATGAATTATCTTCAAGCTATCATCCTTGCCATTATTGAAGGAATCACGGAGTTTCTTCCGGTATCTTCTACAGGTCACATGATCATCGGTTCTTCCGTGATGGGAATTGCGCAGGAAGATTTCACCAAAACATTTACAGTTGCCATTCAATTGGGAGCGATTCTAGCTGTGATCGTTTTATACTGGAAAAGATTTATCCAAAGCATTGATTTTTATAAGAAGTTGATCATTGCATTTATTCCGGCAGTCATTTTTGGCGTGTTATTGAAAAAACAAATCAACATGATGCTCGGCAACGTGATTGTTGTTGCCGTGATGCTTTTAATCGGAGGAATTGTCTTCTTGCTTCTTGATAAATGGTTTCATCGTGCCGAAGAAAAAGGAAGTAATGAATTGAATTCAGATGCTTCCGCTTTCAAGATCGGTTTGTTCCAGGTGATTGCGATGATTCCGGGAGTTTCACGTTCTGCTGCAACCATCATCGGCGGACTTACACAAAACCTGAACAAGAAAGCTGCTGCTGAGTTTTCTTTTTTTCTCGCGGTGCCAACGATGTTTGCTGCTACCTGTAAAGAACTCTACGATCTTTATAAAGCAGGCGGAGGAATCTCACACGATCAAATAAATTTATTGTTGGTGGGAAATGCAGTTGCTTTTATCGTTGCCATCATCGCCATTAAAGCATTTATCAATTACCTGATAAAACATGGCTTCAAAGTTTTCGGTTACTACAGAATTATTGTAGGGCTTGCAATTTTAATTCTACACTTTGTCGGGATAGAATTAAGTATGCTTTAATAGCAGTTGATTAATGCCAAACGGCAATGATCGTTGAAACAAGCACCACACCGAGTACCTGGTAACCAACATCAACAGCAACTACTCCCGATTTTGTTCCCTGCCAGTTGGCAACCATCAGTTGTGAGCCCAGTGTTAATCCACAACCTCCAACGATTCCTAATTTTATTCCACCCATTAAGTTATAAGCACCTGAGAGGTGAAGGATAAAAGCCATTGAAAAGGCGCAAAGCAAATTTGCAATGAATGATTTCACCATCATGGCTCCCATTTTTCCCTTGTCGGGTTTGGTCATTTTAATTCCCATTTCTTCAATGCCTTTCATCCAGTATTTTCCGAATAAAACGGAATACCAAAGTGCGCCGAGAATGAAATAGGCAAGTGCGGCGACAAATACAGCCAGGTAATTTACCTCGCTGAAGAATTTAATTGTAGCAATCATGGTTGGATGGTTTTAGTGGTTACGCAATTCAAACGTAGGGGTAAATAGACGAAAAAATATTTTGAGAAATAGAAAATTATGAACAGGATAAGCACATCAACAAATGATTAAAACGAAATTATTTTTTGTAAAAGATGAGTAGATAAAAATTAAGTAATGGGAAAGCGAGAAAGCGAGAGAATGTGATTTCCCACTTTTTCACTCTCTCACTTTCTCAGAGAGTTTTCGCTTAAGGCGGCACATCTCTTATTTGTTCTCTTGTTTTCTTCGGTAAACTTAAAACGACAAGATTATAGGAATGGTCAATCCATTTTTTCAAGAGACGATCATCAACTGAACCATCAATATAAATGGTATTCCAATGTTTTTTATTCATGTGATAGCCGGGTTGTACGCTCGGATATTTCTCCCGAAGTTCAATGGCTGTTGCAGGATCACACTTTAAGTTGACGCTGAATTCAATCTCTGAGATACCGGTGAGTGCAAACATTTTCCCCATCACTTTAAAGACCAGTGTTTCATTATCGAATGGAAAACATTCTTCTGTCCCTTCTTTCGACAAACAATACGCACGAAACTCTTCGATATTCATTTTTCAAAAGTAAACAACAAAAAAATGACCACAGATTTTCATGATCGTCATGATTCATTATGATCATTTATCTGTGCAAAACATGATCATCATGAAAATCTGTGTTCTACAAAACTTTTGATTGAATCGAAATAGAAAATTTATCTTTGCCCTGATGAAATTCGTCCCGGTTATTTTTTTTCTTTTAATTCTATTTTGGACACAGGATGTGCTTGCGCAAAACTATGTCACGCAATCCAATGCTGACAGCTCAATCAGCATTACACAAGATGCCCGTGTGGACGACCTGATTAAAAAGCAAAAGGAAATAAACCAGCAGAAGCAAACCATTCCGGGCTATCGTGTACAAATTTATTTCGGAACGATGCGACAAAAGGCGATTGAATTCAGAAGCGAGTTCAATTCATTGCATCCTGAAACAGCTTCGTACCTTACTTACAAGCAACCGAACTTCAAGGTACGTGTCGGTGATTTCCGAACACGACTCGAAGCGCAAAAGTTTTTAAAAAATATTCATGAACAGTATGGGTCGTCCTTTATTGTTACAGATGATATTAAACTTCCGGGGATTAAATAAAAAGAGAGACGCAATTTCTACGTCTCTCTTTTCCAAATAACTTACGTCTTTAACCGTTACGCAAGCGTACGTTTCACAGCAACCTGTTCGTATCCCTCAACGATGTCACCAATCTGGATGTCGTTGAAGTTGGCGATGTTCAATCCGCATTCATAACCGGTTGTAACTTCTTTCACATCGTCTTTAAAACGTTTCAGGGAAGCCAGATCACCGCTATAAACAACAATACCGTCACGCACCACGCGCACTTTTGTGTTACGTGTAATTTTTCCGTCAAGCACCATACAACCTGCGATGGTTCCAACTTTTGGAATCTTAAAGGTCTCACGTATCTCCACGTTGCAAACGATCTTCTCCACAAATTCAGGAGCCAACATACCTTCCATGGCAGCCTTAATTTCTTCAATCGCTTTGTAGATGATGGAGTAAAGGCGGATTTCAATTTGTTCCTGTTCCGCAAGTTTACGCGCACTCAGCGAAGGACGAACCTGGAAACCAATCACGATGGCATTGGATGCAGAGGCAAGCAACACATCGGACTCGGTAATTTGTCCGACTGATTTATGAATGATGTTGATTTGTATTTCAGGATTGGATAATTTTAAAAGAGAATCAGCCAACGCTTCGATAGAACCATCCACGTCACCTTTTACAATGATGTTAAGTTCTTTGAAGTTCCCGATGGCAAGGCGTCTTCCAATTTCATCCAGCGTAATATGTTTATGTGTCCGAATACCTTGTTCACGTTGTAATGCAAGGCGTTTTGTTGCGATGTCGCGTGCTTCGCGTTCATCTTCCATGATGTTGAACAAATCTCCGGCTTGCGGAGCACCTGTCATACCAAGCACCTGGACAGGTGTGGAAGGACCTGCTTCTGTAATACGGAAGCCGCGTTCGTTAAAAAGCGCTTTTACTCTTCCGCTATGACGGCCTGCAAGAATCACATCTCCGACTCTCATTGTGCCGTTTTGCACGAGTACAGTCATGACATATCCTCTTCCTTTATCAAGTGAGGATTCGATTACTGTTCCGTTTGCTCTTCTGTTTGGATTTCCTTTGAGATCGAGTAGTTCAGCTTCAAGCAATACCTTTTCAAGCAACACATCTATGTTGGTTCCTTTCTTCGCGCTGATTTCCTGGCTTTGGAATTTTCCACCCCAATCTTCCACAAGAATATTCATCTTGCTTAATTGTTCACGGATACGCTCCGGATTTGATTCTGATTTATCCACTTTATTCAATGCGAACACGATTGGAACACCGGCTGCCTGCGCATGATTGATAGCTTCTATCGTTTGCGGCATCACGCTATCATCCGCAGCAATTACAATGATGGCAACATCGGTGACTTTTGCACCGCGCGCACGCATGGCAGTAAATGCTTCGTGACCTGGAGTATCAAGGAATGTAATTTTCTTTCCGTTCTCAAGGGTTACTTCGTAAGCTCCGATGTGCTGCGTGATACCACCGGCTTCACCGGCAATTACATTGGCTTTACGAACATAATCGAGCAACGATGTTTTACCGTGATCTACGTGACCCATGACCGTAACAATCGGAGCACGCGGAAGTAAATCTTCCGGACTGTCCACTTCTTCTTTAATGGATTCCTGGACATCGGCAGCAACGAACTCAACAGTATAACCGAATTCTTCTGCTACAACAGAAAGTGTTTCCGCATCGAGACGCTGGTTGATGGAAACAAACATTCCGAGCGACATACAGGTTGAAATAATATCGGTGACAGAAACATCCATCATTCGCGCAAGTTCGTTGGCGCTCACAAATTCTGTTACCTGGATCACTTTTTTACCAGCCTGTTCAGCCATTTCTTCTTCGAGCTGGCTGGCAGCTGCTTCGCGTTTTGCTTTACGAAGTTTCGATGACTTGGATTTTCCGCTTCCGCTTAATCGTGCAAGCGTGGCTTTAATTTGATCCTGAATTTGTTTATCAGTAAGCTCCACTTTTGGAAGCGGAGTATATGGTTTGCGTTTATCGCGTGTTCCGGTTCCGAATGGTTTGGGTCTGTCGTCCTTTTTGAATTTATCCTGGGGAACAGTTTCTCCTCCCGGTTTCTTTTCAGTACGCTTTCTTTTTTTCTTTCTGTCTATTCGGTTTTCACCAACTCCTGAAGACGATGCAACAGGTTTGCGTTTCGGAGGATCAACAGGAAGTTCAATTTTTCCAAGTACAGTCGGGCCGGAAAGTTTTTTTCTGTCAATGCGATGAATATTGTCTTCTGCAGGAAGTTCGGGAGTCGGCTCAACGATCGGTTCAACCGGAGTTTCTGCAACCGGAGCTGCAACTTCAACTTTTTCTTCCGGTACAGTTTCAACTTCGTCTTCTTTCTTCTTTGTTTTCTTGACAGTCTTCTTTGCTTCTTTTTCTTCAGCAGCAGCCGCTTCTTCCGCTTTCTTTTTCGAAGCGGTTTTCTTTTTCTTTTCCTCCTTGGTTTCTTCCTTAACGAGTTCTATTTTTCCTACTACGTTAGGACCTTCAATCTTGTCGGCTTTCGCTTTGATGACTTCCGGTTTCTTTTCTTCCTTGGCGGGAGCCGGTTTTTCTTTTACTTCTTCTTTCTTTTTAGGCTTTTCTTCTTTTGTATAATCACCCACACTTACGCCTTTGATCAGGACTTCCCTGGAATCATCTTCTTTGCGCGCAGCAGGTTTTTTCTGCTCTTCAGCATCCAGCACAACCGAAGGTTCCTTTTTTAATTTGCTTAAAGAAAGTTGATGCGCTTCTTCTTTCGCGCTTTTGTCGGACTGAAATTCCTTCATCAGCAGCGAATACGCCTCTCCGCTCAACTTGGTGTTGGGATTGTTTTCAATCTTGAATCCTTTCTTGGAGAGAAAATCAACAATGTGATCCAAACTCAAATTGAATTCTTTGATTGCTTTACTCAGGCGTATTATTTTTTCTGCTTCAGGCATATTTTATTTCTGTTTACCGTTTACTGTTTATGAGTTTTCAGTTATACCGGCCGAGGCGCTAAAGGTAAACCGTAAATTGTAAACTGTAAACATTTATTTATTCAAATTCTGATTTCAGAATCCGCACGACTTCTTTAATGGTTTCTTCTTCCAAATCGGTACGCTTCACAAGGTCTTCAATCGGAAGATCAAGAACACTCTTCGCTGTATCGCAGCCAATGGATTTCAATTCATCCAAGATCCACGGTTCAATTTCATCTGTAAATTCATCGAGATCCACATCTTCTCCTTCTTCTTCTGTATCACGGTACACGTCAATTTCATAACCGGTCAGTTTTCCGGCAAGCTTGATGTTGTTTCCGCCTTTACCGATTGCAAGAGAAACCTGGTCAGGTTTTAAATAGACCGATGCGCGTTTGGTTTCATCATCCAATTTAATCGACGTGATTTTTGCCGGGGCCAATGCACGTGAAATAAAGAGAGGAGTATTGTTCGTGTAATTAATTACATCAATGTTCTCGTTACGAAGTTCGCGCACGATACCATGAATGCGTGATCCTTTCATTCCGACACAAGCGCCAACCGGATCAATACGGTCGTCATAACTTTCAACGGCAACCTTCGCGCGCTCACCCGGTTCGCGTACAATCTTTTTAATGGTGATGAGTCCGTCAAAAACCTCCGGTACTTCCAGTTCAAACATGCGCTCAAGGAAAAGAGGAGCTGAGCGTGACAAAATCACTTTCGGATTTCCATTCACCATTTCAACGCGAAGTACAACGGCTCTTACAGCATCACCTTTTTTGAAAAAGTCAGCCGGAATTTGTTCGTTCTTCGGAAGGATTAATTCTGTTCCGTCATCATCGAGTACGAGAGTTTCTTTTTTCCAGGTCTGGTACACTTCGCCGGTGATAATTTCTCCGACACGGTCTTTGTATTTTTTAAAGATCGCTTCCTTTTCCAGTTCCTGTACACGCGCCATCAGGTTCTGACGGGCTGCAAGGACGGCTCTCCTTCCGAAATCAGAGAATTTTACATTCTCGGAAACATCTTCTCCCACTTCAAAGTCAGGTTCTATTTTGATGGCTTCGGAATAAGCGACCTGTGTATTCGGATCTTCCACGGCTCCGTCTTCCACGATTTGCCTGTTGCGAAAAGCTTCGAGATCACCTTTATCGGTATTGATCACGATGTCGAAGTTATCGGCTGTGCCGTACTTTTTACGAAGCATGTTTTTGAACACGTCTTCCAGTATGCTCATCATACTTGCGCGGTCAATGTTTTTGAGTTCTTTAAACTCCGAAAATGCTTCTACTAATTCTGTTGCTTCCATTGTTGTTGAGAATTTGATAGTTACCTGATTATTTTTTCAAATGAGAATTCCAATTTAGTTTCTTTTATTGCTGAAAAGGGGAGAAGGATGGTTTGTATGACTTTCTCTTTCTTATTATCCACCTTCTTTGCAACGCTTTCTTCCAATTCAACGCCCGTTTCGGATACCGTTTTTAAAGTACCAATGTGCTTTAATCCATCAAAAGTAACGATGCTTACTTCGCGTCCTATTCTTTTTGTGTATTGCTGAGGCACTTTAAACGGTTCGTCCATGCCGGGCGATGAAACCTCCAGTTCATGATGTTCCCACACTCCGCTTTCTTCCAGTTGTTGCTGGAGGTGACGGCTTATTTCGGCACAGTCTTCAATTTGTATTGCTGTTGGTTTATCAATGAAAACCATCACCTTGGATGGAGATACCCTGACATCAACCAGGTAACAATCGGAACCTGCAATCTTATCCTCTACTAATTTTTTGATTTCCTCTTTCAGCATTTTTCTGCAATAGAAAAGGGGACTGTTGTCCCCTTCTATGTTCCATCCCTAAATCGGGTGTAAAGATAGAAAGTATTTTCCGGCATACAAGAATTGATTGATAAAATCATTGCCTAGATTTTTTAAATTCCCTTTTAAAAATTTGGCATGGCCATTTATCATAATCGAAAAAGCGAAAATAATTAATTAATGATAGCTTAAGTTATATAACTGATAATTTTATTAAGCCGGTTGGGGAATAAATTTCTCATAATCATTGAATGGCAAAAATCAGTGTTGAAAAAAAAGTAAAATATTTTTTTTGCTGGAATTGATTTATAATGCATATTCGCAATCTTAAAATTAGTTTTAAATATTATTATTATCAATGATTTATAAATAAATACCAGTTAATAGTTAAACAAAATTGATACGTGTTATTGACCGGTAAATTGGGGTACATATCAAATCTAGTTTTTTGATGAACAACATGAGTTTAAGCAGATGTATTACCAATGATTAATGATTATTTAATAAACTAATGGATGATATACGCCAACCAATATACACCTTTAGCCAAAATAATGTCGAGGAAAGCCAAATATTCTTTGAACACAAAGTTGACATTTATTACATTCGCCCTATCTACAGAATTTATCCAGAATTCGTTTGATAGCCGAAAGACATAAAATCATTGAATAAAAATTAAAAACTGTAAGAATTGAAATCATTGCATAAAAACAAGAACTTGAACAACGCGGTATAAAATTGACTTCTCATTCATAATGGTAATGCCCTTGCCATGTTTTGATGGGAAAACCTTTTTATGAGTGGACAAACATTCTAAAAAATTACAACTTAAGCGATTAATAATAAAAATTTCAAGAAACCAATACACGATTACTATGAAACAAAATCTACCAAACCACATCCCGGGAAAGACTACGTGCGAAAAGATCAACGCTGCACGATGTACCCATTGGGCAACTTCAGCATTCAGACAAAGCATCTTCAGGATATCATTGATGATGCTTTTTGTTTTGGGGGTAAGCAGTACAAATGCAGCGAGTAGATTTTCAGTTGCAACTGGAAATTGGAATGCAACCTCTACTTGGTCCGCAACATCTGGAGGTGCTTCGGGAGCAAGTGCGCCTGGATCAGGTGACGTTGTAACTATTGAAGGCGGATTTAATGTAACAGTCAATGTAGCTAGTGCTGTTAATACAGTGTCTGTAAATAGTACAGGAACTTTGACAGTAAATAGTGATCTGACAATGTCCAGTGGAGGATCTTTTACTGTAGCTTCGGGTGGTTCTGTAATCTTTAACAGCTCAGCATTATTACTGGGTGGTGGTAGTGGTGCAAATGGAGTATTATTAAACATAGCCAGCGGATCAAGTCTGACTACTGCAAACGCAGGAGGTATTGCCTTAAATTTTGGTTCAGGAAGTATTCAGATAAATAATGGAAATAAAAGTGTTACCTGGAGTACAGGTGCTAATTATACATACAATGGTAGCACTGCTCAAGTAACAGGAACTGCATTAACAGGCGCTAATAATTTGATAATTAATAATAGTGCAGGCGTAACGCTTAGTGCTGCAACTCCGGTTTCCGGTACCGTTACTTTGACGAGTGGAATATTAACAAGCACTTCCACTAATTTATTATCTGTTACGAATACAGCTACCACATCTATTTCAGCAGGTTCAACAACTGCATTTATTGATGGTCCGGTTAAACGGTCTTTAGGTGTGGGTACCTATGTTTTCCCTGTTGGTAATGGTTCGGGCAATTATTTACCATATACCTTGGTTACTTCTGCTGCATCATCTCCTATTATTACCGTGGAGGCGTTTAATGCAGATGCAGGCTCCGCAGCAACTTTTGGCTCAACCTTATCTTATATTAGTCATACAGAATATTGGCAGGCAACTAATAACTCCGGAACTTTTACAGGTACTCTTTCACTTACCCGTCAAACGGCTTTAAATGGTTTAGACCTCATTGGTAAAAGTACATTACAAGCCGGAAGTTATAGTTCTATCGGAGGAACAGCATCATCACCCTCTATAAATACTTCGAGTAGTTTAAGCAATACAACCTTAACCGGATTTTATGTAATGGCTTCCAATCAAAATACGGTTACTGCGGTTTCAGTGGGAACTCAGACAACTCCGGTTACTTATGGTACAACAGGTAGTTCTACTTATACTGTTACATTGACGGCAAATAGTATTTCAGGAGCGACCAATGGTTCAACCACTCTTTCCCTTACCGGAACAGCATTGCCAACCGGTGCTACTGCATCTTTTTCTCCCAGCACAATAACACTTACAGCGGGAACAACTTCTTTCACTTCTACTTTGACAATAACAACAACGGGAGCTACTACTCCTGCCGGAACAACTTCGGGAATAACAGTTACTTCAGCGAAAACTTCCGGCACAAGTCAATCACCTTCTGTCGTATCAAGTTCAGCCAATTTTGTAGTTGGAGCAGCTCCATTGACCGTAACAGCGAATACTGCAACCCATGCTTATGGAGCAACAGCAACAGCAGGATCCGGTCAATCTCCTTTGAGTGTAACAGGAATGCAAAACTCAGAA
>JAYVUK010000045.1:0-70383 GCA_043787975.1 Bacteroidota bacterium
ATTAAGTAGAGATTTTGAGTACTTATTGGAATCCAGTCAAGCCATGATTTATTTGGCTTCCTTAAGATTATTATTGAATAAAATTTAAACAGTTACTGATAAGTTTGTGATATATTTTCAAGGATGCTATCTAAATTTTTAACATCTAATGAATAAAGGCGTAATCATTCTTTTTTTTCTTCTGGCTTTCTCTGAAATAAAATCTCAGATACCAAATTGGGAGTGGGCTAAACCAGGTGATGGTACTGGTGGAGAGGGCTGGGCTTTGGTAGTTGACAATAAGGAAAATATCTATTTATGCGGCAATTATATTTATGATATAAGTTTTGGTACTTTTTCTCTTACTTCATCCGGTAGCGAGGGTTACATAACAAAATATGATTCTTCCGGAAATGTACTTTGGTTAAAAGGTACACAGGGAGCGAACTCATCGGTTTCAACAGCTTTTGTCGGAGTGGCCACGGATATCGTTGGCAATATTTATTTGCCAGGGGAACTATTAGGAGGAACAGTTTCCTTTGGATCACATTCTATAACAAGCATAGGAGACATTGATTTTTTTCTTGTTAAATATGATCCTTATGGAAATTCTGTTTGGGTGAAAAGTGCTTATGGAACCGTATCTAACCTTGGTAATTCAATCTCTATAAATAATACTAATGACATTTGGATTAGCGGAAGTTACACTTCTACATACCTGGATTTTGACATAGATGTTTTAATGAATTCAGGTAGTGACGATATCTTCGTTGCTAAATATGATTCATCAGGTAATTTTTTGTGGGTAAAAGGCGCAGCGGGGACTGGTTCTGATATCAGCAATGCAATAGTTGCAACCAATTCAGGGGACGCTTATGTAACGGGATATTTTTCATCTCCGTCAATTATTTTTGGTAACGATACCTTATTTAATTATGGCAACAGAGATTTTTTCCTTGTTAAATACGATAACGATGGTAATGTAGTTTGGGCAAAACATGCCGGCGGAAGCGGTATGGATTGGGGCTATGGATTAACCCTTGATTCTTCCGGAAATGTGTATGTAGCTGGATATTCTGCTTCAGCCACCATGACTTTTGATTCATTGGTTTTGACAGGATCCATTAGCCCTGCAAATCTTTTTATAGCTAAATATGATACATCAGGAAATGTGCTTTGGGTAAAAAAATATTCAAACGGTGTCTCTCCTTATAGCATTGTTTTGGATTCATTAAATAACATGTACGTGACAGGGGAGAGAGGATATCAAGCAATGCAAATGGATACCATTGCTTTTCCTGCTATTTCACATGGTGATCCAATGATAATTGTGAAGATTGATTCAACAGGGCATGCCGTTTGGGGAGATTCATTTAGCGGAGGTGGTGATGATCAAAGCATGCTGGCAATTGGGAAAACAGGAAATATTTATTTATGCGGTGACTATGTTCCGGATGCCAACCCATTTATCATCGGTTCAACAACCTTGACTAACAACATGACAGCAACAGAGTCACCCTTCCTGGCAAAGTTACATTATCCTCTTGCCACCGGTGTTTCTGAAATTACTTCCAATGAAGAATTAAGTATATTCCCGAATCCATTTGAGAATACAATATCAATCAGAGTTAAAAGCAGCAGTCTTTCAGAAGTAACTTTATATGATATTACATCGAGAAAAATAAAAGGTCAATCATTTCAAGACGCTGTTATTTTGAATACTGAACAACTTGCTAAAGGAATTTATTTTTATGAAATAAGTAGCAAAAATGGAATCACTAAGAATGGAAAACTTATAAAGGAATAAATTCTCCTTAGGATCAAGCATCGAAGAAGTTAAGAACTTATTCCAGGGAATTAGAGTTATCGAGCTTTCATGAGATAACAATAAAATAACAGTCAGCATGTAGTTATTCTAAAATTCTTGCATATTTTTGCGTCGTAATAAAAAGAAAAGTGAAATTATTTAATTATAGACAGTTTATGCGTTGTTGGATGCGAAGGCAGCCGGCAAGGACTATGCGTTTTATGATCATTCATTGATACCATGAATACAATCTATAAAAGCCGGCCTTGCATGAAATGCAGGGCTTTTTTATTATCCAAAAATGAGTAAAAAATTAGAAACAGAAAAAAATAACGATTAAAAAAATGAAATTAATAACGAAGAAAATAGTTTTTGCAAGAGACATTGGCATTCATGGCAATTTATTCGGTGGAACATTAATGGCCTGGATCGATGAAGCAGCGGCTGCATTTGCCACAGAATATTGTTACACACCGAACATGGTCACGGTACGCGTAGGTGAATTGTTATTCAAAAAGCCATTGAAAGCCGGGCAACATCTGCGCATTTATGGAGAGGTGATGGAGCTTGGAAATACCTCCATTACGTTATCGCTGGAAGCCAGGAAGTACAGTTTGTACAGTGGTGAAGAAACAGTTGTATGCAGCACGAACACCACCTTTGTTAGAATAGATGATGACGGAACACCAACACCGATCGGTGAGTTGGTGAAGAAAAGGCATTATGAAAGGATGAATAATCTTGTTGTAGCGTGATTGAAACTGAAATCAAAACTCCGAAGAAGTTTTAAACTTCTTCGGAGTCTGAAAATCGTTTCAGACTTTTTAATGAATTACTCTTTTACAAACCTTTCAATGTATGTGCTCTTCTCTCCGGTAATTTTTAGAAAGTAAATTCCTGCTGTTAATTCTGAAATATTAATGGAGGTTTTATCTCTGGCAAAGAGTGTTGGTGCAAAATATTTTTGTCCAAGTACATCATACATATCAATGCTGTTGATTTTTAATTCTCCATTTTCAATTCTCAATTCAGTAGAAGCCGGATTTGGATACATAGAAAATATTGCATTCGAATTTTCTTGTATGGAAGATGCAACTCCCATGTAATGAAAAGTAACGGTGTTATTACCGGCATTCGGACTTACCAGAGAATCATTTGTAAGGTTGTAATAAATATCTGCAGGACTACTTAAACCGGTAACCACTGCAACAGGAGTAGTTGAGAATAAATTGTCGAATCGGTAGATCGATTGTGTATTCCAGGCTGAGACATAATAGCGTCCGCTGCCATCCCGATCAATACCATCGCAATTGCCAAGCGTAGTTGCCGCGACTTGCGTTACTACTGAATCAGCAAGCAATGCCTGCATAATGGGAGCATTGGTTCCCCACGTTACCCAAATAATTCGTTGGTTGGCTGCGTCATAAATAATTCCGTTCGGACTTTTTGCAAGTCCGGTGCAAAACGTAGTGAATGTGTGTGCTGCAATATTTATTTTGAAAATTTTCTTTGCCGTGAAATCCGTTGTATAAATATAATTGCTTCCATCGCTGCAAATACCGTTAAGGAATGTTCCTCCTACATTCAGGTTCATGACAAGCGAAGCACTTGTTAAACCAAATCCTTTCATCGAGGAGCCATCACATGCGTAAAGAACAGTGTCGACAATTTCGAGTCCGTGTGGTCCGCTGGAAATGTTTGATGTAAATACGGTAAGCGTTCCTGACGAATCGCGCGCTAAAATCTGGTTCGCACCGTTGTTGGAAATAAAATACCGTTTGTTGACGGCATCATATACCACACTTTCAGGGCCGTTGTAGGATTGTGCCTGGCTAACTGTGGTGATAAGAAGGAATAGGAAAAGTAATCTTGTCTTCATACTGTTTGATTTACGGCAATGATATTGAATAAAACTTTACAATGGTGGATAAACATAGTACAACGCTGAAAAATTATACCTTTGGGTAGACCGTTATTTTTAAAAAGCGAATTATGAAAAAGACATCCACCATATTTATTGTATTTTTCTTATTCGTTAATTGCATACTAAGAGCACAGTCAGTAAGCGAAAACATCATTTTTGACAATTATGTCAGTCCCACAAATAATGACCTGGAAAATCACTTTTACAGTTCCGGTTTCGGAATGAGCTTAACTGCGATTCCATCCAACGGAATTACCGGAGGTTGTCTTTTAACAAATGATACAAACATCTGGGGGAATGATAATGCAATTTATTGTTCAAAGTTTAAAGCAACTATCGGTACCACTTGTGATGTAAATATTTGCTTTAAGTATGACACAACAGTTATTAATTCACTCTACTATGAAAGACCGGTTTCAATTTGGCTCAATCCAAGTGCAGATTGGAATCATTATTTAATTGCGACTGTTTCACGAGCAAAAAAATTTGAACAGATAACATACGGATGGGTTAATCCGACTTCACCAACATTGTTTTTGGAACAAGATAAATGGTATAGACTTAGAAACTGTTTAAATTTTATTTCACCTAAATGTTATAGCCACAGATTCCGCAGATTAACACAGAAATTAAATCAAATAAATCTGTGAAAATCTGGGGTAAG
Source organism: Bacteroidota bacterium (assembly GCA_043787975.1). Taxonomy (GTDB): domain Bacteria; phylum Bacteroidota; class Bacteroidia; order AKYH767-A; family 2013-40CM-41-45; genus JAPLDA01. The sequence continues at coordinate 4,375 of JAYVUK010000045.1, forward strand.
TATTTTTTATTTATCAATCTTAAACAGATTCTTAGTCTTTTGGTATATTTTAATGGCGGAACTTCCGGTGATCGGATTGATATTGAATCGGATGTTTATGATTTAGGTCTAAGCGGCACGGGTCTACCCATACTTATCGGAAGTTCATACGGATCATTTAATGACAGTACTCTTATTGCTGATACAGCAATCTCTGTTTCAATAAATGGTGCACATTGGGGTGGTTCAATTTACTTAGATGATTTTCATTTCCAGGGAATAAAAAGCTCTGACAGCTGCCTGACGGCTACAGGAATTCATGAAACACCAATTGAAAATTCCGATTTTACATATGACATTCAAAATAGCATGTTACACATCACAACTAAAAATGATTTCAAGAACGGTGAGTTTGAAATTATGAGTGTAAGCGGACAAAAAATACTTGCATCCAAATTGACTTCGCCCACAAGTGAATTTGATCTTTCACAATTCTCAGGCGGATTGTATTTAATTCATTTCAGAACACCCGAAAAAAATTACACTGCAAAGTTTCTGCTTACAAAGTAATAACTCATTTACTTTTGATTCCACAATGATGTGTTCATGCAATTCTTTCATACGTGTAGTAAGCGAGTAAAAATATTTTACTTTTGAATTCCAACAACCACAAAAACTAAATCCTATGAAAAAAATATTCTTAGTATCCGTTGTGCTTTTGTTTGTAGCTTCTTCATTTGCTCAGAGAGCTCCCAAAGAAGTGGATCCCGAAATAAAGGAATTGAAAGAGGCTCGCGATACAGCCAAAGCGATGGTGAAAATTAAGAATTCGGAAAATACGAAGGACCTTAGTAAGTATGATAAATTAGTAGCCGAAAAGGCAAAATTGAAAGATCAGTTTGCGACTGCTAAGAAAGCCAAGAAAACGGATAAGATGGACACCATCCAGGAAAAAATAACGGAGAACCTCCAGGCAATAAAAGATATGGATCTGCAACTGAAAGCTGAAAGTAAAGAGCTGGATCAACTTGACAAAGATCTGAAGAACGCTGAGAAAGCTTTACAGAAAGCCAAGGATAGGATCGCTAAGGAAAAGGCAAAGAAATAATTTCTCACCTGATTTTTTCTCCAAAATATTATTCGTTTCGTTCCGTTGTTCAGTCGTTAACAATTTATACGTTGCCTTATGAATAAAATTACACGGCTGGTTGTTGTTTTTCTTTTTTCTTACGGTTCGCTCTTTGCGCAGGTTGGTGGTAGTTACACCTATGCTTTTCTGAATGTTCCGGCTTCTGCACGCGTTGCTGCGCTGGGAGGAACTTTCATTTCTGTAAAAGACAACGACCTGAATTGTGCGTTGCAAAATCCATCCCTTCTGAATCCTTCCATGAGCAACACTTTTTTACTAAGTGGTGTTTCTTATTTTGACGGAGTAAAATTCGGTGACGCCGCCTATGCAAAAGATTTTGGAAAAACGGGAACGTTTATGATCAATATGCATTACGCGAATTATGGTTCGTTCCCGGAAACAGATGAGACCGGACAGACCATCGGTACATTTCACGCTGCTGATTATAATTTCAATGTTGGCTGGGGCTACAGATTGAATAAGCTTTTTTCTGTGGGCGCCAACCTGAAAACAATCTACAGCAATTATTACATCTATAATTCGTTCGGACTGGGAGCAGACATGGCTGCAACATTCTACGATTCTTCCAGCCAGTTTACGGCAGCACTGGTGGGAAGGAACATTGGGACACAGTTGAAGAATTACGTTCAGGATGATAATGAGCCACTACCTGTTGAGGTGCAGGCAGCTTTTTCAAAACGATTGTTGCATACTCCGCTTCGTATTAACCTTACCTATAGGCACCTTGAAAAATTTGACCTGGCTTATACGGATCCGAATGATGTTTCAGGAACTGACCTGGCTACGGGTGTGCAGGAAGTAACAACCTTCGGGTTCTTTAATAAACTGTCCAGGCACATTATTCTTGCCGGTGAAATATTGCTTACTCAGAATTTTCATTTTCGTGCAGGATACAATTTCCAGCGAAGACAGGAACTTAGCGGTGATACAAGTCCCGGAACCGTTGGCTTGTCGTGGGGATTTGGTATCAAGATCAGCAAGTTTAACATCAGTTACGGTAGAGCCGCTTACCACCAGGAAGGTTCTGCCGATCATTTTTCTATTTCAACCAACTTGTCAGATTTTGTAAAGAAGTGATGGTTTCAATAAACAGTTAACAAAAAAAGGAAGTTGACAATTCCAGGTTGCACTTTGTTTACTGATTTTTGTCTACTGTATATTCGTCTTACCTTTGTAAAAGTTTCATTCTTTTATCGGAATTAGTATGGATCGGAATAAAATTATTATTGCCATTGACGGGTATTCCTCTTGCGGAAAAAGTACGCTTGCAAAAGCGCTTGCACAAAAACTTCACTACAATTTTATTGATTCCGGTTCGATGTATCGCGCGATCACTTTTTATCTCATTGAAAATAATATTTCACTCGATAAGTTGAAATCATTTTCGCATGATGAGTTGGAATCGTTACTCGATAAAATCAACATTACCTTCCAGGTAAATTCATCAACAGGTTTGTCGGAAGTGTACCTGAACGGAAAAAATGTTGAACGTTTAATTCGCGATATGAAAGTGTCTGAACTTGTAAGTCCTGTTAGTGCAGTTCATGACATTCGTACACGCATGGTTCAGTTGCAGCAAAGTTATGGCGGACAAAAGGGAATTGTTATGGATGGAAGGGATATCGGTACACGGGTTTTTCCAAACGCTGAACTTAAAATTTTTATGACGGCAAATAATAAGATCCGCGCGAAACGGAGATTTGATGAGTTGACTGCAAAAGAATTTATGGTTACGATGGATGAAGTGTATCGCAACATCGAACAGCGTGATCATGCTGATACAACCCGTGCAGAAAGTCCGTTGCGACAGGCGCCTGATGCTATCCTTCTTGACAATTCTAATCTTACGGAAGAAGAGCAACTGGAGTTTGCATTGAATCAAATAAGGAAGTTGAAAGTTGAAAGTTCTTAGTTTAAGCACCCGACAGGTTGCGAAGCACCTGTTGGGTGTAAAAGTTAGCGCCGCACTTGTTAGTTTTAAATTTTTCTTTTTTACTTAAACCATTTTTTAAATTATGTCTGACACTCAAATCATTTTAAAGCCTGAAGGTTATTATCATGTCTATAATCGCGCAGTTGGTAGTGAGTTAAGCACCCGACAGGTCGCGAAGCACCTGTTGGGTGTAAAAGGGCGCCGCACTTGTTAGTTTTTCTTTTTTACTTAACCCATTTTTTAAACTATGTCCGATACTCAAATCATTTTAAAGCCTGAAGGTTATTATCATGTCTATAATCACGCAGTTGGTAGTGACAACTTATTCGAGAATGAAAAGGATTACAATTATTTTCTTACTCAATTAAAGAAACATATTCTTCCGGTTGGTGAGTTACTTGCTTATTGTCTTATGCCAAATCATTTTCATCTTATTGTAAGGATAAAAAATGAAAATGAAATTCAAGCCGTTCTAATAGCCAGGTTAAAAAATCGGTTTGCTGTCAACATGAAAAAGCGTGGAGATTTTTTATCGGAAGCATTAAGTCAGATTTTCTCAAACTTTTTTAATACGTATGCCAAGCATTACAATTTTTGGAAAAACAGAAGAGGTAGTTTGTTTAAAAGAGCTTTCAGGAGAAAAGAAATAACCGGCATGGAATATTTTAAAAAACTGATTTGTTATATTCATCAGAATCCTGTTGAAGCGGGCTTTGCCGAAAAACCGGGAGATTGGAAATATTCTTCCTATAAAGCGTTGATTGGTTTACAAACAACATTAATTCCGCGAAAGGAAATAGTAGATTTGTTTGGAGATTTAGATAACTTTATCTATTGTCATTCAAGACAAGTCGAACTTGAGACTTCATAATCTTTATTGACCACCTAACAGGTGCTTCGCGACCTGTCAGGTGACGGATTCATTTTTTAACTTACTTTTATAGAATGAAAAAATTTCTTATAGGAATTTATTTTCTATTTGCCCCATTTGTAAACGCCCAAACAGGCGTTGATAATTTTTGGCTAATGGGTGTGCATGGAACAGGTAATACACCCATAAATATTGATTTTATGTCAGGTACTCCTAATGTGTATGCAACAACCCGATCGATGAATTTTGAAAGATCGGTAGGTGAGATTTCGGATACGTCTGGCAATCTGCTTTTTTATACGAATGGATGTTATGTTGCAAATTCATTAAACAATGAAATGTATAATGGAGACAGTTTAAATCCTGGAACTTGCACGAATAATGTTTGTTCAAGTGCGGGCGGAGTGATCCAAGATGGAGACATTGTACTTCCTGCGCCTGGCTATAAAGACCGTTACTATTTATTTCATGAAACCTGTGATTATAATAGCCCTGGTGCAAGACCAACAGAGCTTTTTTATACGATAATAGATATGTCCCAACAAGGTGGTCTTGGCGCAGTGATTTTAAAGAATCAAATCATCATTGATAATGATTTTCTAAATGTGGGTTTTTTGAGCGCCTGTAAGCACGCTAATGGAAGAGATTGGTGGATTGTCGTTCATAATATGAACAATCTTTTTTATACATTGCTATTAACACCAGAAGGCATACAAGGACCTTTCATGCAAGCTTTAGATCCGGCTGTAGGATGGGTTAGTGGAAATTCACGAGATGCTGCCGGACAAACCGAGTTTTCGCCTGATGGAACTAAACTCGCAACAAGCACTTGGTGGACTCATTACACAATCGCAGTTATTCCTGATTTGCATTTATTTGATTTCGATCGTTGTACAGGACTGTTTAGTAATCATAAATTACTATATTCAAACGCCTTTAATTTTCCAGGGGGGGGCGGAGGGCTTTCCTTTTCTCCAAACTCAAGATTTTTATACTTGGCAACTTTAGACACAATTCTTCAATTTGATATAACCGCGCCCGATATTGCAGCATCCCAAACGCCCGTTGGGGTTTATGATGACACAACAACAGGATTCTGGTTTTCACAATTAGCTTATGATGATAAAATTTATATTGTTGATGGTACAAATTTAGAATTGCATTCATTTACTACCATTCATTCGCCTAATAGTCCTGGCTTAAGTTGCAATGTACAATTACATAATATTCAATTGCCTAATGGCTGTTTTCAGACATTACCAAATTATCCCAACTATCGCTTAGGTGCATTAACTGGTAGCGGGTGTGATAGTTTAACCAGTGTAAATGAGGAAAATGATTTTCATCTTAAACTTAGTGTATATCCGAACCCTTCTGCTGAAGGTGTTTTTCACTTTCAGTTTAATAACACAAGAGAGAAGATAAAAGAGTTAGAAGTAACCGATATAACTGGCAGAGTTGTTTATTCAGTTCATAAACCAACTTTTGAAATTAATATTTCTTTTGCTACCAGTGGTATCTATTTTTATTCAGCGCAAACAAGTAGTGGAAAGTTTTTTAATGGTAAGCTGATAAAGAAATAGTTTAGCTTTTTCCATTTGCATCTATAAGCTCATTCGGATGAAGCCATAACTTTGAACTAAGAACTAAGAACTTTGAACTATCTTTGTATCATGAAAGTAACCATCGATCCTCATTCCGGTTTTTGTTTTGGAGTTGTGTATGCCATTCAAATGGCGGAGGAAGAACTTGAACGCTCGGGAAAATTATATTGCCTCGGGGATATCGTTCACAACAACATGGAAGTGGAGCGTCTGAAATCGAAAGGACTTGAAATCATCGATCACGAACAACTGAAAAAGCTGAGCGGTTGCAAAGTATTGATTCGCGCACATGGTGAGCCTCCGGAAACATACCAGATCGCTTTGAAGAATAACATTGACCTGATCGATGCATCTTGCCCGGTTGTATTAAAACTTCAAAACCGTGTGCGTACAAGTTTTGAAGATGTGGAAATTAACGATGGACAAATTGTAATTTACGGCGAGCAAGGTCACGCCGAAGTAAACGGGCTAGTGGGACAAACGGAAGGGAAGGCCATCATTGTAAAGACGGAAGAAGATCTTGTCAAAATCGATTTTAAGAAACCGGTTTATTTCTTTTCACAGACTACAAAAAGCACGAAAGGTTTTGAGGCGATGAAAAAGTTGATTGAAGACAGGATTGGAGCACAGCAAAATTCATCGTTGAAACCCGAAGAACTTTTTGAATCGAACGACACAATCTGCCGCCAGGTTTCCAATCGAGAACCACAACTTAAAATATTTTCTAAAGAATACGATGCGATTGTTTTTGTGAGTGGAAAGAAAAGTTCCAATGGAAAAGCATTGTATGACGTCTGCAAATCTGCAAACCCAAAATCCTATTTTGTTTCTGATGTGGATGAGATTCAATCCAACTGGTTTGAGAACCTGAATTCAGTTGGTATCTGTGGAGCAACATCAACTCCAATGTGGTTGATGGAAAAAGTTGCCGGTTACCTGGAGAAAATGAACCCTGCAAGTGTGGGAAGTTAATTCCCGGTAAACTTTTTTCTTTACCACTAAAATATTTTCAAAAAGTCCAGCAAAAATCGATCGGTCTTTCATTACCTGCCGCACCTGCATGCTTCGTTAGTTTCATCAGGTCTTCAATCGTCCGCAAAATTTTATAATGATTGATGGTGGCAGCATATACACCTTGCTTTACATGTGCTCCATAAAAAACAGTTGCGATTCTGTTATTCCCGCTCCAGTCATCTTCATCATAGGTTACAATCAAAAGAGAATTGTTTTGTGCACACCAATTCGCATAGGCGCTTAAGTTAGTTTGCAGCCAGCGGTCAAATTGTTTTGTCCTGTTGCTGTCAGGGGCACACACGTCATGTCCGTCATTACAAAGATTTGGAATAATAAAACACACGTCTGGCAAAAGAAAAAAGTCAGCAGGCATTTCAGAAATCGGTTGGTTGAAAGAGGCCGGAACCTGGTTTGGACCTGACCCCGTCCAGTTGGAAACGGGATTGTGCTTCCGGGCATACAACCCCGAAGAAACATCATCGAAACCGGAGTATGGTAAATCTTCTGAATAGCAAACGAACGTTTTTCCGTAGTTGAACAATTCGCGCGCTAGGTTGGGCGTGGTGAAATGTTCAACGGGTTTACTGTTATCCATTATCCCTTGGTTGGAGCCGCTAAACAAACAAAGATAATTCGGTTGTGAGGGATGCTGAATACCAAAGGAAGAAATAAAGGCAGCTCCGGAATGGGCAAGTGAATTTATGTAAGGAGCATCGTTGATACTGTCGAAGACAGTGCTTGCCTTTTCATTTTCTCCGATCACTACAACAATTTTATTGAATTGGGGAATCCTGTTTGTTCCATCCAGACTGCTTTCCCGTCTGCATGAAGTGAATAAAAATAGTATGCTTGCAGTGAATGCTATACAAGCATCTCTAGAAAAAGGTTGATTCATTTTATAAGTTCATTACTTGCCCGTAAAGTTAATATAGTTGTTTCAATAGAGAAGGGTTTGCAAAGCATAGGAAATCGATCAGATGATGGCCTTTAATTTTGACTATAAACCGGAGTTTTTACTCTTGATCTTATCAATTATTTCGCTTCAAATTACTCCTGTAATTTAGTTTTGATTTTTATATTTTTTCGTTACATTTGCGTCCCTTTTATAGAAAAGGACTAACTCTATTTATAAACCTAACTAACTAAAATGATTACAGAATCAGAAGAAATTACGAATCAAACAACGGAAACCCCTGAAAATAATGTGGTAAAAGCGAATCCGTTTGCTTTCAACTGGGACAATGCTGACAGCAAAGGATTAGAAGGATACACCTCTGAAGAGCGTAGCCGTCTTGAAAAAATGTACGATAACACGCTGAATGCAGTTGTTGAACATGATATTGTAGAAGGAGTTGTTGTTTCAATTTCCCCAAAAGATGTGCTGATTAACATCGGCTACAAGTCTGATGGCTTGGTTCCTTTAACAGAATTCCGCCACATGCCTGACCTGAAAATCGGCGACAAAGTGGAAGTGTATGTGGAAACACAGGAAGATAAAAACGGTCAGTTAATCCTTTCTCACAAACAGGCTCGCGCCCTGAAATCATGGGAGCGTGTAAATGCATCACTTGAAAAAGATGAAATCATCCAGGGCTTTGTAAAATGCCGTACCAAAGGTGGTTTGATCGTAGACGTTTTCGGAATCGAAGCGTTCCTTCCTGGTTCACAGATTGACGTGAAACCAATTCGTGATTACGATCAGTTTGTCGGAAAGACCATGGAATTTAAAGTGGTTAAAATCAACAACGAATTTAAGAACGTTGTTGTATCACATAAAGTATTGATTGAAGAAGAACTTGAGCAGCAGAAAGCTGAGATCATGAAGAAGCTTGAGAAAGGTCAGGTTCTCGAAGGTACCGTGAAGAACATCACGTCGTATGGTGTATTCATGGATCTTGGAGGCGTTGACGGACTTCTTCACATCACCGATATTTCGTGGGGACGAATTTCTCATCCTGAAGAAATATTGAAACTCGATGAAAAAATTAACGTGGTAATTCTTGATTTCGATGATGAGAAAAAGAGAATTGCACTCGGATTAAAACAATTGACTCCGCATCCTTGGTCGCAACTTGATACAGAATTGAAAGTGGGTGATAAGGTAAAAGGTAAAGTGGTTGTGATTGCTGACTACGGTGCATTTGTTGAAATCGCACAAGGCGTTGAAGGCTTGATTCACGTTTCTGAAATGTCGTGGTCACAGCATTTACGAAGCCCACATGAATTCCTGAAAGTGGGAGATGAGATCGATGCTGTTGTCCTGACTCTTGATCGTGAAGAACGCAAGATGTCACTTGGTATCAAACAACTGAAACCGGATCCTTGGACCAACGTTGCAGCGAAATATTTGGTTGGTTCAAAACACACATCAACAGTGAAAAACTTCCAGAACTTCGGAGTGTTTGTTGAACTCGAAGAAGGTATTGACGGGTTGGTTCACATCTCTGATTTGTCATGGCAGAAAAAAATTAAACACCCGTCAGAATTCTGCAAGATCGGTGATAAGATGGAAGTCGTGGTACTTGAAGTAGATCCGGAAAGCCGCAGACTCAGTCTCGGTCACAAACAACTTGAGGACAATCCGTGGGAAGTTTTCGAAACCATCTTTACAAACGATTCAGTGCATGAAGGAACTGTTTTAAAGATCACTGACAAAGGTGCTATCATCGCTCTTCCTTATGGAATCGAAGGTTTCGCCCCGATGAAACATCTTGTTAAAGAAAACGGAGCATCGTTAAAAGTGGATGAGAAGGCAGAATTTAAAATCCTTGAATTCTCAAAAGAGAACAAACGTATCCTTGTTTCTCACAGCCGTTTGCATGAAGAGAAAACTTCACAGGCTCGTAATGCTGAGAATACTGAGAAAGGCAAAGAGCGTGAAGAAGGAGTAAAAGCAGTAAAGAAATTAAAGGATAATCAGGAGAAAACAACGCTTGGTGATATTTCTGCTCTATCAAATTTGAAAAATGAAATGGAGACTGCGGAGAAAAAGACACGTAAGAAAAAGGCTGACGAAGCTGAGTTAAATGGCTCGGCAACGGATTCAGCGGATGTCGCATCGACAGAAGAAGAAAAGAAAGAAGAATAATTTTTAAAAATCCCCCCGATGTATCGGGGGGATTTTTTTTGAAATAACGTTGGCATTTAATTTTATCTTTGGCGATTACCGATATGCAAAAAAGATTGCTGCTTAACAGTAAACATTTTGAAATCACGATCAGCCGTTTGTGTTATCAACTGATCGAGAACCACAACGATTTTTCCGAATCTGCCATCATCGGTTTGCAACCAAGAGGAATATTTCTTGCCAACAGGATTCACCAACGCCTTTCCGAAATTTTAAAGACAGATAAAATTCTGCTCGGCAATCTCGATGTTACGTTTCATCGGGATGATTACAGGAGAAGAGACATTGTAATTCCCAGCGAGACAAAATTGGATTTTATCGTCGAGGACAAGAAAGTGATTCTTGTCGATGATGTATTGTATACAGGCAGAACAATCCGGGCGGGAATGGATGCTTTGCTCGATTTCGGTCGTGCAAAAAAAATTGAACTGCTTACGCTCATCGACAGGCGTTATAGCCGTCATCTTCCGATCGAATCTGATTACATCGGAATCCGGGTGGATACGATTACATCTGAAAAAGTAAAAGTGCAATGGAAGGAAACAGATGGCGAGGATGCAATCTGGCTCATCACAGAAAAGTGAATTTGATAATTAGATAATATGATAATTAGCAAATGAAACAACTAACAACTAACAACTAACAACTGTGTCACGATTAAGTGTCAAACATCTTTTAGGAATAAAAGGCCTTTTAAAGGAAGACATTGAATTGATATTTTCGACGGCTGATAATTTTAAAGACGTTTTAAACCGGCCAATCAAAAAAATTCCTTCGTTGCGTGATGTAACCATTGCGAATTTATTCTTTGAAAATTCAACGCGCACACGTTTATCATTTGAATTGGCGGAAAGAAGATTGTCGGCCGATGTCGTAAATTTTTCAGCATCCTCATCGTCCGTCAGCAAAGGCGAAACACTGATTGACACGGTGAATAATATTCTTGCCATGAAAGTGGACATTGTTGTGATGCGGCATCCCAATCCGGGTTCGGCAGTATTTCTTTCCAAACATATTCATTCTAGAATTATCAACGCCGGTGATGGCGCACATGAACACCCTACACAGGCATTGCTCGATGCGTATTCCATCCGTGAAAAATACGGAGAGGTGAAAGGAAAGAAAGTGGTGATTGTAGGAGACATCATGCACTCACGTGTTGCACTCTCTAATATTTTTTGTTTGCAAAAGTTAGGTGCTGAAGTGATGGTTTGCGGGCCGACTACCTTGATGCCGAAATACATTTCATCACTCGGTGTAAAAGTTGAACACAATCTTCGCAAAGCACTTGAGTGGTGCGACATTGCCAACATGCTACGCATTCAGTTGGAGCGACAGGACATAAAATATTTCCCATCACTTCGTGAATACATCATGCAATATGGTTTAAACAAAGCGATGCTGGATTCGCTTGGTAAAAAAATCACTGTCATGCATCCCGGTCCAATTAACAGGGGAGTAGAGATCACCAGCGATGTGGCCGACTCGGATCAATCCATTATTTTAAACCAGGTTGAGAATGGTGTAGCAATAAGAATGGCAGTGCTTTATCTTTTAGCAGGAGAAGTGAGTTAGTTTTCTCTTAGAAGAGCGCAAACTCTTTTCAACAAACGTCAAATTATCAGTGTTAATAAAATCTTCCCGACTTTTTGATGTCCGACTTTTTTCGCGTAAATTTGAACAAACCTTAGAACTATGAAATTCATAATAGATAAACAAGAAAAGTACACTCTCCTCCGTTTACAAGAAGCAAAGCTTAATTCACTGATTTCGTCAGAACTTAAAGCTGAATTCGTTTCATTGAATCAGCAAGCGCTGAGCAATGTGATCGTTGATTTAAGCGAAACACAATATTGCGATTCATCAGGACTGAGCGCTATACTTGTTGGTTACCGCTTGAGCAGAAATGCAGGAGGATCTTTTGTTCTTGCAGGATTGCAGGATCATGTTCGCAAATTGATTTCAATTTCGCAATTGGATAACATGCTTGTGATTACTCCTACCGTAAGTGAAGCAGTGGATTTGATTTTTATGGATGAAGTTGAAAAACATTTGCATAAAGAATAATAAAACGGATGCGAAATCTCATGAAAAGAATCATACTATTGATTTCATTTTTATATTTTATTGCTTCAGGTTCTTTTGCACAGTGCATTCCTGACGGTTCCATTGTGGATGCAGGAATCTATCCTGACAGTGCAACCGGATTGCCTCATGCCATTGTTGGTACAGCCTATTCAACAGTTATTCAACTAAAGGTATTGACTGATACATCAGGAGTGAACGTTGATTCAATTGATATCGCATCGGTATCAGGATTACCTGCCGGATTTTCATACCAGTGTACTCCGTCTTCCTGTCATTTTCCGGGAGGATCGAATGCATGTATTTTACTTTTTGGTCCGGCTCCGACGGCTGGTATGGCAGGACAAATTTTTCCGCTTAATGTAGGAGCAACTTTATACGGACATTTGGGAATAATCCCTGTGTCTCAACCCGGAAACATTACACGTTACCGGATCGTTGTGGATCCTGTTTCGGGCATTTCTTCTTTGTCTAATGATAAATTTGACGTGGCTCAAAATGTTCCAAACCCTTTCAGCAAGACGACAGAGATTTCATTCAACAGTCCTTCGAATGAGTTGTCGACATTGAAAGTTTCCAATCTTCTTGGAAAAGTTGTTTTCTCAAAATCGGTTTTTGCACAAAGAGGATTGAACAAGATTACGCTTTCATCCAAAGATTTTGATGCGGGAATTTATATGTACACCATTGGTAATTCCAGGACTTCGATTACGAAACGAATGATCGTATCAAACGAATGACATTTGAAATTACCATTCTCGGAAGCAGTTCCGCAACACCCATTTATCAACGTCATCCAACCGCTCAGGTACTTAACATACATGAGCGTTTTTTTTTAGTTGACTGTGGTGAAGGAACGCTCATCCAGATGAATCGTTTCAGGATTAAGTTTCATCGCATCAATCATATTTTCATCAGTCATCTTCATGGCGATCATTACCTCGGTTTGATGGGTTTGCTTTCCACCATGCATCTCCAGGGAAGAACGATTCCGTTACACCTGTATGCGCCAAATGATTTGCAGCAAATTATTGACATCCAGCTCCGGTATTCTCAAACGGTATTGCGTTATGAATTAATTTTTCATCCCGTAAATTCTTCTTCATCGGAATTGATTTTCGAAGATGATGATGTTGAAGTATCCACCATCATACTGAATCATCGCATTCCATGCACCGGTTTTTTATTTTGTGAAAAGCAAAGGCACCGGAAACTTATTAAAGAAAAACTCCTGGAAATGAATATTCCTGTTTCAGTATACCAGGATTTGAAAAATGGAAAGGATTATGTGGATGAAAAAGGAAAACGGTTTCTAAATGCCGAATTGACAAATGATCCTAGGCTTCCGCGTTCCTATGCTTTTTGTTCGGACACCCTTTACAACGAACTGATCATTCCTCAGATTAAGGAAATTGATTTGCTCTATCACGAAGCAACTTTTATGAATGACAAGCTGGAACGTGCCGCTGAAACTTTTCATACAACGGCTGCACAAGCTGCAACCATTGCCGGCAAAGCCAATGTAAAGCGACTGATCATCGGGCATTTTTCGGCACGCTACAAAGATCTTTATCCGTTACTGGAAGAGGCAAAAGCAGTTTTTGAAAATACGACACTGGCTTTGGAAGGAGACCGGTTCGTCATTGAGTAACTTTTTAGCAGACAGTAAACAAGTAGACAGTAGTCAATATTTCAGTAGACAAATGCGGAGAGCAAAATTGTCTACTAATTTTTTTTTGTCTACTGGCTACTTCCCATTGAGCTGTTGTTTCAAGAAACAAAAAGCGATCATCTTTCAGTAGCAGAAACATCTTCCTTCTCCTGTTTCCGTTCGTCCCGTTTTGCTTCGGCACTTGTAAATTTACTGACGAAACTTTTTACACGATCAAAAACAGAATCTACTACATCATATATTTTATTTTCAACTTTCTTTTCAGTCTTAAGAATATATCGCTGAATGATAAGTGACAATCCATAGGCAATTCCGTCTTTGAACAATTCATTTTTGTTTATCTTAATCCCTGTAAAAGATGAAACAGCGTTCCAGAAAATATTTTCAGGTTTTAAATCTTCCCTGATTTCTTTCAAATCATTTTTGAGTTGCTGCTCCTGGGTTTTTGCAATCGCTTTGACACGGATGATTTCCTTGCGAAGTTGTTCGATGTTTTCAATTTGCTTCATGGTCGTTGTCTTTGAAAAAGTTCTTGATCACTGCATTTGCCATTGGAGTTTTCAGCCATTGATCCTGTTTTGCGTACAAAATGATTCCGACTAAAAGATAGAGAACGGCGACGGCGAGAAATCCTGCGAACGCCTGACCGAAGTATTGAGAAATACCATACGCAAGTGCAATGCTTGCAAATACAAACACCAACGAAAAGATCAGCAAGAAAATAAGGTTGGTGACGACAGATGATAGGATGACACTTGATTTTTCGGTAGCAACCAGCTTGCTTAGTTCCTGGCGCGTATGAAAATACTCCTCAACATGATCAATGAGATCATCTACTTTTGTTTTTTCGTTTTCCATTTTATCAATAGATTAAATTTATAAGGGCAATAAATTTTTACTCAACACATAGGTGTTGATCTAAACATTTATGTATGTACATCACACGGCAAAATCTTCGGCTTCGTTGTTCATCTTTGATTTGATACCGGAAGCCATTTTCATTCCTTCTTTTACCTTGCCTTTTGCTTTGTCAGAGAAATCTTTTGCAGCGTCCGCAACTTTTTTCCTGGTTTCAGAACCTTTATCAGGTGCAAATAAAATTCCGATTGCAGCACCAACTGCAACTCCACCGAGGAGCGCCAATAAAACTTTTGAGTTCGAATTCATTTTCTTTGTTTTTAAACTTCCTGTAAAATTACCCTTTCTATTCGAGAAAAGCATGATCGAAATCAGACCTTAGGAACGCAGATTATCATGATGGTCATGATTGAGTAAGATGATATCGGTGTAAATCGTAAAAATCCTAATGATCAGCGCTCTCTTTACTTTGTTTTTATTCATTAAAAAGAATTCTGTATGTTTGAAGTCAGAAAGGTTTCCCCGATTTTATCGGTGAATGAAAAGGGAATCACGTGGAAATCGTGAACAGTTCCCGCTGCTGTAAGCTCTTAAAGAACCAGACGTTCTTTAATCTTCTGAAAAGTAACCACTGCTCACCGGTTTAGGTGGCGGGAAGGTTTCAGAAGAGAGAGTGAGTCAGAAGACCTGCCTTTTTGAAATATGATTCAGTGCTTTCGGGTAAAAAAGCTTATGTTATGAATGACAATTTTCTTAACCGGACAGGTTTCTTTTTTTTTCTTCTTCCTCAGGAAGCAGGAATCTCATTGCGTATCAACCTCTAAAATTTACTAAGTAATAAACCTCAAAAAACAATTTCATCATGAAAAGAAAAATTACACTAGCCGTTTTTACCTTGTTCGTTGCGTTCTGTTCAGCGAGCGATTATGTTCACAAAGTCATCGTTCTCAATGAAGGACATTATGATTACATTGGAATGGTACAGACCGTTCCTGTGACAGTTGGGGCTTATAATCCTATGTTGCATACATACACTACGTTTGATACAATTTTTAATGCGCGATTTGCAACACATGTGGTTGTATCAGGTTCTGATATTTTTGTTGCAGCCGATAATCAGTTGATTCGCTATGACGCTGATACATATCAACGAATGGCAACTGCAACAGTTCCCGGCATTCGCAAAATTTCATTGTGGAATAACCAGCTTCTTGTTTCAAGAGGCGAATATTTGCAAACCTACAGTTCATATTTCCAGGTGTATGACAAAGGCGATCTTCATTTTATTTATGAGTTGCCGGTGGCATCCGGTCCCCAATTCGCTTCTGAAGGAATTGTTGTGAAAGATAATGTGGCCTACATCGCCATCAACAACGGTTTTGATTGGGGAAATGAAGTAGGATTGGTTGGCCGTGTTGACCTGGCTACTCAAAATTATCTGACTGAAGTTGATCTTGGAAGCGGTGGAAAGAATCCGGAAAATATTATCCTGGTTAATGACCAGATTTTTACCGTTAACAATACCGATTATACCACAGCCAGCGTAAGCAGAGTGGATATTTCAACGTTGGGTGTAGTCACCACCAATTTGATGACGTCAACAGGTTGCGGAACTTCTGTGGTTGCATCCAACTATGTACTGTTCCAGCCATCAGGAGACATTTCACTTGGAAGATTCAGTATGCCGACCTTAAGCCTGGATGGTTTGTTGTCGATCAACAGGAACATTTATGGGATGGCTGCCGATGAAATTAACAGCCTGCTGTATGTTAGTGAAACTGATTATTCCACTTACGGAAAAATTGTGATGTATGATTTTGCAGGCGCGTTGGTTGATTCATTTGATGTAAGCGTTTCCCCTGGAAATATTGCCTTGGATATTCGTACGGTAGCCGGAATCAATGAGACAACGAAGGCAAAACATTCCTTGTCATGTGTTCCGAATCCTGCTCATGAACAAGCGACTGTTATTGTCAACAATAAAAATTTTTCGGGAGATACCTTTGTCTTGACGGATATTGCAGGACGAGTAGTGAAAAATATTTTCACAGATAAACCTTCGTTCTCCCTCAATGTTCAGTCACTAGATGCCGGGATTTATTTCCTCCAGTCATCAACAAGTCCGGATGAAAAAATTAAAATTGTTAAACAATAATTAAAACTGAAACGATGAATACTTCAAATCAAAATATAACACGTGTCGCTGTGATAACAGGAATGATGCTGCTTGCAGGATTGACGAGGCTGATTCCGCATCCATTTAATTTTACCGCAATCATGGCGTTGGCTTTGTTTGGCGGAGCGAAATTTAAAAATACTCCTCTTGCCATTGTGCTTCCGCTCATTGTCATGTTGATTACAGATGCCATTATCGGATTTTATTCACTGATGCCATTTGTATACGGATGTATTGTTATCACCGCACTCATAGGAACTTCAGTGGGAAAAAAATCAAACCCTGTATATGTAATCGGTGGATCGCTGATTTCATCCGTGCTGTTCTTTCTTGTGACGAATGCTGCAGTGTGGTATCACAATTTGCTATTTACTCAGGACACATCAGGATTAATTGCATGTTATACGATTGCTGTTCCGTTTTTTAAGAATCAACTGTTAGGAGATTTGTTCTTCAACTTTATGTTATTCGGAAGTTATCGTTTAGTGAAGTCAAGAGTTGCTGCGCTGGCATATTAAAACCGGTGCCGTCTTTTATTCGTAAATTCGTATTGATTCGTAATTCGTACGCATGAAAGGTTACCGTTTTGGAAAATACATTGACAAGGATGATGGCAAAACTCCGTTCGAGAAGTTGCTCAATCTTTTCATGCAGTTATTGGTGTATACATCCGGTGATGTTGAAGAAGCATTGAATTGGCTCAATGAACTGGATCGCGAACATAAACTCACGGATGATAACTATACGATGGCTGATTTTATCCGCGACCTGAAGGACAAAGGATACATTCGGGACGGAGAAGGAACCGGAGGTTTTTTATTGACAGCAAAGAGTGAACAAACTATTCGCAAAAGTGCGTTGGAAGAAGTTTTTGGCAAACTGAAAAAATCCCAAAGGGGAAATCACAGGACAAATTTCACGGGGACGGGAGATGAACTGACATCAGATCATCGTGAATACAGGTTTGGAGATTCGCCCGATCAGCTCTCCATGACGGATTCAATTCGCAATGCGCAAATCAATCACGGAATCGAGGATTTTACTTTGTTGGAAGATGACCTCGATGTGATTGAATCAGAAATGAAAATGCAGACATCAACAGTATTGATGATTGACATTTCTCATTCGATGATTTTATATGGTGAAGACCGAATTACTCCTGCAAAAAAGGTGGCGATGGCTTTGAGTGAACTTATCACCACGCGTTATCCGAAGGATACATTGGATGTCATTGTATTTGGTGATGATGCATGGAAAATTGAAATCAAGGATTTGCCTTATTTACAGGTCGGACCCTATCACACCAATACGGTTGCAGGACTTGAGCTGGCAATGGATATTCTGCGAAGGAGAAAAAATAATAACAAACAGATTTTCATGATCACGGATGGGAAGCCTAGTTGTATAAAAGAAGGAAGTGAATATTATAAAAATAGTTTCGGTCTCGACAGAAGAATTGTCAATCGTTGTATGAACCTGGCAATCTCCTGTCGTAAGCTGAAAATTCCGATCACTACTTTCATGGTTGCTGAAGATCAATACTTGCGCGCTTTTGTTCAGGAGTTTACCGAAACCAATGGTGGCAAAGCTTTTTACACTTCACTGAAAGGATTGGGAGAATATATTTTTGAAGATTATGAGAGGAATAGAAGGAAGAAAGTAAGATGATACTTATTGCGAATCAATACTAATATACGAATGACGAATATGAGCAATCAAAAAATGAAAACACTGGGTGAGCTAAAAATTTCCGGCTATAAAAGTAAAACAGTTCGTGAAGAGTTACGTGATAACCTGATTCAGAAACTAAAGAAAAAGGAAAAAATCTTTGAAGGAATTAAAGCGTATGATGAAACGGTAATTCCTGATTTGGAGAGAGCAATTCTTTCCCGTCATAGTATTTTATTGCTTGGCTTGCGCGGACAGGCGAAGACACGTATTGCAAGGCTGCTGACTAAATTACTGGACGAATACATTCCGGTTGTGAAAGGAAGTGAATTGAATGACGATCCATTCAACCCATTGTCGCGCTATGCAAAAGATGTCATTGCATTGCATGGTGACCAAACTGAAATCGTATGGTTGCATCGGGATGAACGCTATACGGAAAAGCTTGCTACTCCTGATGTTTCTGTGGCAGATCTCATCGGTGATGTGGATCCGATCAAAGCCGCCAATCTCAAACTTCCTTATTCTGATGAGCGTGTAATTCATTTCGGGTTGATTCCAAGATCACACCGGGGAATTTTTGTGATCAATGAATTGCCGGATCTCCAGGCGCGTATCCAGGTTGCATTGTTCAACATTTTACAGGAAGGAGATATCCAGATTCGTGGCTTCAAACTTCGTCTTCCTCTCGACATCCAGTTTATCTTCACTGCCAACCCGGAAGATTATACCAATCGCGGAAGTATTGTAACTCCTTTGAAGGACCGGATCGAAAGCCAGATACTTACGCATTATCCAAAAGACATTGCAACTTCAAAAGAAATTACATTACAAGAAGCAAACATATCCGATGAACAGAAGGCAACCATCAAATCGTTCGAGCTTGTCGAGAACTTATTGGAACAGATTTCTTTTGAAGCTCGCGGCAATGAATTTGTTGATCCAAAGAGCGGAGTGAGTGCGCGACTTGCGATCTCAGGATATGAAAATCTTTTTAGTGCAGCCGAAAGACGAATGCTGATCAACAATGAAGATCACACTGCCATTCGTATTCTTGATTTCTGGGGAGTGATTCCTTCTATCACAGGAAAAATTGAACTGGTGTATGAAGGCGAACAGGAGGGAAGTTCGATTGTCGCGCAAAACCTGATCAGCAAAGCGATTCGTACGCGGTTCACCGAACATTTTCCGGATCCGGAAAAAATGAAACGGAAAAAGGAAGCAAATCCATACCGTGAAATCACAGAATGGTTTGGTGCTGGCAATGAAGTGGATTTACTCAATGATATTTCTGAAAAACATTATGCGTCCGCTCTTCAGTCTGTTCCGGGATTGGATGATGTCGTGAAGAAATTTTTTCCAAAAGCAAAAGGAGAAGAAAAATTATTGCTGATGGAATTTTTGCTTCATGGACTGGCAGAATATTCTTTACTGAGTAAGAATACACTTGTTTCAGGATTACGCTTCAAAGATTTGTTCAGCTCTGTTTTCCAGGATAGGGGAATGAAGGAGGATGAAAGTTAATTACCAATGATCATTGGTAATTAATTACTCCAGTTTTCCATTCCAAACCGTACAGTTTTTAAAAGACAAACGGAAATCATTCTCTTCTTTAAAAATTCCAAACACCGAAGAACCGCTTCCGCTCATGGAAGCATAGACTGCTCCATGCGTATATAATTTCGATTTGATATTTCGGATGACAGCAAATTCTTCAAAGATGGATTTTTCAAAATCGTTTTGGATCGCATCTTTCCATTTTGTCACCGGTAATTTAATCAACTCTTTTAATGAATTGACCGGCTTTTGAGGAATCACATGCTGGTAAGCTTTCGCCGTGCTAATATGCACTTTGGGTTTTACAATCGTAATGAAATAATTTTTCAGGGAAAGTTTTATTTCTTCAAACTCATTTCCCTTTCCGGAGGCGAATACTGGTTTGTTGCGGATAAAAAAGGAGCAATCACTTCCAAGTTCAGAAGCATAATCCTGTAGTTGTTCTTCCGTTATTTTGAGATCGAATAATTTATTTAGCATCGTCAACGCAAAAGCGGCATCGGCAGAACCGCCACCAAGTCCTGCACCAACAGGAATGATTTTATGCAGGTGTATCTTTACAACAGGAAGTTTGTACTTCTCGGCAAGCAAACGATAAGCGCGAAGACAAAGATTCTCTTTATTTATACTGTACATTTTTATTCCGGAACCTTTGAAGCTTGAATTCTTTTTAGCTTCACTGTCAGGAATAATCTCCAATACATCGCACCATTGAACAGGATAAAAAACAGTTTCGATGTTATGAAAACCATCTTTTCTGCGTTCAATGACATTCAAGCCTAAATTAATTTTTGCGTTGGGAAAGCTGATCATCCTCTGATAAATTGCTATTTGGTCACGAATATACAGGTTGGAAATCAGAGATTTTTAAAAATCAGAAATCAGAAAGATGAGAAGTGAAATTGGAACCATTTTCATCTTTCTGATTTCATATTTCGGATTTTGAACTATCTTGCAATCATATTCTAATCAGACGAAGCATGACATTTCTCGATTTTGAAAAACCAATTGAAGAATTAATTGATCAGATTGAAAAGCAGAAGCAAATTGGTGAAAAGAGTAAAATTGATGTCAGTAAAACAGTTGCTGACCTTGAAAGGAAACTCGAAGAAACACGAAAGAGAATTTATGGAAACCTAACCGCCTGGCAACGTGTTCAATTGTCTCGTCACCAGGATCGTCCGTATTCCCTGAGTTACATCAATGCGATGACCGAGAATAATTTCATCGAACTTTTCGGTGATCGCACGGTTAAGGATGACAAAGCAATCATCGGAGGTTTCGGAAGCATTGACGGACAAACCATCATGTTCATCGCTCAGCAAAAAGGAAACACAACCAAGCAACGTCAGTATCGTAATTTTGGAATGGCAAATCCTGAAGGTTACCGGAAAGCTTTGCGATTGATGAAGCTGGCTGAGAAGTTTAATATACCCGTTGTTACACTCATCGATACCCCCGGCGCATATCCGGGACTGGAAGCAGAAGAACGGGGACAAGGGGAAGCGATTGCGCGGAATCTTTTTGAGATGGCGAAACTGCGCGTTCCCATTATCTGTATCATCATTGGTGAAGGAGCTTCAGGTGGAGCGTTGGGAATTGGTATTGGTGACCGCGTACTGATGCTTGAAAATACGTGGTACTCGGTGATTTCTCCTGAATCCTGTTCATCTATTTTATGGCGAAGTTGGGATTACAAAGAGAAAGCTGCTGAAGTATTAAAACTAACAGCAGAAGACATGCTGAAACAAAACCTAATTGACGGTATCGTTCGTGAACCTGTCGGTGGCGCTCATACTTTTCCTGAACAGATGTACGATATCGTAAAGGGTGAAATAAAAAATCATCTTGCTGTGTTGTTGCCTGAAGAAAAATCTTTACTTGTGAAAAAAAGAATTGATAAATTTTGCAAAATGGGAGTGGTGGTGGAAAGTGAAATCAAAAATCAGAAAGTTGAGATATGAAGAGAAAGAGAAATCAGAAAAATGAAATCGGAAAGATGAAAATGCTGTAGATCAGAGGTAGTCATTTTTATATTTTTTAGTTGAACTATTTTAAAATTTTAATTATGAGTTATGATCAAAGAGGTTTACAGGAAAGAACCAAGAAGTTTTCGCTGCGAATAATAAATTTGTTTAAATCGTTGCCAAATGGTAAAGCAGATCAAACGTTGGGACTTCAACTGTTGAGAAGTGGAACGAGTGTGGGAGCAAACACAAGAGCAGCATTCCGGGCGAGAAGCGTTAAAGAATTCCGGGCAAAAACAGGAATCGTAATTGAGGAAGCTGATGAAAGCTTGTTTTGGTTGCAATTGTTTGTTGAATCAGGAACCTTGAATGAAGCTAAATTAAAACCCTTAATGCGGGAAGCTGAGGAGTTAGTTTCTATATTTGTGTCCATCAATAAAAATCAGAAAGCAGAGAAATAAAATCAGAAAAATGAAATCAGAAATATGAAAATGGAGTCAATTTCCAGTATTGCCACTTTTCATCCTTCATCTTTCTGATTTCATATTTTGTATCTTAGAGTTATAATGAGTTATTCCGATAAACAAGCTTTCATGCGGGAGGCAATCAAACTCTCCTTCGAAACCATGCGCAGCAACACAGGCGGACCGTTTGGTTGTGTGGTGGTGAAAGAAGGAAAAATAATCGCTCGTGGATTTAATAAAGTTGTTTCCACCAACGACCCGACTGCTCATGCGGAAGTGGTTGCCATCCGCGAAGCATGCAAAACATTAAATGATTTTCAGTTAAAAGGATGCGAAATTTATACAAGCTGCGAGCCTTGTCCGATGTGTCTTTCAGCTATTTACTGGGCGCGGCCTGACAAAGTTTATTTTGGTAACACAAAAGAAGATGCAGCCAAAATTAATTTTGATGATGCATTTATTTACAAAGAAATTGAATGCCAATTAAGCGATCGTAAAATTCCCGTTGAACAACTTTTACACGAAGAAGCCATTGAAGCTTTTGATGAGTGGGAAAAGAAGACTGATAAGGTTTTGTATTGAGACACACCATGAAAAGATTTTTACTGATTTTTTTTCTTTTTTTTTCTTTTTTTAACTCTCGCTCACAGGGAATAGACAATTTGTGGATGATGGGATATGGTGGAGCAATCGATACGCCTTTTGGTGGAATTAATATGGATTTTATTTCGGGCTCGCCTGTAATTACCCATGTTGCAAATCGCGATATGTGGATGAGCTCTACTTCAGCTACAATATGCGATGTAAATGGAAATACACTTTTTTATACAAATGGAGAATACATAGCAGACGCTACTAATGATACAATGATGAACGGTTCCGGAATAAGTCCAAGCACTTATAGTCCAGTTTCCGGGTATGGATTGTTTTTGACACAAGCAGTCTTAATTATTCCTATTCCATCGGATACAAGCAAATATTATTTGCTTCATATGAATGTTGATGGTTTCCCTTTACAATCTTATCATATTTACTTTTCAGTAATTGATATGTCTATGAATGGTAATTTGGGTGCTGTTGTATCAAAAAATAATGTGTTATTAAATGATACATTAATTCCTGCGCGCCTAACTTCGACAAGACATGGAAATGGACGAGATTGGTGGCTGGTTTTCCATCAAACTACTTCAGATCTCTATTACATTTACCTTATTGATCCTTCTGGGATTCACTTACATTCAATGCAACATATTGGCACTGTCTATTCATATGGGAATGCGAGTGGATACAATGTTGGCCAAGCATGTTTTTCTCCCGATGGAAGTAGATTTGCAATGTATAACCCACCGAACGGAGGACAGTTAAAGGATTTGGATATATTTGATTTTGATCGGTGTTCAGGACAATTTAGTAATCCGGTTCATGTTTCTATTAATGACCCTGGTCCGGAAGGTGCAGGAGGTGGGGTAGCTTTTTCGCCAAGTTCAAAGGTGTTATATGTATCATCTTGTCTTTATGTTTATCAGTTTGATTTGGCTGCAATTGATATTCCTTCTTCTCAAACCATGGTTGCAGCATGGGATGGTTATTATTCTCCAAGCCCACCATTAGCTACTGTTTTTTTTCTTTCACAACTGGCACCTGACGGTAAAATTTATATTAATTGCGAAAATGGCACTTTGGATATTCATGTGATTAATAATCCTGATTCACTTGGCTTAGCCTGTGATGTATGTCAGCACTGTGTTCATTTACCTGCATATAATGGTTTCACGATGCCTAACCTACCTAATTATCATTTAGGTGCTTTGCCTGGTAGTATCTGTGATTCATCGGAAGTCGGGAATCAGGAAATTGGAGTTCGTATTGAAAAAATTAATGTATTTCCGAATCCTGTAATCTTAAATGGAGAAATAACTTTTACCTATCCATCAGTTGGCGATAAAACTTTTCTAATTATTAATAATACAGAAGGAAAAGAAGTAGCTCGTTATGAGTTGCCGCTGTGGAGTAGTGTTCAACATTTAAAATTGCCGAAACTTTCCAGTGGAGTTTATGTGGCGCGGCTTGTTGGGAAAAGTGCTTTAGGTAATGTGAAGTTTTTGGTAGAGTAGCCTAAACATGACTTGTCATTCCGAACTTGTTTCGGAATCCCTTAACTTTGAGATGCTGAAGCAAGTTCAGCATGACACAGGTCTTTTACTTCGTATTTCATCTCTCAGATTTCTGATTTCATATTTTCTATCACTTGTTATAAAGGATGCGAACGTCCATCACCGAATCTCCACTGACAATGTTGTATTCAAAACTTCCTGAGGCAGAATTATAAACGTGGATTTGGTCTCCTGAACAGGCAAATAATTCCTGGTTGAGTTCATCATATTCCAATGAATAAGCATGGAAACCCGAAACAAAGGGTATCAGGCTGCCCAATGAATAATTGAACGAATAAATTCCATCAGAATGAGAAATAAAGTAATGAGAATTGTCTACCTGAACAACATGGCTTAAACTACCGGTTGGTATAACATGTTGCAAACTCGTTCCGTTTCCTGAAATACTATAGGTTTCAATTTTCCCTTGTCCGGTTATTAAATCATTTCCAAAAAGAAGTAGGCGATCCTGGTCAAGTGTACAGATGTTTTTCAAGTCAATATCAATCGTGCGCTCCAAATTTTCGACTCCAGTAACGAGGTAAAATGATGCGATTTTGGTTAGGTCTGTTCCGCTATAATAAATTTCTGAAAAAAAGTATTGATCATTTTTATAGATCACCCCGGGCCTGAAAAAACCTTGTTGCTGCACGGTATATTTCACTAATCCATTTTTGTCAAATGCTTTAATATTTCCATCGTAATAAGAAACATAGACAAGATCATCGAGAAAAAATAAATTCTGAAAAGTTGGAATGGAAAAGGAAACAGCCGGTTTCGTCCATGATAATGAATAGTCATCCAGGTTAAAGGCGTTGAATGATCCGGTAATTTTCCCGAGGGTAAATAATTCATGATTACGTGAATAGATTGCGGAACCTGAATAATCACCTGTTATGCTGATAACAGGAATTGGATTGTTTGAAGAATCGAGTTTTGAAACGTTAAACGAAGAACTGTTTGAAGCCGACATGATATAGATTCCTTTTTTTTCCTTTTGCAATTCATTGAGATAGATAGTAACAAAGGAATTGGTTTCAGAATGTCCGTCAGTAGCAATCACGGCTATGAAATAATTTCCTGAAGGAAGATTTAAGTTATCAATTATAAATTGAATGTTAAGCGTGTAATTAGCTGCTGAAACAGGAATCGTGTAATCACTTCCTACAGAAATATAACTTAAATTCAGCAAACGAACCGTTATGGATGTAATTTCATTGTCATCGCTGATATCCGCAGAAACATGGATAGTATCACCAACAATAAAATGCTGACCTGAAACAGGATTGTTGATTTTTACGACAGGATTTATGTCATCATTTTTCTTACAGGCGGAAAAATAAGTGACGATCGTTACACAAAAAATAAAAAATTTCACCTTCTTCATGATAATAAATTTTTAGTAGTTGATCAATGATTTTTCTTTGGAAAAAAAATTAATGCATTGTAAATCATCCTTATTTTTTTTTGTCCAACAAATTTAAATTTAGTTTTCAACAACACATTATAAGGAAAAATATTTATTTAGTTTCGTCTCCCTTTTCAGAAAAAATTATCAACCGCGTGTCTGTTGAAATTTTCTTCGCTGCGTGAAAAATTTGTTCAATTCAATTGTTATATTTAGATCATGGTCGAACCGGGAGAGAAAATTAATACGGGAGAAGCAGCTTCTGCAAGGAGAAAGATAACAGGTAAACCTACATACCAGTCTCAGCTTGTCAACACATTTGGAAAACTTCCGCCACAGGCAGTTGACTTGGAAGAAGCTGTGCTCGGAGCGCTGATGCTTGAAAAAGATGCTTTGACTTCAGTTATCGACATACTCCATCCAGATTCTTTTTACAAAGATTCTCACCGGATGATTTTTCATGCAATCAGAAGATTGTTTGAGAAATCAGAACCAATCGATATTCTCACGGTTACGAACGAACTGAAACAAAGCGGTGAGTTGGATATTGTCGGTGGTCCGTTTGCCATTACACAGCTCACCAGCCGTGTTGCATCAGCTGCGAATATTGAATATCATTCGCGCATCATTCTTCAAAAGCACATTCAGCGTGAATTAATCCGCATCTCTTCTGAAACCATTAAAGACGCTTACGAAGACACATCTGATATTTTCTTTCTCCTTGATCGTGCAGAAAAAAACCTTTTTGATGTAGCCCAGGGAAACATTCGCAGGAATTACCAAGAGATGAGCTCGATGGTAAGCGAAGCGTACAAACAGATCGAAGCTGCATTGAAACATGGAACCGGAATTTCCGGTGTTGAATCCGGTTTCAGTGATTTGGATCGCATCACATCAGGCTGGCAGAAATCAGATTTAGTAGTCATCGCTGCAAGACCCGGAATGGGAAAAACTGCATTCGTGCTTTCATTGGCAAGAAATGCAGCTATCTCTTTCAAGAAACCGATTGCTTTCTTTTCACTTGAAATGTCATCGGTACAGTTGGTTCAACGGATGATTGCTTCCGAAACAGGAATTCCTGCCGAGAAGTTAAAGAAAGGTCAATTAAATCCGGTGGAATGGCAGCAACTTGTTACCATGACCGGAAAGCTTTCTGAAGCTCCTATTTATATTGATGATACTCCTGCCTTGTCAATCTTTGATTTACGTTCTAAATGCAGACGGTTAAAAGTTCAGCACGATATCCAACTGATTATTGTTGACTACTTACAACTGATGCGTTCCGATGTGGATTCAAAGTCAGGGAACCGCGAACAGGAAATTAGTTCGATCTCACGTTCACTGAAAGCGATTGCAAAAGAATTGAATGTTCCGATCCTGGCGCTGTCACAGTTGAGTCGTGCCGTGGAATCTCGCGGTGGTATCAAGCGTCCGCAATTATCTGATCTTCGGGAATCAGGAGCGATTGAGCAGGATGCCGACATGGTTCTTTTTATTTATCGTCCTGAATATTACAAGATCGAATACGATGAGGATAACCATCCTACAAAAGGGGTTGCAGAAATTATTATCGCCAAACACCGGAACGGAGCTCTTGAAACGGTTAAGCTGAAATTCATTGATCGTCTTGCTAAGTTTACTGACATGGATTACAGTGAGCATCCGGCCGGAGATGAATCCAAGTCAAGTCATATTTCCGGTTCCATCGTTGATTACCAATCCAATCGAATCATTGTCGGTTCAAGAATGAACGACATGAATGAGGATGAAGCTCCTTTTTAATGGAATAGCCTTATGTCAAACATTCTTCATTAAGCTGCGTTTACTTTAGCACGTATTAGTTATTAGTATTTAGTTAGTTCGGAGACAATTCAGTCACGCGCTGTTTCAACGGACGAAATACTCACTACTCACTACTCACTACTCACTATTCACTATTCGTTATTCACTACCAAATACATTCCTTCTTTCTTATCTTTGTAAAATGCAAATGAAGAAAGTAGTTCTGTTGCTTGCTTTAGTAATCGCCGGTTTCCGGGCACGTTCTGCGTACATTCTTATTCCGATGGATGACACTCAAAAGAATCATCTGAAGGCTTACGGAATCGCGTATTATGGGTTGCAGAAAGAAATAGAAGTGTACTGGTTGCTCAACTACAAGGGTGGAAGTTTTTTAATTGCTGATTACCCTTTGTTTGAAAAAGAATGTTCGATTCGCGGCGTATCATTCCAGATCATTGCCGATGTTCAGAAACAAGCCATCCTGGCTGAGATCGCAAACCCGGAAGTGAACATGGATGCTGTTAAATTGGAGAAAGCTCCAAAGGTTGCTGTCTATTCACCTAAAAATAAATTGCCGAAATTACCCTGGGATGATGCCGTTATCCTTGCTTTAAATTATGCTGAGATTCCTTATGACATCATTTACGATGAAGAAATTTTATCCGGCATTTTACCAAAGTATGACTGGCTTCATTTACATCACGAAGATTTCACAGGGCAATACGGGCACTTTTGGGCTGCTTATCGGAATGTAGCTTGGTATCAGGAAAATGTGAGGCTCCAGGAAGAGATGGCGCATCAGCTTGGGTTCAAAAAAGTTTCACAGATGAAACTTGCAGTTGCTCTCAAGATTCGCGACTTCACAGTTGGAGGAGGTTTCCTGTTCGCGATGTGTTCTGCTACTGACAGCTACGACTGTGCTCTTGCTTCTGAAGGAGTCGACATTTGTGAATCCATGTTTGACGGAGATGGCGCTGATGCGAATATGAATTCGAAGCTGGACTATGCAAAGGATTTTGCTTTCAAGGGCTATAACCTGAATACCAATCCGGGTGAATACAGGTTATCTGAAATTGATAATGGTCCTGCCGTTCGTGGTACGCCGAATCGGGCTGAAGATTTCTTTACACTCTTTGAGTTTTCAGCGAAGTGGGATCCGGTGCCGACCATGCTTTGCCAGGATCATGAACAAGTGATCAAAGGTTTCATGGGACAAACCACAGCTTTCAGAAAAAAATTCATTAAGAGTGAAGTCCTCATCATGGGTGAGAACAAAGCCAAAGATGAAGCTCGTTACATTCACGGTGAATTTGGAAAAGGAACCTGGACTTTTTATTCCGGACACGATCCTGAAGATTACCAACACCAGGTTGGTGATCCTCCGACTGATCTTGCTTTGCATCCGAACTCCCCGGGTTACCGGCTTATCCTGAACAATATTTTATTTCCTGCAGCAAAGAAGAAAAAACAGAAGACGTGAGGATGGGTGTTAAGTTAGAAGGTTGTTGAGTTATTTAGTTATTGAATGCCGCCTTATGAACTTAACAACACAACAACTCAATCACTCCCTTTCACTGATCAAAAAATCTCCAACTGAAACCAAACTTCAGCGTTGTTCCTTGCATCGGGTAATGCGGAGTTAAATAATATCCTTTGTTCGGAAAAAAGTCGGTGATGTTTTCAAGTTTTACAAATACTCTTGCTGTTTTTATTCTCAGGTTGACAAAAAAATCTGCCAGCGCATATCCACCGGTCTTCTTTTCATTCTGCCAATAGAAGAGGCCTGTTGCGGGCATGAACGCATCCGCATAATAAAGTGAGCTGTAATTAAAATCAAAACCGATTTGTAGCAGCAATGCTTTGTTGTAAAAGAAGGATTCATAAAAGAGAGACTGATTGCAAATCAAGGATGGGAGATGCAACACTTCATCATGATTTGCTTTTTGAATGATGAATGAATTATTCAAATGGAATTTTTGCAGTTGAAAATTCTTGGTAAGCGAATAGTTCAGCACTTGGATTTCAGGTTGACTTTGTGAAGGCGAAGCAGTCGAGTCAAGATAAATTAAATTGCTGATGGATGTTGCTTCAATTCTGATCGAGAACTTGTATTTTGGATAAGAATAGTCAGCAGAAATATTTTTCACAGAACTCTTCTCGTTCGCCAGAGGCGAATCCCAGATAAAATGATTGGAATAATAATGCTCGTCAATAAATTCTGGCGACTTCAAACTGTGTTTTGCAGAAAGATTCAGAAAACCAAATTCGTTCAATGGAATACGAACAAGACCTTCTGCCTTGTAGTCATTTATATTTTCTCCTTCGAAAATGTATTCTCCTGAACCTTTCAAAAATATTTTATGTTCGTCATCAAGGTTACTCAGGCTTCCGAACACCGAAGTGTTTTGAAAAATCCTGTCAAGAAACTGCAAACCGGGATTTGCAAATTGCGAATACCTTAGCCATTGATGTTCCATGCCAACGGAATAGTAAAGCGATCTTAATTTGTCAGGATGGTTTTTCGAATTGGTGAGCGATGATAAAGAAATCCGGTTTCTTAAATCGAAATAGTGAAGTGAGTCGTGAGATGAAGTTGACAGAAAACTATGGGTGTAAAAATCACCGGGATCTGTATCGATATAAGTGAATGAACGCGATTCAAGATTGATCGAGTATTCTATTCTTGACGCCGCTTTGAAATGATAATCGCTTGTCGTATCAGAAGTTTTCTCTTCCGTTTTATAACCCAGATCATAAAATTGTCGCAACGAAAATTTGTGATTGTGAAAATGATTTTCAGCGTCCGCCAGGTTGACAAGCAATCCTTGCATTTCAAGATTGCTTACTGAGCTATTGTCAAAAATAGAATCACTATGAAGTCCTCCGTTCACATGATTTTCAACCGTATTCCAATAGGCATAAGCGAGTAAATTGTAACGGTTGTTTTCTGAATGAAGCCATGTGTAAAGGTTCAGGTAGCTGCTATAGGTAGTTCCATTTTTTAAAAAGCCCTGTGAACCAAGGCGATTAAAATCAAGCCCGGCATTCCAGTTTTTGGTGATGTTCTCAGACAACGCAACCGTTATCTGCGCTTCTTTTCCTGCTGCAAGGTGATACTGTATCTCTGAAAATGCTTTGTTGGTTTTGAAGTACCGGATTTTTTCCTCGTTGAACAGGTAAAGATCGTAGGTGTGAAAACCAATATCAGTAAACAGGGTTGTCCGTGTCAAAAACAATTGTGATGAAGCTGCGCTGCCGATATTAGAAAGGAAGTTGTAGTGTCTCCAAATCGTTGGATTAATAATTTCAAGGTTGTTTAATGTCGTATCGAGAGCATAAAATAGTACCTGTTGGGATGTAAAAGCATTCTCATCGATGTATTTTATCACAGTCGGTATACTGATTACTTTTTTCGCAGTATCTTCTGGAGAAGCATATGCTAAAGGGACGGTAAAAAGTAAAACGAGTAGTAGAAGTAAACCCCTGATTTTCATCAATAGCTGTTCATTCAATTTGTAGTCGCAAATGTATGGGAAATTGATGAAGCTACTCAATGCTCAAAGTATTCGGCAATTGATTTTTTTGCAATCCTTATTCCTGATTTTGTAGGCATTGTGAAGTGAAGAAGAGAGCTTTTAAAAAAATTCTTACAGTTTTATGAGCAAATAAAAAGATCGTTTTGATTGGTTGATTTTTAATCTTAAGGATTTTTTAATTTTTTGTAAATCTTTTTCTTAACGAACCTGTTAAATCCTTACACCTGTAATCAGTAGTTGTATGAACCGGCAACTTCTATCGGTAATAGGTGATCTTTATTAATAGTAATAGTGGATGGTGACTTCAGTTGTTTGAAGACAATCTGCTTTCAAAAAAATAAACCATGTATCGCGCAGGTTTTTTTTATGGAATGTCAAAGAGAATTGCAACGGCAGTTGCTTTTCTCTTTTTGATCATTCAGGCCAACGCGATTACGTATTACTCCCGTACCAGTGGAGTCAACTGGAATACAAATTCTTCGTGGTCGACTGTGACGTATGGTGGCGCTGCTGCATCAAATTATCCTCGTGCAGGCGATACGGCATACATTGCAGATTTGATGACAATCTTTGTGAGTTCAACAAGTGCTTGTTCAGTAATCAACATTGGCCAGGGTTCATCAGGTATTTTACAATTCGGAAGCACAGGAAATTTTACATTAACTGTCAGTGACAATATTATTGTCAATACCGGCGCACAACTTCTTTATAACAGCAATAACACTCGTACACATTCGCTGAAGATAGGAGGTGACCTGATTAACTACGGGACTGTCGATCTTGTATACGATGCCAACGACCGTGTGAATCTTACTTTTGATGGAGCGTTAGACGCTACAATTTCAGGTGCAGGAACCTGGTCGCTGAATACAGTTACACTTAACAAATCTTCTTCTGCAACCTATCTTGATGTACAATCTTCGACGTTTGAATCTGGTATTACTTCGCTGGTTACAACAGTCGGAACCTATATTCATGACAACGCAAGCAGTTATTCAATTAATGCTGCAGCTGCATCTAATTTCACAATCACATCAACGGTTATATTCAAAGTCCCACAGGGAACTTTATGGTTCAGCCCGGGAAGCAGCACGCTTTACCTAGAAGGTTCATTGTATGTATCGGGCGGTAATGTGTATGTAGGCTCCACCACAGGAACCCTTGGATTGCTTTATAGTCAACCAGCAAGTTTTGTCCCTTATCTTGAAGTGAGCGCTGGTTTTTTAGATGTGTATGGAGGTATTTCAAATAATTCAAGTGCGCCGTTTAGTTTCAGGATGACAGGCGGAACCATCCTTCTTCAAAATGGTTCAACCGGAACAAAGCAGGGAATATTTTTTCAGAACGATTTATCTACAAGTTCTTTTTACATGAGTGGCGGTACAATCATTCTTCAAAATCATAATCTTCCCGGAGGTACCAATAATGACTGGTCTATTTGTGGAACTGTAGGAACGGTAAAAGTGACTGGCGGAACTGTTCAATTCGGAAATAATTCGACAGCGACAGGAACAACGTTTGATTTTGCACCCTTCCCCGGAGTCGTTCAACCGAATATGAAAGTAACAGGAACTTCAGGAGCAGCCGTTTCACTGGCAACTTCAAAAAGTTCTACAGCTGATTTTATGTTATTGAGCTTATACATTGACGTAAACAAAACTTTTGATGTTCGTTCAATCCAGGGAGTAAGCGGAGATTCAAAAAACATGACATTGACATCCACCTATGACGGAACAAATGCTTTTTATAACGATGGAACTTTTACAGCACGAACCGGGACCGTCACTTTTTCCGGAAGCGTACCACAAACAATAGGCGGAAGTTCTGCAGCTACCTTTTATAATCTCACCATCAATGCATCGAGTGATGTTACGCTGGCGAGTACGGAAAATGTTTCCAGCCTATTGACAATGTCTTCCGGAAATCTAAATACAACTTCAACAAATATTCTTGTTTGCACAAGCAGCGCAAATGCAACGATGGGTTCTGCCGGTTCATTCGTTAATGGACCCATGAAACAAACTGTCGCTACTTTAAGTCAGACAAGCAGAAATTTTCCGATCGGGAAGGGATCGTCCTATCGCCCCGCTGTGCTTACTACATGGCATTCGAACACAACTTCGGTTACCTACGAAGGAGAGGTTATTAATTCGTCTGCCAGCTCTCTTGGTTATAACATTCCTTCTTCCCTTGCAACTGTTTCTGCGACCAGGTATTGGAATTTCAACAGGCAAAATGTATCCAACTTTGTCACCGCAACCATGAAACTTTATTACGACGCAGATGATGGTGTGACGGACAAGTCTAATGTAAGTGTTATAAACGATGATGGTAGCTCAAATTGGTTAGACATGGGCGGAACAGGAACTGCAAATACAACAGGGAACATTACTTCAAACGCGATTTCGAGTTTCAAATCAAAATTTTCGCTTGGTTTTCCTCTCGGTGGATTGCCGATAGAACTCGTGAGTTTTAACGCAGTAGAATCAGGGGATGATGTAGTTTGTGACTGGACAACCGACTCGGAAATTAACAATGATTATTTCACGGTCGAACGATCAAAAGACGGAGTTGCTTACGATCCTGTTGTGGTCATAAAAGGCGCGGGAAACAGCAGCCATGAGCTGCATTATTCTGCTATTGATAAAAAGCCATTACCGGGAAATTCGTATTACCGTTTGAGGCAGACGAATTACGATGGAAGCTTGACCTATTCAGATGCCGTGCACGTGTATATGGATAAATCCGCTTCTTCAGTGTACACTTTTTTTCCAAATCCATCCGATGGAAGGTTGATTCATATAACGAGAAATGGCATGGATATGAGCGATTCTAAAATTATTCTTCTGGATATTTTTGGAAGAGAAATACCTGTGAAAAATCAGTTGTCGTATGATGGTAAGGAAATCAATCTTTTGATGGATCCATTTTTAGTTCATGATGAAATATATTTCATTTCCATTTTAAATGGAACAGATTGCGTGAAGGAAAAAATTCTCATCCATACACGCTAAACTTTTTTTGGCATGTTCAGCTGTCATTATTTTTGAAATCCGTTTCACGAACTCCGGCAAATATTCTGATATTGCAGAATAAATTTTCAAAAATTTTTTATGCCGACATTTCTCGGGCAGCTGGTTGATGAATTGTATGATGGAAACAACGGTGACCTGTCATCGCTTTGTCTTGTATTTCCAACGCGTAGAGCTGGTTTGTTTTTCAAAAAACTGTTGGCTGAAAAAATTGACAAACCACATTGGTCTCCTGAAATTTTTTCCATACAGGATTTTATCCGGAGTTTTTCGACACACATCATTCCGGATCAACTTGCGCTGATGTTTGAGTTGTTCGAAGTGTATAAAAAATATTTTCCGGATGAGTCTTTTGAGAAATTCTATCCATGGGGAGAAATGTTGTTGAAAGATTTTGATGAGGCGGATCGTAGTCTTGCTGATACGAAGCAATTATTTGCATACATCAGGGATGAAAGGCAAATTGACGAAGACTTTGAATTAGCAGAGGAAGACCTGGAGCGCATCCGAACTTTCTGGAAAACTTTTTTTAACAAAGAACCGGGCAAACTTAAAAATGAATTCCTGGAAAATTGGAAACATCTTGGCAGCATCTATGGTGATTTTAAAATTCAACTCAATAAAAAAAACTGGGCTTACGAAGGGTCTGCGTATCGTCATGTTGCTGAAAGCCTGGAGACGAAGAAGATTTCAGTGAATCATGATAAAATAATTTTTGCGGGATTTTACGCGTTGTCTAAGGCAGAGGAAAAAATTATTCAACATCTCCTCGATGAGGGTACCGGCGAAATTTTTTGGGATGCGGATTCTTATTATTTCGATGACATAAAGCAGGAAGCAGGAATTTTTTTAAGAAATAATGCATTGCTTAAACCCGGTTTCAAATGGAATGCGAACGATTTTAAAACGAACGAAAAGGTTATTGAAATGATCGGAGTGCCGATGCAGGTCGGGCAAGCCAAGGTTGTTGGAAATATGTTGAAGGATTTAACAACAGCTGAAAATATTCCCGCCGATAAAATAGCAGTTGTTCTTCCTGATGAAAGCCTGTTATTTCCCGTCTTGTATTCATTGCCTGAAAACATTGAAGCTTTCAATGTGACAATGGGTTATCCGCTTTCATCAACGCCGTTATTTACGTTGTTGGAGTCGCTCATCCTTCTTCAAAGGAATATCCGGAAGTCAAAGGATGGTCAGATCAGTTTTTATTATAAACATGTCATCAACATATTAAATCATTCTTCTATACAGCAAGTCGAAGCCAATTACATACGAACATGGATGAAGCAATTTCAGAAGGAATTAAGATGGATTCAGATTCCGAAGGAGAAGTTATGCGATGAAAATTCGCCTGAACTTTTCAAAAATATTTTCCATGAATTGAATAAACCGGAAGATGTGTTTGACTATTTTAAAATCGTGCTCCTGCAAATATTGGAAAGCATGAAGGAAAGGGAATTCAAATTTCACGAAATTGAATCGGAATATGTGTATCATTTTTATGTGCAATTGAAACGATTGGAAGATGTGGTAAAACAACATTCACAAAAATTGTCATTGGATACATTCTGGAATTTATATAAAGAAATCATTTACTCTTCCAAGATTCCGTTTTCAGGAGAACCTCTGAAAGGATTGCAGGTCATGGGTTTTTTGGAAACACGCTTGCTTGATTTTGAGAACCTGTTTATTCTCTCTGTCAATGAAGACACGTTGCCGGCTTCTTCCAATCATCCTTCTTTTATTCCATATAACATCCGTAAGTCATTCGGCCTTCCTACGTATGAGGATCAGCAAGCTGTTTCATCGTATCACTTTTACCGGCTTCTTCAGCGGGCAAAAAATATTTACCTGTTGTACAATACGGAAACGAAAAGCATTACAGCAGGAGAGAAATCAAGGTATTTGTTACAGCTTGTGCATGAAATGCAGAAAAAATTTCCGGATAAAATAAAAATTAACTCAAGCATTGCGGTAACAGATTTTGTGAGGACTGAAACCAAAGAGATTGTAATTAAAAAGACAGTCGATCTAATGAGTGACCTTGAAAAATATTTCTATAAAGGTGATTCTTACAATGAATATTCAGTAAAATTTTCGGCTTCTGCATTGATCAGTTACATTACCTGTCCGTTAAAATTCTATTTTCAGTACATAGCAAAAATCAGGGAGCAGGAGGAAGCAGAGGAAAACATGGAGGCTGCAACATTCGGAAAGATTCTGCATCGGACCATGCAATTGTTATATGGAGAAACAAGTAACCTGACGGAATCTGTTTTTGCTCAGCTTGAAAAGAAAATTCCTACAGCGATTGACCTGGCGATTAAGGAAGAGTTTAGCGGAGATGATTTATTGGAAGGAAAGAATATTTTGTTGAGACATGTGATGATCGAGTTGGTTCAAAAAGTTTTGAGAATTGATAAAAGGGATTTGCCGATCATCATCCGTTTTCTTGAAGAAAAATTTTATCATCCGATTCAGATTGGTAGCAACAAAGCTGTTCTGTTGTATGGAATTATTGATCGTGTAGACGAAGCAGCCGGAAATGTCAGGATCATTGATTATAAAACAGGGAAAGTCGATTCCGGTAACCCGGAAAATTTGGAAAAAATATTTCACGATCCCAAATTCAAGGAGCAGTTTCAGACCTATTTTTATTCTTACCTTTTTTCGAAAAAATCTATTGAAAAACCTGTCAAAGCGGGTGTGTTGGCAATAAAAAATTTGTCAGAAGGAATTAAGTATTTAAATGGAGGTGAAGCCATTTCTAGGGAACAGTTTAAAGAATTTGAGAGTGGTTTAATTACTTTGATTTCAGCAATCATGAATCCGGCGTTGCCTTTTGACCAGACCATTGAAGTGGAGCGTTGCAAGTATTGCGCATACAAGGAAATCTGTGAACGTTAGAATGTATAGCGGACCAACAATTTTTCTTTCCTTTGTTATGAAATAGATCAGATGCATATGAAACCGATTGCGATTGCAATTCATGGAGGAGCAGGAACGATATTAAAATCTCAGATGACTGCGGAGATGGAGGAACGTTATAAGAATGTTCTTGCAAAGGCAGTTGAGCATGGATACCATATTTTAAAGACAGGTGGAAATGCGTTGGATGCTGTCGAAGCTGCAGTTATTGAATTGGAAGATTCTCCTTTATTCAACGCAGGAAAAGGTTCTGTTTTTACAAATGATGGCAAGCATGAAATGGATGCTTCGATCATGGAAGGAGCTAATCTGAAAGCAGGAGCCGTCGCCGGAATTAAGGGTGTTAAAAACCCGGTTCAACTGGCAAGAGCCATCATAGATCATTCCGAGCACGTCATGCTTTTTGGAGAAGGAGCAGAACAGTTTGCAAAAAAAATGAAGCTAAAGTTTGAAAATGAAGATTACTTTTTTGATCAGTTGAGGTATGATCAATGGATGGAGATTCGTGAATCGGAAAAGATGCAACTGGATCATTCAGCTAAAAAATTCGGTACGGTTGGAGCGGTTGCATTGGATGTGAATGGAAATCTTGCAGCAGCTACTTCAACCGGAGGAATGACAAATAAACGATTCGGAAGAGTAGGAGATAGCCCGGTCATCGGCGCAGGAACGTATGCAAATAACAATACATGCGCAGTATCATGTACAGGTCATGGAGAATATTTTTTACGTTCAGTAGTTGCGTACGATATTTCTTGTTTAATGGAATATAAAAATTTATCATTGAAAGAGGCATGTGAATTTGTTGTAAACGATAAGTTGAAAAAGATAAATGGTGAAGGCGGAGTGATTGCCCTGGATACGTTGGGCAATGTTGAACTCATTTTCAATTCAGCAGGAATGTATCGCGCCTGGAAAATATCAGATGAAAATTCAGGCGTAAAAATCTATAAATAGTTTTTTGCATCAGAATACACGCTTCACCTGCTTTTTTGCATTGTCAATACTTGCATTTAATTCAAAGCCAAGAATTAAAATAAGCGAGTTGAAATAAATCCAAAGCATAATGACAATCAGTGTTCCGATGGAACCATACAGTTTATTATACTGTCCAAAGTTGTTCACGAAATAAGCAAATCCAACGGAAGCCATCGTTACCAGCACAGTTGCAAATGTGGATCCTGCTGAAATAAAACGCCACCTTTTTTTTACGGAAGGTGCGTAATAATAAAGAAAGGAAATTGCAAAAAACAACAATGCAAGCACAATGAGCCATTTGCCAAGAAGCAGGAGCCAAACCTGTGTCTTTGTTTTCAGGATATGATGTTGAACCAAATATTTTGTAGCAATTTCTCCGAAGATAATCAACACAGTTGCAATAATCAGAAGGGTGGACAAGGTCAGGGTAAGCACGAGAGCGGCGATCCTTCTTTTCGCTGGTGTACGGTTTTCACTTACATGATACGAAGTATTAAATCCTTTCATAAGTGCCATGAAACCGTTGCTTGTAAAATAAAGAGCAAGTAGGAAGCCGAGTGATAACAAGCCTCCACGTTGGTGTTTGATAATATCTTCAATCGTTAAGCGAGTTGCATCATACGCATTGTTAGGAAGCAAATTCCGGATGAGATCGAGCAGTTGATCCTGGAAATCCTGGATGGGAACATACGGGATCAATGAAAATAAGAAAATAATTGCAGGGAATAGGGCAAGGAAAAAGCTAAATGCAAGCGACTGTGCTCTTGTTTTTACTCCTCCTCGCTGGATGCCTGTAAAAAAGAAATCGGCTACATCATAAACCGGAAGATGATCGAAGCCGGGTAACGCTGTGGTCTTTGAATAATTTATAAGTGTTCTGACCGGTGCCGAATAAACAATACCTCGCATTATTTTTCTGATAAAGTTGATTTTGATTTTCAAAGCACTGCGGTGATTAGGGAATTATTTTAAAACTGATATCAAGACTTTTATAAGAATGCGTGAGTGCCCCGACGGAAATATAATCAACACCACTCTCAGCGTATTCAGGGATATTCTCCATTGTAATTCCACCTGATGCTTCCGTTTCATATTTTTTATTGATCAATTTTACGGCTTCCTTTAATTGGCCGGGCGAAAAATTATCAAGCATAATACGTTGTACTCCTCCTGATAAAAGAACTTGATAAACTTCCTCTATAGATCTTGTTTCAATTTCAATGGCCAGGTTTTTATTTTCCTGTTGCAGGTAGGCATTCGCTCTTTTTATTGCTTCTGTAATTCCTCCGCAGGCATCCACATGATTGTCCTTGATCAGGATCATGTCATACAAACCGAAACGGTGGTTAAGTCCACCGCCAAGCAGGACAGCCCATTTTTCAAACAAGCGAAAGTTGGGAGTCGTCTTCCTTGTATCAAGAATCCTGGCATTGGTACCTTTAATTTCGGTAACCAATTTTCGTGTGAGCGTAGCAATGCCGCTCATTCGTTGCATGCAGTTAAGCAGCAAACGCTCAGCCTTCAGAATGGATTGGATTTTTCCTTCTACTTCCAATACAACCTCATTCTTTTTTACAAACGCTCCCTCAGCAGTCAAAACTTTTACAAGAATGGTATTGTCCACGTGATTGAGAATCTTCTCGGCAAGCACCAATCCGGCAATCACACCATCTTCCTTTACTTTAACAACAGCTTTTCCGGTGGAAGTTGTTTTTATGCATGCAAGCGATGTATGATCGCCATCACCAACATCCTCTTTGAGGGCATTTTCGATAAAGTTGCGGAGATCAAGCGTCTCAAAATCCAGTTGAGTCATACTCATGTTGACAAAGATAGTTTTGTAACCAATTTAAAAAAGAAAACACTGCCTATTTATACAGACAGTGTTTTCAACAAGAGCCAGGTGAGGTATTATTGAGTTTCGAATCTTAATTCCTGGATCATGTATTTTCCGGAAGTCATTTTCACAAAGAAAGAAGTACGAAAGGTTTTTCCATTGAGTGTAACAAGATTGCCGATGGCATAAAGTGTTCCTTCTTTGGATGAGCCTTTGTGTAGGATAGTAAATGTTTTTGGAGAATTCTTATTCAAAAAATCTTTTACGATAAGTTCAGCCTGGGCCTTACTGTAAACTTCTTCCTGGTTTAAAATGGTGAGGTCAACAGTATTGCTGAAATAAAATGCGATTTGTTTCGGGTCTCCTGATCGAATTGAATTGGCAATGTCATCATAAATATCCAACGCTTTTCCTGATGCAGCCAGCAGAAGAAAAAGGATGAATATTTTTAAAGTTTTCATTTAGATTTTGATTTGGCGGGACTTTGCAATTATCAAGCCAGCAATGCGATACGAAATTTGATGAGCGAAAGATACTGATTTGGTTAAAATATTTACTTCATGATGAATTACTCACTTCTTATTTTAATATACCTTCGGCCAATGTCATTGATATGAAGGTGCAATTTTTTTTTGTCGGTAAAACCTCCGTTAAATACCTGGAAGAGGGAATTCAAATCTACTCAAAAAGGTTGACTCATTATTTGCCGGTTGAAATTGTTGTAATTCCGTCAGCAACTACCGGAAATAATAAAGAAGTTGTTAAAAGAGAATCGGAAGTCATTCTTGAAAAAATTAGCGCGAAAGATTTCGTGATTTTACTGGATGAAAAAGGAGCGCAATATACTTCGGTTCAGTTAGCTGATTTTATGAATAGCCTGATGGTAAGAGGACTTCCAAAAATAATCTTTATTGTTGGCGGAGCATTCGGTGTATCTGAGCAGGTAAGTCAACGGGCAAATCTTACGTTAGCTTTTTCAAGGTTCACGTTTACTCATCAAATGGTGAGATTATTTTTATTTGAACAAATTTATCGAGCAATGACAATTATAAAAAATGAACCGTATCACAATCCGTAACTAACTGGTTTTAATAAACCGAATTTCCTCCGCCGGTTTTTGTCGTACTTTAAATTGACTGATTGAGAATGAATTCTTGTCTCTATCTTTGAAAATTGAATTCAAAAAAATAGTAAAGGTTAATGAAAGAGTACATTTTTTTTAAGGATCTAATTATCATTCCATTGATGTTGATCTCTTTTTATATTGTGGGTATTGCGATTAAAAGAAGACATATTCAATTACAGCCTTACTATAGATATTTTTTGCCGGGGTTATTTGCAAAAGTTATTGGTGCAATTGGAGTTTGTTTAGTCTATGTATATTACTATAAAGGCGGTGATACACTTGTTTATTATCATGATAATTCCTGTGTGGCCAGACTTTTTTTACAGAATCCATACAACGCCATGAAGTATACTTTTACTGACATTGATGTAAGGTTATTTTCAACTTTTGACAGGAGTACTGATTGGCCAATCTATGCTTTTGACAGAACTGCTGTTTATGTGACTAAAATAACATGGGTGCTTTCTTTATTGTCTTACAATAGTTTTTTGGGACAAACAATGTTACTTGCTTTGATCACCTACATTCCGATCTGGCGGATGTACAAAATGTTTATTTCAGAATTTCCTACACTGCAAAAGGAATTAGCTTTTGCAATTCTTTTTATTCCTTCCGTTTTTTTTTGGGGCTCAGGTTTATTAAAGGACACACTGACCTTTTCAGCAGTTTCATTATTTGCCTCATCCTTTTATCATATTGTTAAACTTAGGAAAAAGTATGTAATCAATATTTTATTTTTGTTTATTTCCGGATGGGTGTTGATAAAGATCAAGCCGTACATTTTATTTGCCATGTTACCCGGAACCTTGATTTGGTTTGCCAGCTATCGGCTTGAAAAGGTCGAGAACAAACTGATCCGTTCAGCAATTGCCCCTACATTAATCACGATGGCACTTTTACTTGGCTTTTTATTCTTAAAATTGTTGGGTGATTCTTTTAAAGATTATTCAGTGGATAACATCTTGCAAAAGGCACTGATCACGCAACAGGATTTGAAACAAGACTATTATCACGGATCCTCCTTTGATATTGGTGATTTCGATCCGACCATCGAAGGTGTAGCGCGTAAAGCTCCGATTGCCATTATAGCAGCGTTATTCAGGCCTTTCCTGTGGGAATCATATAACCCGGGAATGATTGTTTCCGGCATTGAAAATCTTGCCATCTTAATTTTTACAATTTATCTGTTGGTCCGATTGAAAGTCTATTATTTTGTCAAATTGGTTCTTAAAAATCATCTTCTTTTTTTTAGCATTTCTTTCAGTTTATTTTTTGCTTTTGCAGTTGGGCTAAGTACTTCTAATTTTGGATCCTTGGTACGATATAAAATTCCCGCAATACCTTTTTTTGTGGCAAGTTTGATTATTACAAATTACTATTATAAACAAAAAAAGAAAGATCAAAAAAA
This sequence comes from Bacteroidota bacterium, assembly GCA_043787975.1. GTDB lineage: Bacteria > Bacteroidota > Bacteroidia > AKYH767-A > 2013-40CM-41-45 > JAPLDA01. Next base: position 46,688 of record JAYVUK010000045.1, read on the forward strand.
AGAAATTAATAATGGTTAAATCTTTTTTGAAATCACTTGTTTACGATAAATTATTTTGTAGTTCTTTGACACCAAATGAAAAACGGAACTTTCATTATTTCACTTGACTTTGAATTACATTGGGGAGTAAGAGATACCCGCAGCCTCGAGTCTTATTCAACTCACATACTTGGTGTGCGGCAAGCAATTCCTGCCATGCTTGATCTTTTTGATCGCTACAATGTGCAAGTCACTTTCGCTACAGTTGGTTTTTTGTTTTGCTCGGGGAAAGAAGGGCTGATGAAAAATTTGCCTATAACTCTTCCTTCGTATAAGAATTCAGTGCTTTCTCCATTTCTGGGTTATCTTGATAATCTTGGAAAAGATGAATCGGATGATCCATTTCATTTTGGTGCGTCCTTAATAAAAATGATTGAACAGCGAAAGCGACATGAGATCGCGACCCATACGTTTAGCCATTATTATTGCCTGGAAGACGGACAAACACTACAACAATTTCGGGACGATCTGAGAGCTGCACGAAAAGCAGCAGCACCTTTTGGAATTACAATGAAAAGCATTGTATTCCCGCGCAATCAATACAATTATGAATACCTCAGGATTTGTTTTGAAGAAGGGCTTGCCGTTTTCCGTGGCAACGAACACTCCTGGCTTTATGAGCCGCGAAACAGAAACAGTGAATCAAGATTGCGTAGAGCACTGAGGTTGGTCGATAGTTACCTGAATATTTCCGGAACACACGTTCATTCACCTGAGTTTGTGAACGGACTTTGCAACATTCCATCAAGTCGTTTTCTAAGGCCTTGGAGTGCCCGATTATCATGGCTTGAAGGGTTGAGATTGAATCGAATCCGGAACCAGATGACTACAGCTGCAAATCAAAAAAAAATCTTTCATCTTTGGTGGCATCCGCATAATTTTGGCAGTCACTTAAAAGAGAATCTTTCTTTCCTGGAAAAAATTTTAATGCATTACAGATCGCTTCATCAATCAACGGGATTTACTTCCATGACCATGGAAGCAACAGCTTCTGAATTTTTAAACCAAAAGTAATTATGAGTACAGACAGAGTAGAGGAATTGCGAGAGCAGGCTATTGAGCGGCACAACCTTGACAGTGGAATTTTTCAAGGACGCTACAGTGACTTTAGCCGTGGCCGGTTCACCGATGAATTCATTTATGGAAGATACCAGATTTTTGAAGAAGTAGAAGGTGAGCTGGCTCAGTTACCCGTCGCTGGAAAAGTGTTGGATCTCGGTTGCGGGACAGGACATTTCTCAAATTATATTCTCAATAAGGGATTTGAAGTTCATGCGATAGATCCTTCCGTAAAAATGCTGGAGTACGCAAGGACCAATTTTCCGGATATTAATTTCATGGAAGGAGTAGCTTCCTCTCTTCCATTTCCTGATAATACATTTGATCTTGTCATATCAATTGAGGTGTTTCGATACCTGGATATAACGGATGTAAAGCAAGCCTACAAAGAAATAAATCGTGTGTTGAAACCCGGAGGAAGATTATTGATCACACATGTGAATAAATTTGCTTCGGACGGCTACTACTTTTTTTATTACATCAAACAGTTTTTTCTTCGGATGACCGGAAAGCAATTACATCCCTGCTATTTTGCAACTCCTGATAGAGAAATCGAATTGGCTTCAGAGCAAGGACTTTCGCAGGTAGAAGCAATCGGGAGGATGTTTGCCTCCATTCGAATCGCTTATAAATTTGGAAATGCATTCGGTCGTTTGTCTGCTCAACTCCTTGAAAATATAAACAGGAGACAAAAATTTTATTCGGGACTTGCTCGTTCAAAAGCTGGGCACTTGGTGCTTACTGCCGTGAAATAAGAACTATACATTCTTATTCTCAAGCTCAGCATAAATTTTTTGATAGGCAGCTACTCCGTTGGTCAATGAGAACATATCAATTCCTGCCATTCTAATTTCAGCTTTATCTTTTTTCAACAGCAATGGAATCTTTCCAATCGCCTGATCAAATGCTTCATCCGTAAATTTATCAACAAGTACACCGGCAGCTGACTTGTTAATGACAAATTCTGTGTCTCCGATGTTTGTGTTGCAGACGATCGGAATTCCCATCGCCAACACTTCAGCTTGTTTGGTCGGTGAGGAAGCCATTTTTGAAAAAGATGGCATGATAAAAAATATGGAGACTGTGCTGAGAGATAAGAATAGAGGGACTTCACTTCTGGATGCTTTCAGCACAATAATATTTTCAACGTTTATGTTTTTTCGAAGCGCGGCATCCAAAATTTCTTTCTCGGGATTTTGCGTGATAAATAAAAACTTCGAGGATGAATAATTTTGAAGCACACGTTTATAAAAATCCAGCATATCGTCAAGAAGATACCAGGTTCCAAGTCCTCCCAAATAGGATAAGACGAATGTATCTTCTTTTATTGAAACTTTATTCTTTAAAGCTTGCTGAATAGCAGGATCAATTTTTTCAGGGTCAAAAAGTTGGGTGTCAACACAACATGGAATCACACTGATCTTGGATTCAGCAGATGGGAATTTATCGGATAAGATTTTTTTTGCAGCGTACGTCAGGGCTACTATTTTATTAGCCGAAAGAATAAATGATGCCTCCTTTCTTTTGAAGTATTGATAGATAATCCTGTAAATTACTTTTTTCTGATTCCACAATCCTCCGTCAACTCGTTCATCGGCATAAAAGCCACGCATGTCAAAAATAAATTTCAGCCTGAATTTTTTTTGCAATTGCAGTCCGATAAATGAAGTGATGTAGCTTCTGCAATGAACGCTCTGGTAGTGATTTTGCCTTTGTAATTGAAAACATTTTATTCTCAGTTTAATAATATCAAAAATAGTAGAGAGAACGGGCGGTCGTTTCGTATACGTTAAAATAATCCAATGGATTTTTTTTTCTTTTAACTCTTCTTCAAGCCTCGTAAATTGCTTTGAAAGAGTTTCCTTTTTTTCAAAACTGACAATGGTTATGTCGTGGCCGTTTTGCGAGAGTCCGCTCAGGTAAGGAAGAACCTGGGATTGTCCCAAGGGATCCGATAAGCCATCATAGGTGAGATAAAGAACCTTCATACGTCAACTATTTATTTCTTTACCTGATTTCACCCACATGTGCAACATGATTAATGACCATAACCTGGAACTGTAGAAATTTCTTCCCTTGAAAAAGAGCTCAATGTATTTTTTGACAACAGCGTAATCGACAATGCCCGCTTCAGTAATGCTTTTTTCCGTCAGATTTTCTTCGATCAAATATTTTAATTCGTTCTGCATCCAGGATGAAAGTGGAATGGAAAAGCCATGCTTCGGACGATTGAAAAATTCCGCAGGAAGATATTTGTAAAGAGTGTTTTTTAAAATGGATTTTTGCTTTCCGTTTTTGGATTTCAATTCAGGCGAAAGATTGAGTGCAAATTCGACCACACGATAGTCGAGATAAGGAACACGGACTTCGAGCGAATGGTACATACTGGCACGATCAATTTTCGTGAGCAGATCGTCCTGGAGATAATATTGAATGTCAAACAGAGATTGCTCTTCTACTGAATTTAATGTTCTATTCTTCCATTTAGATACATCATATCCGTGAAACAGGTAATGCTCGTGATTTTTATTCATGTGATGAAAAATATTCGCGTCCGTTTTTTCATAAAATGAAGGAGTGAGCAAGGTTTCAATTTCAGTCTCACTGAAGAACGATTGATCCTGTGAAAAAATGTGACTCTTTAAATGATCCGGATTTTTATAAGACAGGAGGTTGGCTCTTTTTTTATAACGGTCGCTCATCAACGAAAGCGCAAGTGACGATGGGAGTCTTGAAAATTTCCAAAGCGGACTGCTTAGTCTTTTCGCCCAGGTATAAGAGCCATAACCATGAAATAATTCATCAGCACCGTCTCCTGAGAGTGCAACAGTAACGTATTTTTTGGTCAGCTTGGATACCAGGTACGTAGGTATCGCTGATGAATCAGCATACGGCTCATCATAAATTTCCGGAATTTTTTCAGCCAGGGAAATCGCATCTTTATACGAGACAATAAATTCGTGGTGTTCTGTATTCAGGTAATTGGCAACAGTCCTGGAGTATTTGGATTCGTCATAAGAACTTTCCTGGAAACCGATGGAAAAAGTTTTTATTTTTCTTGTTTGTGATGCCAGCGCTGCGATCAGGCTTGAATCAGTTCCACCACTTAAAAAAACACCCAACGGAACATCACTTCGTTGTTCTATCTCCACCGAATTTTTAATGAGACGCTCAAATTCATTCGTTGCAAATTTTTCATCATCAACTAAATCGTTTGTCAGCTTGTCCTCAAAGGTCCAGTATTTTTCCTGGCTGATTCCATCCTTAGATACCTGTATAACACTTCCGCTTTCCATCTTAAAAATGTTTTGATAGGGAGAAAGAGGCGCTGGGATGTATCCCAAATGAAGATATGCCTTGATGGCCTGTGGATTTATGTTTTTCTTTACCTGTTTCAGTTGCACCAAAGATTTTAGTTCGGATGCAAAGGCGAAATTTTTTCCATCCCAATAGTAAAACAGGGGCTTGATTCCACTTCGGTCCCTGAAGAGAGTTATTTTTTCAGTCTCCCTGTCGTAGATTGCGATTGCAAACATACCGTTCAGGTAGTTGACAAATTTATTTCCATACTGTGCAAATAGCTCCAGGATTATTTCTGTATCGCTTGTTGAACGCAACTTGTCAAGTACATTTTTATCAAGTAAAGAAACAAGTTCTTTGTAGTTATAGGTTTCACCATTGTAGACAATGATAAACCGGCTATTGAGCGAAGCCATCGGCTGGTTTCCATTGGAAGAAACGTCCAGGATGCTTAGTCGTTTAAATCCCAACCCACAATTGTTCTCCATAAAAAATCCATCGGAATCAGGACCGCGATGTGACAGGACGGCGGTCATTTTTCGGAGGTTGTCTTCTGTAAAAAAATTATTGGCTGAATAATAACCACTAATACCGCACATCTTTTTGTGTTCTAAGTCTTGTGAAACAATAAAAATAGTTACCCGATATCTGCGCTTTCATTTTTCCTTCGTAAAGAAGTAAAAGTTAAGTATTTTATAATGGCTCCCATTCTCCTTTCAACAAGGATGAAGGGGTTTTTTGAAATGGCTCTCTTTAAATAGACAAACGCACGTTTCCTTTTGCCTGCAAGAGCTAAATGAAGTGAAATATAAGTGAGAAAGTAAGATTCTATTTTTTTTAATGAGTGTCCGAATTTCTCCCGTACTGTTTGGTCACGAAATGCATAATACAAGGATAAATTTTTTCGCGTTAATAATTTTTTTTCATCCACCATGTTTACACTTCTTCCTTTGTGCTGAATGAGACATGCAGATATTCGGTTGTCTGTTTTAATTCCGTAGTGAGCAATTAAACGAATCCATAATTCCCAATCTTCGGAGCCGGATAACCGCACATCTTCATTGAATTTGAATTCGCTTGCAATATCCTTTCTCATAAAGACCCCGATGCAACTCAGATAATTTCCTCTTTTAATGAAATCGATGTTGTCTGATTTAATGTAATTCATTTTGTGCAGAACCTTATTGCTCTTGGTTTTTATTTCGTACGCAAGATGAAAAAAAGGAGGAAGGTTGTATTTCATAACGACATCATGTGCATGGTTCAAAAAATCGGGATAAAGAATATCATCTGAATCAAGAAAAGTCAGGAAATCACCTTTCGCTTTTTCAATGCCGAAATTCCGTGCAGCACCACGTTCTGCGTTTTCTTTTTTATAATAAAACAGGTTGGGATGAGAAAATGATTGGACTACTTTTTCCGTTTCATCCAGGCTGCCGTCATCTACGACAATGACTTCAAAGTTTGGATAGTTTTGACTGAGTGCTGAGTTAATGGTATTGGAAATAATATGTCCGCGGTTATAAGTCGGTATAACAATGGAAAAAAGAACAGGATCACGCATGATTATTAATACTTATTATTTTTTATTCTCGTTGCAAAAAAATTATGTCTTTTTGAATAGCACTTTTAATGTGTCACCTTTTTTTGTCAGCGAAAGGAGGGAGTTAAGCACCATTTTCGATAGCCTGAGTAACGATGATTTCTCGACCTTGTTACGGATCACTTCATCATCCGACACAGAGGATATAACAGCCTGGTTTGATATTTTCATACTCATTTTTAAACGCGTAATACTGAATCCGGTAGTTTGAATTTTTATTTTTGAGAAATGATGTTTGTTGAACAGGAAGTTTATCGTTTTTGCAGAGTAGTAACAAAGGTGATCCGGATAACTTAAAATATTAAAGTTCGCTTTTAGAAGATACCTGTTCAATGAGTCGAAATTCGGAGTGGTCAAATAGACCATTCCTCCATCCCGGAGAAGCTCATTGAATTTGGATATTTCATCGTCAGGGTTGTTGATATGCTCCAATACTTCAAACGATGTAATGACATCGAACGATTTCGCAGCGAAAGGAGAATCATTCAGTTTGCCTTTAAACATCGTGATGCCTTTGCCTTCACAAATCACAAGGTCTTCATCGGAATATTCAGTGCCGTATACTTCCCATCCCTTTTGTTTTGCGACAGCAAGAAAGAAACCACCACCACAGCCAACATCCAATATCCTGTTTGATTTCCGGTGAGGTTCAAATTGTTTTAATAATTCTTCATACCTTTTAATGGTGACGGGTGATATAAAATTGTTTCTTGGATATAGCTTGTAGTGATCACTTAGTTGCTGGAGAGAAGGAATCTTCTTGCTGAAAACAAAACCACAATTCCGGCAGCGAACTAAATGAAATGCTGCATACACAGGAAGTGTTTTTAAGTTTCCACTTGAGCAAAGCAAACATTCATGAAATTCAGTATTCATAAGGTTATTCAATTACGTGGTAGGCAATAGTAGTCGTTTAATAATTACTAAAAACCGGGTTGAAAAAATAATCAGCGGATAATTCACAATACTTTTTACCAGGTAGTTGATTGATTTTATTTTTTGGCCGGCCAGTATTAAATGAAGAGCAATGTAACTGTCGCAATAAGACTCGATTTTTTTGTACTTAGCCATGTAAACTTTCCGGACTTTTTCATCTTCAAAAGCATATTTTAAAAAGGTGTTTTTCCTGTTGACTAATTTTATTTCGTCACCATCCGTTACACTTCTTTCGTTGTGGTTCACGAGAACGGAGGTAACGGTCGGATTGATGACAAAATCAAACCTGCTTGAGAGTCGGATCCACAATTCATAATCTTCAGTGGCCGATAAATTACGGTCTTCATTGAAGGGATACTTGATTGCAATTTCTTTTTTGAGAAAAACTCCCATACAAGCAAACGGATTTCCAATGGTCAACTCGTTTCGGGTGTTAAAATGTCTTTTGTCAATGTATTTTGTTCTTCCATCTTTTATATCCGAGATCATAAAATTCAGGTGAACAATTTCGGGAAAATTTTTCTGGACAATAGTATTGTTGGCTTCCTGCAAGTGGTTCTCCAGGAACAGGTCGTCCGAATCAAGAAAGGTAATGTATTCTCCATTCGCATGACGAGTACCGAAATTTCTTGCAGAAGCGCGTTCGCCATTTATTTTTTTGTAATACGTTATTCTGGGATCATTGAGTTCCTGGATTACAGCAGATGTATTATCTGTACTTCCGTCATCCACAACAATTATTTCAATCGATTGAAAGGTTTGACTCAACACAGACAACACAGTTTTCCTGATGTAGTTTGCGCGATTGTAGGTTGGAATAACAACGGAGAAAAAAGGAGTATCACTCATAGATATTCTCCAAAGATAAAATCATCTTCGCAAGTTGAAATTCCTCCGCCACATCTTTTTTACCCTGTGTTGTTAACATTTTTGCCAACCCTTCGTTTCCCAATAGCTCCTTCATAGCAGTATGGATGGCTTCCGGACTTTTATACGGAACCACAAGAGCATTTTTCTGATCCACTATCAATTCATTTGCAATTCCTGATAAAGTAAATACGGAAGGGATCCCGGAAGCAAGCGCTTCAACATAAATTTGCCCGAATGCCTCTGAAGCATCGTCAATGGGCGTATGAACAAAGATGTCGAAGACATGGTACAATGCAAAGATGTTATTTTCAAAAGGAATTTCTATGTAATTTCTTTTGGGAATCGTCTTTAGAATATCCTGAATTTCATTTTTATAATCTCCATCAGCATTGGTTAAAATTAGCAATGCATCAGGATAGGTTTCAAGTAATTTTTTAAAGGCAGGAATGATAAACTGAATACCTTTCCATTCCGTGTATCTCGAAATAACACCAATCACGGGATGTAAATTCCCGGGATTGTAAAGTGCTTTCATTTTATGAATGACTTCCGTGGGTTGGTGTTCAAATTTTTCCAGTTCAAATCCGTGATGAATGAGATGGATTTTATTTTGATTCACATGTTCTTTCTGAAGCAGGATTTCTTTTACCGTATTGGTAATTGCAACAATATCGGTTGAAAGAAAATTGACCAGCCTGTCATATTTTACCATGTGCTTAAAGTACACGTGGTGGTAACTTGAATGATGACGGGTATGAATTCGCTTTGGAATTCCAAGCAGGCGTGAGGCAGTTAAGCCAGCCAATGAAGCATCGAATAAGTGTGTATGAACAACATCCGGTTTATTCTTAGACAGCAACGAAACAAGCTTTAGAATGGCTTTCGGAATGTCTTTTTTTCCACGGTAATTAATTCGTAGAACAGGAATATTCAGATTGCGTAAAAATGTTTCCAACGCTGAATTACCTTTATTCAACAAGATAAAGGAGAGGTTGAATTTCTCTTTGCTTAAATGTGTTGCTATCCATTCAAAAGCAAGCGCTTTGTTTACATTCGAAACGATGTATGTTATTTTTTTCTGCATGAGTCAGAATCGCTTCTTTGAAAAATTATTTCTTAAAATTATTTTTTAAAACTCAGGCGAAATTTTATGAAGCTTATTAATTTTCGTATTCCCATAGGAGAACTGATATAAATTTTTCTTGCCATTGATTCCCATTTGTTTTCAATTCCTCTTACCGTTAAATCAACCGGAATATTTTCCTTCCTGCAAAGCTTAAGTGCTCCTCGCATCCACTTTCCATGGCTCAGTGCCGTGCAATAGTATGTAATTGGACCGTGTACATAATTTTTCGAAGGCTCTCCAATCATGCATAAAAAGGAATTAGAAAAAGTATCTGATCTTTTAGAACCTTCTATTTCAAACTCCCAGGGAGATTCATCCTTGCTTAACAGTTTTAACAAAATGTCTTTCTTCCAGATTGCTGTCTGAAGGTTTAGCCTGTATTTGGCTCCTTTCTCAATGACTCCTATTTTTGGGTGACCGGGAAGAGCCTCATTCGGCCAAAGAGCATCATACTTAAGTGGGAAAGCTCCAAGTCTCAGGAAAGCAGAATTTTTTTCTTCCATGATCCGGATCAGGCTTTTTATTTCTTCTGAGTCCACATTTTTGTAGATGAAATAATCCTCCAGCATGATGACAATATATTCTTCCGGAATTTGTTTCAGGATAACTTCGAGTTCGTCAGACCATGTAGTTTCCCTGTTCGAAAAAATTTGTTTAACGTTTTTATGTTCAAATGATTTCCTGTTTGTTCCCAGGTAAACATTGAAGCGGCAATCTTTCCAATATTTATCGAAGAATAAAAAAAAGGGTTTCCATAAGTCGGCGTATTTGTCGCATGACAAGATTAGGACACCACAATTGGATTGATTCATTTTAGTTCAGCAATTCAAATTTTACAAATAAAAATCAACAGGCGCTGGATCATTTCTTAGAATACCCTTCATAGATGGATACTCCCAATAAAAGATTCATCAGCCTGAAATAAGCCCGATCGAAATAAATTGAATTCGGAATCATTTTTTCCATGAGAAAGAGACATGGTTTGCCTTTAACCAGCAGGAAATAAAGCATACGCTTTATGAAGTTATGTTTTAATTCCAAATCCTTGTAACCGGCTTCTACGGCTTGCCTGAGTGTTATTCCTCCCCGAACTTTCCGGGTCATCCATTGTTTAAATTCAACACGGTCGACTTCATTATGAAATACATAACCGGAAGGGAGAAAGTAGCAAGTTACGCCATGTTTTTTTAATCGCGCTGCGAAATCGTAATCTTCAAATCCTGCATGTGAAAAAGTTTCAGAATATCCTCCTGTTTTTTCAAGGATGGTTTTGGGTATTCCCAAATAAAAACTTGCCGCATTTGATATTACCTGGAATTTATCCCTGTCAGCAAAGGTATAGTTGAGCCAGCCTTTTCCTTCAAGCATGGTGAATCCGTTATGCACTAAATATCTTCCAAAGGAACTGTTGCGCAATTTTTCTTTTACCCGATTCGGGTATTCCCAATTTAAATTCAGGCAACTATTTTCGCCAGGATGTTCTGAAAAAAAGGAAAGCGTATCAGTAATATTTTTTTTCGAAATGAGAATGTCGTCATCTAAAAAGAGCAGAAGGTCAGCTGAAGCTTGGCGCGCACCAAAATTTCTGGCTGAAGCGACTCCGCTTTTTGGATTGTCAAAAACTTTAACAACACTTTTGTATTTGTAAGCGATTGTAACCGGATTCTTTTTTGAATCATTCACGACGATGATTTCTGCATCGAGTCCTGAGATTGATTGATAGGCATTCTCCAGGGTTTCTGAAAAAATTTCGCCACGTTCAAAGGTAGGCAGGATGATGCTAAGAGTTGCCTTCATGCGCGCCGGATAAATTCAAGTTTTAATTCGCAATGTGCGCTGTTGATTCCTGAAAAATTCATCTTGCCTGCATCAATTCTCCAACCATCAAGATATTGTTTGCACAAGTCATCCGTGGCATAAAAATATTTTTTTCCAAAGAAATTCTGTCCGGCTTCATTCACGAGATTAAGCGGGAGTCCTAGGAGGCGTGAATGTTCGAAGCTTTGCATGCATTCCGGAACTTCATTCAACGATTGTTGCATCGCTCCTTCAAGCGAATTCGGAGTCATGAAGGAAAGATTATTCAGGATCGGAGAAATTTGTGACGTCCGGAAAATGTGTCCGTCCAAAGCAAGAGGATAATTGAAATCGCCTTCTTCCTGTTCTTTCCAATTCCATTTTAGAAACCCATTTTTATTAACCTGGAAATATTTTAGAGCAAAATGTTTGTCGGCAGGATGCGAATAGGTGCAATTTGAACCGAGACGAAGTGAGAATGTTACGGTATCATCTGTAAAGTTCTCGAAGATCAGTTTTTTTTCATTGGAAATATTTTGAAAGAGAAGATTGTCATCCACCATAAAACAGGTATAAGAATAGTCACTGAGCACGCATTTTTTCAAAAGAAGTTTCCTGAATTCCTGAAAAAAATTCTCCCTGAAGAAAGTGACATGCTTCCATTCATGCTTCAGCTTCTTGTACGATTCTTTGTGTTCCTGTCCACTTGTTTTAAAGAGCACGACAATTCTGTCAAAAAATCCTTCGGCATGCTCTTGCAAACTTTTCAGCAACCCGTCTAATTGCATCGCCCGGTCTTTGGAAAAGATCACTAAGTTTAAAAGGGGTTCTGTATTTTCTGATGGATACATAATCTACGTTCTCTTTACGAATGAATGATTCTCCTGCATGTTGCCATGCAATATGTGGGTAAAATACATAGCATTTATATGTACTCTGGATCTGTGTATAAAACAGGTCGATTGGAATATGACAATCTTTTAAGTTGTCAATTAATGTCTGATACATGCTTTGATGAATAGCGTATGCATGCGTGCAGCGCATATCCATTACCTGCAAGATGTTTTTTGAGAAAGGCAAAGGAGTGACCGAATGATTTCCTCCAAAGAACAACATGTCCCAGTTTTCGGGAAGTTGACGGATGTACTTTGGAAACAAACGTGAAAATTTTTTATCGAAATTGGCATCATCTTCAAAAATTAAAATGCTTTCAAGATTTTCATTTTTAGCAGTTTCAATAATTTTCAGATGACTCATCAGGCAGCCGAGTTCGCCTTTTTTCAAACCTTCCTTTTGAGGTAACAGGTTTCCATCAACAGCTTCTATACGGATGATTTCACTTTCATCGACACCTATTTTTTTTAATTCTAACAAAAAGGTTTGCCACCGCTGTTTTGCTTCAGCAAGGTTAATCACAAATACTTTATTGAAATGATTGGTAAACATCCGTTTTACTTCTTGCGACAGACAATATGAAGACCAAGACAAAGTGTTTCGCTTGAATTAGAATCTCTTCGTTCGTATTTATCTGCTATTTTGTAAGTGGCTTTTACAATCAGCTTTTCAAACCAAGATAATTTTTTGCCACAATATTTTTCTGCCATGGAACCAAAGCGTGAAGTTTCCTGCAAATAGTATTTAAAATAATTACCATTCGGAGAGAGTTCAACAATTTCAAAATTGTTTTGAGTAAGATGTGTTTCGTAAAAATAACGACTAAAACCTGTATAGAAAAAGTAAGGCGCAAAATGAGTCATGCTGCAAAATGGAGCAGTAAGAATTAATATACCGTTGGGCTTCAGTAATCGCGACAGTTCTTTAATCGCATCAATGGGAGCAGGGATGTGTTCAAATACTTCTGTACAAAGGATCGCATCAAAGGAAGCATTCGCTCTCGGAATCGAAACGATATCTGAAATGATATCCTGTTTTGAGTATTCCCAGTCTTCCAAATGAAGCCCGGAAGGATTTTCTTCAGGATTATATTGGGAAAAATCCTGTGAAACATACTGCAGATGAGTACAATGTTTTTTGAATGGCTGCGGACCGGAACCAACGTCCAGGATAACCCCTCCAATTGGCAGTTGTTTTAGTCTTTCGATTACCCAATCAATGCGGGTTTGCTCATTACTCTTCATACTTGTTTTTAAATAATGGTGTAGAAAATTAAGAACTAATAATGATGTACATTCTATTAATTTGATTTTAACATTGATTGAATAACTCGTGTTCCTTCAAATGATAACCTGGTTCGGCAGCTTTTACTTCTGAGTAACTGGTTTCATCCACCTGTCTTTTTTTACAAAGATTGAATTGATGTATGTATCAGCATAATGAATATAATTCTTGTCTTTTAGAAATTCAATCATCTCGAAATTTTTTTCTCCTTGTCCGTTTTCTGAAAAGGACATTGTTTCAACACAAATTACGATGGGATAATTTTTTTCATAATTAATTGTTTGGATGATTTCAAAATCGAGTCCTTCAACATCCAATGTCAGTAGATCCGGAAAAACTCCATGATGATATGTCTGAATAATATTTTCAATGTGCTGAACTTTAATTTTAAGAATTTTCTCAACCTGAAATCCGGATTGCTCAACTAATTGCTCAGCTTCTTTTTTTGAAAATGTGTTCATGGTTGCAGAAGACATCCGGTAAAAATCAAGTTCACCTTCAGTATCAGAAATTCCAATATTCAGGTTGATATCTTCTTTACGGTATTTAACAAATTCTTCAAATAGTAAAGGATCCGGTTCAATATTTATACCTCGTGAACCTTTTGAATAGAATAGCGCAGTGTTGTTTAGCCGGAACGGATGATGAGCTCCAATATCAATATAAGAAGGTTTTGAAATTCCTATGCATTGAAAGATATAGTGGATGATTGCATCTTCACCGGATTGAGAGTAGGTGACCTCTGAATATTTTTTTTCAAGACCTAAAAGCTGCATGAACTTATTTTTAATGCCAAGAGGAAAGGATGGTACTTTTTTTACTTCAACTTCCTGTTCTTTCTTTTTCAGAAGCGATTCCTTTACAAAAAACTGATCTCCTGCTGTATGGTTTATATTTTCAAATACACGGACAAAGCCATTGAGTGTAAGAAAAGCGTTCACTTCATCTTCCAGGGGTTGGTCTTTATACAACTCTATTTTTTCCACCTCGAGCCAGATCGAACTTATTTGTCTGAGCATTTTTTCCGCACCCTTTAGCACCAATAACTCCGCACCCTGCACGTCCATGTGCAGGTAATCGATCCGGGTAACTGAATGTTCATTGCAGAAAGTGTCCAGTGTTTTTGTTTCAACCTTTGTTACCTCTTTAAATTGAAGCCAGTTAAAAACATCTTTTACTTTGCCCGGTTGTAACAACGAACTTGATTTATTTCCGTAATTCCATTCGTCTGTATTTTCAAGACTTTCAGGATGCCCGGATGAGAGATAAAAATCTGCCATTCCATTTGTATCACATAAAGCAAGCTTAAACAATTCAACCTGCTGTACATCATACGCACGTATATTTTCAGTTGCCTTCTTAAAGTTAGAAGCGACAGGTTCGAAAGAAAATATTTTTGCAGAAGGAAAAAGCTTCGAGTAACGAATGGAGTCTTCGGCTTCACATGCTCCAATATCAAAAATAGTAATTGGATCATCCTTTGAAAAAAATTTCAACAGGTAAGGTTGAACTGGCAATGGCTCGTTTAAGTATTGTTGTAATTTATTCATTCACTTATTTTATCAACTGTCCATTCTGATTTACAATGAATAAGTCCGTGATCCATATCATTGTATTTATCAGTTCCATAGTTCAGGATTTCAAGTTGGGCAGCACTTGAGTTGTAATAATAACTCAAATTCCCGCACGCGATTCCAATGGAAATAATATAAATCCCTGCTCTTAAATTATGATGTATGGTGGTTACGGATTCAAAAGTTTCATTTTCATTTACATTGACAAACTTATTGTTTCTGACGGTACAAACAGGGGTGTAGTCCAACGTGGTAAGTCCCAAACCAAAGGATAGATTTTGAAGTTTCATTTTTGATTTTAGGACTAATTTTATTTGTATTGGATCATCAAATTTCATTGCAAAACTATTTTCAACTGCATTCAGCAATTCAATTGATTCCAATGAAAGAAATTTATTCGTTTGATCGGTAAACAGAATTTTTGATTGGGTATGCCCACTTGTATTTAAATAATTACTCACGACCGATTCTGATTCTCCAATCTCTTTGATCTGACCGTGCTCCAAAAGAATAGCTTTCGCACACAATTGTTTCACCGCACCGAGGTTATGACTCACGAATAAAACCGTTCGTCCGCTTTTGCTCACATCCTCCATTTTACCGATGCATTTCTTTTGGAACTCAGCATCTCCAACAGCAAGTACTTCATCAATCACTAAAATCTCAGGTTCTAAAAACGCAGCCACAGAAAATGCCAAGCGCAATTGCATTCCGCTGCTATAGTGTTTCAATGGCGTGTCCAGGAATCTTTCAATTCCACTGAAGTCAACGATCTCATCAAATTTTTTAAGAATTTCTTTTCGTTTCATTCCAAGAATGGAACCGTTCAGAAAAATATTTTCACGTCCGCTTAATTCCGGATGAAAGCCTGTTCCGACTTCGAGCAAACTTGCAATGCGTCCGCGCGAAATTATTTTTCCGGTAGAGGGTGGTGTTATCCTGGAAAGGATTTTTAGCAATGTGGATTTGCCTGCTCCATTTTTTCCGATAATGCCAATGCTCTCACCGGTATTGACCTCAAAGCTAATGTCCTTCAATGCATAAAATTCTTCATTGGAAGAACCGTTCCTTTTGAATAAAGAGCTCAGTGAATCCCGTAAACTCAAGTAGGGTTGATGCTCGTGATGGATACGAAATTTTTTCGAAATGTTCTGTATTTCTAGGATTGGTTTCAATTTTCTTCCGGGTTCAATTGTATCATTACCATTTAAGCAAAGGAGCATTGGAGTCAAAGTGAAAATCGATTTCTCTTGCCTTTACGTGGTATTTTTCAAGTACATTTTTAATGGTGGTTTGCGCCTGGACACTAAATTGCTTTTTATTGGTGATGTTAATTAACTCTTGAACGGATTTTATTTCAGATCTGTTAAAAAGAGCTGTGATACATTTATCCAATGCAATAAGACTGATGGGAGAACAATTGATCGCATACAGGTTATACAGAAAAACATCCTTCTTCGATTCCATACGTTGAGCCCACAATGTTAACATAAAAGATACTTGCTTTAGCTCGATGGAATTCAGGTTCCATTTTTTAATATGTTGTTCTACGGATAGTACCAATGATTCAAAAGATGTTGATTCATTTGAGCTTTGTTCAGCTTGTTGTCTCACTTCCTTAAAAATTCGTATAAATTTCTTTACTAATTCATTCGTATCTGTTGCTGTTTGATCCATTGTGAGTTGCTCCAGGTCAGATGTGTTCAGGGTTCCGTCCAGCATAATGGGTGAAGAAGTAAAACGAACTACCAAGGCAACTCTTACATCATGTGATTTGTTTAACATGCCTTCATGATCGGTGGTACCGTACCAGGTCAGGAACTCACCGATTCTTAAATCAGGCTTGACTGTCTTTTTTGTAGCGTCAATGGCAGTTGCAATAAATTTAAACTCGTAACGAAGCCGTTGAACCACGCGATTAACATTTTTATGTGTGTTTTCTACAATTGCGACGGGTTGATCAAAGCAATCGTTGAGTGGAGTCCAGGTAGTGTAAAAATGTTTGATGTAATTATAACCATCCTTGTGTTTAGAACCGAGTTCAGAGGTGTCGAATGGAAAATGAATAATAGGATAAGGTATGGTACAATAGTTCAGTACATCTGTTAAACCAAGGCTGCTTTTTAATTTTTTATAAATCGATTTTGTAAGTTCAATACTTGTAACATCATATCTCAGCAGTGAGCGGGTAATTGCTTTGGCAAGTTCGATGTATTCAACTTTTTCATTTTCAAAAGCCGTGAACGTAACACCAAATTCTTTTTGAACTTCGGCAGAACTTATTTGCAAATATTTTTCCTTTTTTTGAATAAGTAAATTCATGTTTTCATCAGATAATCCATGCTTATCCAATCCCCAACCTGTTTTTTGTAATTCTATTTTCATGGTTATGCGATGTCAGCAAAATACGTTTCTGTTTTCCTGAAATAAAATAGACCGGCAATGAAAAAAAATACGGAGGATGTAAAGCTGATGAGCAATAAATTCATATCGAAGGGATGATTAATTATTCCTCCCCTGAATAATTCAATCGCTGAATACATCGGGTTGACGGCTACGATATACTTCATCCACTGATTTGTAAGAACAGATACAGGATAGATTACCGGTGTAACAAACAACAGTACCTGGACCATAAATGGAATAATATATCTGAAATCACGATACTTTATGTTCAGTGCTGCCAGGAGAGAGCCAATTCCAAATGTCGACATGACTGCAACAATGCCTCCCAGGGGCATCAATGCAAGGGCTCTGGTGATATTAACCGGAGTGTGATAATAAATAATGATTCCGATAAAAATAATAAATGCAACAAAGAAATCGAAGAGCGCCACAAGCACAGAAGAAATGGGAATGATTAAACGCGGGAAATAGATTTTTTTAATAATGCCCGCATTGCTTACCATGCTGTTGCCTGCAGATATTAAACCGGTTGAAAAAACATTCCACAATAACAAACCTGAAAAAACAAAAACAGGATATGGAATATTATCTGAAGGAACTTTTAATGCTCTGCCAAAAAAAACGGAAAACACAACCATCATTAAAAAAGGTTGTAACACAGCCCACGCAAAACCCAACACGGTCTGCTTGTATTTAACTTTTATATCGCGCCAGGTAAAAAAATAAAATAACTCCCGAAATGTCCATAATTCCTTCAAGCCGATTGAAAGCTTACGTGTAGGCAACGTCTCGTATTCTATTGTACTCATAAAGAAATTTTTCTATTGCAAAGGGCCGTCTTACAAATAAAATTGAAACTCGTTAACTATTCTGAAATAATCTATTGAAATCATCAACCTGACTTGGTAAAAATAGAAAAAGCAGATCAATATTTTCGTTATTATAAAGGTTTTAAAATGTTTTTATACACGAACAAAAGTGTAAAATTAATGAGCGACATATCGATGGAAAGGATGTTTACAGGCTATTTTTAGTTTTTAAAAATTTTCGTTTTAGAAAACTTAAAAAATAAAGAGGTACATTTTTATAATCGCCATTCCGCATTCGATGGAGAAAAATAATTTTTTTGTAAGGAGGCTGTTCCAAAATATGTTCTCCATCTTTTATAGAATAAAGAATATTCTTGCCCCGGCCTTGTGAAGGATCGGTGTAAATGGGCAAATTATTTTTATGTGCGAGCAGCGAAAAAATGGATTGATCATGCCGATGTTCATTATAATCATTGAGATTGTCTTTTCCCTTCATGTTAGCACTGTCGGTGATCAAGTCATCCTGTGTACAAGCTGTTAGAACTTCTTTGATAAATCCCAGGCTGAATTCGTTCTTTTGATACACTTGAAAATTTGCAAGTATCTGAGGCGAATTATAAAAGGCTTCGTTGTCACAGTTGAGAACTACAAAACAGTCTCTTTTCGTCCACTGGCTATTTTTTTGGTTTTGATAAAAAAGCATAACACCTCTGCTTTCTGTTTTGCAAACCTGGTCAATTAATGGCTTTATGCTGTTTCTAAAAAGAGTTCCGGCGTCAGAATAAATCAGTACATCACCATCTTCAATTTTATTTAAAAAATAATCAATGTAAAAGGGTTTCCAAAGCCAATATCCTCCTCCTTTTTTTTGATCAAGAATGTTCTTATAATCATGATAGAAATTCGTTTTGTGAAGATCTTTTGGACGCTTTACGATGCAATGTTCCACACCGAAAAGTTTGGCTGTAAGTTTTAGCCAGAATATACTTATGCTGAACTCTCTTGTGCCATATGTGAGCAAATAAATTTTCATTTCACGCGCTGTTACCGCTTTTTGAATTCAACCAAAATAACATCGCCTACAGTTTGACCATTTATTTTATCGCGCATTAATTGCTGCAAATAATTTTTTATCGTATCGAAAGGGTGCATGAAAATTAATTTGAAAATTTCTTTCTTAGAAATGGGTTGGCGTATAATGCCAAATTTCGAATACAAAAAAGCATACACAGCCCTGTTTTTTAAAGATGCTGCTTTGGGAAAATAAAATTTAATAGTGAGATCTAATTTTGCAGCAAGAGTTTTATATGCTTTTGCATTCCATCGGGTCATATGATGAGGAGGATGATTTTGAATGTCAAACCAATTTTTTTCGAAAAACATAGGAGAGTAGGGCGTACTGATGAGAATGCTTCCATCCGGGCTTAATCCCATTGTCATGGATACAACAAATTGCAAAGGGTTTGCAATGTGTTCAAGGCAGTGGAAAGAAACGACATAGTCAAACTTATTCAAATTTGATTTGTCATCTTTTAAAAAAGAATCCAGATCGATACACTCCGCATTTAGTTTTTTATTTTTACAAAGGTCAATGCTGGTTTGTGTTGTATCAATTCCGACAGCATATAAATTTTGTTCACTAGTCAGGGTATCCAGGAAAAAACCAGGACCGCAACCAATATCAATCAAATTTACTTGGTCCTTCTTTTTATTTTGAATCATCTTTTTCACCTCTTCAAATTCCCATCGTGAAGACGGATAATAATAGGGCTGTCGAGTTACCCATTTATAATAAGAAGACGAACCCTCTATGAGTGGGCTGGCGAATTGAAGTGTACATTGTTTGCATTTTCTGATGGTATAATCCCTGATTCCTATATTATCAAGTACAGATGCATTTTTGCTTTCGATGTTGAAATAACTTTGAATATTGCTTTTTAGAAAATCGCTCGATAAAGAATAGAGCTCGCTGCTTTTGCCTGAACAAACTGGGCATAAATTCAATATTTGTGTCATGATCCGGTAGCTATTAAATTGAGAAATTTATTGAAAGATCATCTACCATGTCCGCGACTCAAGAAAAAGAGGGAAGAGGGAGTTGTATTTACCATGAGTATCATGCATTGTATAAAAGTGAAAAAACCACTTTAATACTCCATTTATTTATTTTTTTACTATTGGTGCAACAATAATACACTCAATGCTGTTTAAAAATCATTGGAACAAACGTATATAAAATTTGTTCTGATTTTTTTCGTGCATAACTTTGTAATTAACAGGTACCGTCTTATAACATTGAAATGATTAAAGGAAAAAAGATTTTCAAAATATTTTTATTCGTTAGCATTTCTCTTCTAAAAGTCAATTTCTCATTCGCGCAGCCGAATACGATTCCGAATTTGTTGTTGTGGCTTTCCGGTGATTCGTTAGTGACAGATGATGGTTTTGGAAACGTAACTCAATGGGGTGACATCACTGGGAACTATAATTTCACTCAGCCGACGGTGGGACAGCAACCTGCGAAAGTTTTCAGCTCAATGTTTCGGTCTCAAGCGATAAGTTTTGACGGGAATCTTAAATCATTAGTCAACTCTTCAGTCCTTGTACCGGCAAACTTTAGCTCGCAGCGGACTTCAATGATAATTTTTTGGGGATTGCATGGAACTGTTCCGCAATATGGTGTTGTATCTACCAAGAATGGAAACGGATATTGGAGATATGGAGGGGATGGTAACGGGTATATGCAGAATTTTAGAAATGCAAGATTGGAAGGATATCCTTCCGGTATGCCGAATTCGGGAATTCATATCAGCTCATTGGTTATTTCGAATACGAATTACGAATTTTTCAATGATGGAAACTCCTTAGGAATTCAATTAACAGATTGGGGAACCGGAACTGATTTTACTATTGGTAAAGATGAACAGGGTAATTTTTTAGATGGTGAAGTTGCAGAAGTCATTTTATACAACGATTCGTTGAGTGGCACACAGCGGCAGCAAGTTGAGCAATACATTCATGATAAATATGCTCCTCCTGCTAATCTGGGAAGCGACATCACTGTGACTAATTTCTGTAGCACTGTGATTGACGCGGGGTTTAGGTACCAAAATTACTTGTGGAGTACAGGAGAGACAACTCAATCCATAACGGTAAGCAGCGCAGGAACTTATTATGTAACGGTTCTTGATATTTTTGGTGCAGTCACCTCGGATACCATACAGGTAACTTACCCCACCATTCACGAGTTGCCACCGAACAATAATGTTTGTCTTAGTGATTCTGTTTTGTGGAATACAAACTTAAGCAGCGGTACATATTCCTTTCTTTGGAATACTGCTGACACAACTTCTTCGATCTATATTAAAAATGCCGGGCAATATTGGGTGACGGTGACTGATTCACTGGGTTGTTTTAAAACTTCCGATACACTCAATTTTGCCGTGGATAGTTTTCCTGTAACAGCATCGTTGGGAAGTGATTCCATTTTTCTTTGCATTGGAAACACACTGGGTTTGGTTCAGGGTGCCTCACTTGCGTCAAGTTATCTCTGGTCACCAAGTGGCGATACAACGGCTACCTTACATATTTTCACATCCGGAAGTTATTCGCTTACCGCTATCGACACGAATGGGTGCGTGAGGACGGATTCTACATACGCAACGATTGTAGGCCTTCCGCCTGTTGCGAATTTCTTATCGACCTCCGTGTGCGAAGGAGCAGTGACTCAATTTACTGATTCATCCTATGACCCGACTACAGGAAATTCTGTGGTAGCTTGGTTGTGGGACTTTGGTGATGGCTTTACAGATACGCTTCAGAATACGTCGCACACGTTTGCAACGTTTGGAAATCATACAGTCGTACTAACGGTCACTTCAAATTACGGTTGCCCGGATAATGACACAGCTACAGTCGTTGTTCATCCGTTACCGGTTGCTTCATTTATCAATACAAACCCATGCAAGAACGTGGCTGTTCAGTTTAACAGCACAAGTACAATTGATACATCTTCTTCCATTGCAAATTATCTGTGGAATTTTGGGGACCCTGCCAGCGGAGGAGCCAATTCTTCAGCATCACAAAATCCTACACATGTTTATAATGCTCCGGGAAATAACATTGTAAGTCTCATAACCACTTCGAATTTTGGTTGTTCGGATACGGCAGTTGACGTGTTGATCATACGAAATTCGTCCACTCCTCACTTCCTGTATTTACCGACCTGTTATGGAAGTCTGATGCAGTTTACTAACTTATCCGCTCCGGCTTCTCTTGATATTGCATGGAGTTGGGACTTTGGAGACGGAAGCGGATCAAACCCGTTGGAAAATCCCACACACTTATATGGCATTGCTCAAACATATAACGTAACGCTTACCGTATTTGCATCAACAGGATGTGTGACTTCTGCTACAACTCCGGTTACAGTGAGTCCCTTGCCTGTTGCAGCATTTGTTCATGCTCCTGCTTGCATTGGAGTGCCTTATCAATTTATCGACAGTAGTCATGTTGCTTCCGGAAGTATTACAGCGTGGGATTGGCATTTTGATACATTGGATTCTTCCAATGTTCAAAATCCGTTCTTTACATTTCCGGATACCGGGAACTACAACATTTCATTGAAGGTTTATTCAAATATCGGATCGGGAGTAAACTGTACAAACTCGATATCAAGAACTATTCATGTAAATCCATTGCCAGTAGCGAATTTCAGTTTCAATCCACAATTTGGAAATCCACCGCAGGTAGTTGTCTTCACAAACCTTACTTCGAATGTAAACGCAAATACGTATGCATGGGACTTTGGTGATGGTGGAACAAGTGCGCTTATAAATCCGCAACATCTGTATACTGATACAAGTCTTTTTCCGCTCCAATTAATTGCAACAACTCCGTTTGGATGTAAAGACACTTCTCAAAAGAATATTTATATCATTCGTCCAATTCTTGATCTTGCCCTCATAGGCTTGTCGTCATCGTATGTGTTGGACAATCATCTTCACATCATCGTTGACCTGGCAAATCTTGGAACGCGACCGATTGATAAATTTAAGATTCAGTCGCGGCTTGCAGATGGAACTCCGATAGAAGAACCGTTTCTTCAAACACTTTCGAACGGATACCAGGGGCAAATGGAATTGTCTTCTTCGCTTGATCTTGGATCAGGACTCGCAAAATATTATTGTGTGAGTGCAGTGAAACCAAATGATGTGGATGATGATGTTTTGCAGAACAATGAGATATGCAAGAATCTCACGAATGATTTTATTGTTGTGAATCCGTATCCGAATCCATTCAATGACCACTTGGTTTTTCAATTGATCCTTCCTTACAAAGGAGATCTCAGCATTGAAGTGTTCGATTTACTTGGCAGGAAGCTTACCATTTACGAAGGCGTTGGTCACGAAGGATCAAATTTGTTTGCAGCGGATCTCAGTGATCACCCGAACGGGACGTATACGGTTCGTTTCAAATTCCTCGAAACAGAAATTGTTAAGTCAGTCGTAAAAGTTGAAAGGAAGAAGTGATTCCGTAACTGGACCATGCATAAGAGTGCGTGTGCGACGAAGTTGGCATTCCGAGCGCAGCGAGGAATCTCAAACAATCACCCTTCCCATCGTAACGAGAACCAGCATCACTCCTTCACGACCTTGGTAACAAAAAAATTTCCTTTTTGAGTGGTTGCATGAACAAAATAAATTCCGACGGGTTCGTTACCGATGTCAACGCTGACAACTACTCCCTCTCCTTTGGAGAGGGTTGGGGTGAGGCTTTCTCTTCCAATAACATCTTCAACGCTCACCGAAACAATTTTATCATTCGCATCCTTCAATCTTAATACAAAAATTCCTTCCGAGGGATTGGGATACACTTCGATCTTTGAACGTTGATCTTCTAAACTTTGAACTCCCGTAAGGCTATCACAAATACTTGCTGTAACAGCTCCCAAACCAAAATGAGGAATGTTGGGTAAATCTCCGCCGATAAAATGATTT
>JAYVUK010000046.1:0-2272 GCA_043787975.1 Bacteroidota bacterium
AGAAAAAATCAGAAGCAGAAGCAAAGGTAAAAGCGGAAGTTGATAAGGCAAAATCAGAAGCAGAGGGAAAGGCGAAAGCAGAAACGGATCGCCTGAAGAAAGAAGCTGCGGATAAAGCAAAGGAACAGTTGGATAAATTTAATCCGTTTAAGAAAAAGTAACTCTACTAATTACGAATAGATACGAATGTACGAATTCGCAAATTTTTATTGTAGAAATGCGTCATGGTGGTAAAGAAAAGGACCGTCTGTTATTTTGTTTTTATTTTCTTTTTCCTTTTGCAAAGTAATTTTTTATTTGCGCAGCAAACCGATTGCCCCGAGTCGCAGAATAAAAAAGCGGTGAAGATTTTTAAAGAGGCAAATGATCTTTTTAAATCAAGAAAATATTCTGAAGCACTGCCGTTGGTTGTTGATGCAATCGATGAAGATCCTGAATTTGCCGATGCCTACTTGCTACAGGGAAATATTGCATTGAAGAAGCACGATGATCATACCATGGAGCAATCCTTTAAAAAGGTGATTGAGCTTTGTCCTGATCTTGATGCGGAAGTTTACTTTCAATTGGGAAGTTTTTACTTTGACATGAAAAGGTTCAGTGACTCTGAAAAACCTCTAAAAAAATTTCTTGAGTTCGAAAAGATCAGCGAGGAGCATATTTCAAAAGCAGAAGGCATGCTCGTGAAAGCGAAACTGATCTCTCATCCTGTTCCATTCGACCCGAAACCTGTTGCAGGCATTTCCACACCGGATCCTGAATACCTGCCTTACATTTCTCCCGACAACGAAATTGCTTTTTTTACACGAAGGTTTGAAGCGCAGGATCGGAACATGCTCACGGCTGCCAGCGTGGAGAAGTTCATGACAGCAACGCGTGCGAACGGTTCATTTGACAAAGGAAGTCCGATGCCATTTCCATTCAATCAGAAGAACAGCAACAATGAAGGTGGTGCTACGATTACAGTCGATAACAGCCATCTCTATTTCACGGTAAACCAAAACGGAAACTTTGATATTTGTGGCTCGGATTTTTCAGACGGAAGATGGAATGAAATTTACAACCTTGGTCCGACCGTAAATGATGCACGACAATGGGACGCCCAACCTTCCGTAACTCCTGATGGCAACACACTTTATTTTTCAAGTTCACGTGATTCACTCACAGGCATTGATATTTATGTGACGCATAAAAATGAAGAAGGAAAATGGTCGAAAGCAAAAAAACTTTCTCCTGTGATAAACACCAACGGCAATGATAAATGTCCGTTCATTCACAGTGATACGAAGACACTTTATTTTTCTTCAGACAGTTTGCCCGGACTTGGTGGCTATGATATTTATATGAGTCAGCTTGGTGATGACAGAAAATGGAGCAAGCCGGTTAACCTCGGATATCCAATCAATACAGAAGCAGATGAAGTAGGGTTCTTCGTAAGCACGGACGGAAAGACTGGTTATTTTGCGTCAAACAAATTACAAGGGTCGCGTGGCTTTGATATTTTTTCATTCAATTTGTATCCCGCAGTTAGACCGCAGGAAGTTTATCTGCAAAAAGGAAAATTAAATGTTGACAATGAAGAAGGACCTGTTTCAGCGTCCATTGAAATCAGGAATACGCTGACCAAAGAGATGTCAAAAATTGATGTTGATTCTGTAACCGGTAAGTATGCATTTGTTGTGAACTTCAAGAATGATCTTCTCATGACTGTGAAAAAAAATGGATATGCGTTTCAGTCACAGTATTTATCTACGAACGACACTGCAAACAATCATGCTGTAACTAAGGACATCATCATGAAGGAAATTAAAGTAGGAGGACAGTATCCGCTTCATGATATTTTATTTTCGACAAACTCCAACGAACTTAACGACACCATTAAAACGGTGCTTGATAACTTTGCAGAGTACCTGCTGGAAAATTCCAATCTGCACATTGATATCAACGGTTACACTGACAATGTCGGTGATCATCAAAGTAACATCGCTCTTTCGGAGAACCGCGCACGGACTGTTTTCATGTATCTCGTGAGTAAGCAAATTGATAATTCACGTTTGTCGTACAAAGGATTCGGAGAAGCAAAACCTGTCGCATCGAACGATACGGAAGAAGGCAAAGCAAGAAACCGGAGAACTGTTTTTGTTGTCACCTCGAAATAGCTGTACAAATTACAAGATCGATACTATTTAACTTATTCAACTCAATCAACTTACTTAACTTTTACCTAAAGAGTAAATTAGGTTGATTGAGTTGGTTAAGTTGGTTAAGTATAATT
>JAYVUK010000047.1:0-15838 GCA_043787975.1 Bacteroidota bacterium
CTTGTTCCTAACTCATTCATATAGCTTAATACCTAAGCATAATTAACTTTGCATCATGCCTGAATTTACTGATCAACTGAACAGGAAACTGGATTTGAATTCGACACCCGTGAGAATCGTGTCACTGGTTCCTTCACAAACTGAATTGTTATATGATTTAGGATTGAGCGATGAAGTGGTAGGTATTACCAAGTTTTGCATTCATCCATCAGTATGGTTCCGAACGAAAGTAAGAGTTGGCGGAACGAAGAAAATTAATTTTGAAAAAATACATGCGCTGAATCCTAATCTCATCATCGGCAACAAAGAAGAAAATGATCAATCTCAAATAGAAGAACTGATGACACGTTATCCCGTTTGGATGAGTGATATTAAAAACCTGGACGATGCGCTGAATATGATTGTGGAAATTGGAGAATTAGTCAATAGGAAAAATGAAGCTGCGCAAATTAAATCCCGCATTACTGAACAATTTGATGTCCTTCAATCCAACATCTTGAATCTAACATCTAAAATTTCAGTCGTATATCTCATCTGGAAAGATCCGTTGATAACGATCGGCAGGGATACGTTCATCCACGACATGCTTTCAAGATGTGGTTTTAAGAATGTATTCAGCAATCAAAACCGTTATCCTGAAATAAAGAGGGAAGATTTAAAAGCGCTTCAACCTGACCTGGTTCTACTTTCATCAGAACCTTATCCGTTCAAAGAAAAACATCGGGAAGAATTTCAATCTCTGTGTCCGGGATCAACTGTTTTGCTTGTTGATGGTGAATTGTTTTCCTGGTATGGATCGCGGTTATTAAAAGCTCCGGAATATTTTCGTAGTCTTGTAAATCAGTTTCATGCAAGAGACTAAATTTGCCATTTAAACAAAATCAATTATTCAGCTGGTGAAATTTCCGTTCAAAATTTTTCTTTTTTTCACTATTCACTTTTCACTATTCACTATTCACTATTCATTCGGGCAGAAAGTCGGTCTTGTTCTGAGCGGTGGTGGCGCACGCGGGCTGGCGCACATCGGTGTGATCAGAGCACTTGAGGAAAACCATATCCCGATCGATTACATTGCCGGAACTTCCGCAGGAGCCATTGTCGGCTGCATGTATGCGCAAGGTTATTCACCGGCGCAAATGGATTCCATCGTCAACACGGATGATTTCCTGAATTGGGCGACCGGAGTTATTGATGAAGATTATTCATATTACTTCCGGAAGAAAGAAGACAATGCTTCCTGGATGACGTTAAAGTTTTCGCTCGACTCCATCATTCAAACAACATTGCCAACCAATCTTGTCAACTCAGTTCCGGTAGATTTTGCGTTGATGGAAAGTACGGCAGGAGTCATCGCAAAAGCAAAATACAATTTCGATTCGTTGTTTGTTCCGTTTCGTTGTGTTGCTGCTGACATTGAAAACAAGCAAACCATTATTTTCCGGAAAGGAGATTTGGCGCAGGCTGTAAGGGCTTCAGCAGCATTTCCGTTTTATTTTAAACCCATCCTGTTTGAAGGAAAAATATTGTACGACGGAGGTATGTACAATAATTTTCCGGCTGACGTTCTGTTAACTGACTTTCAACCCGACATGATCATCGGAGTGAATGCTGCCGGAAGCAACACACCGACCACAGAAGGCAACATCATCTCGCAAATCAGGACGATGATGACTACACCGACTAACTTTTCCGTGATTTGTGAAAACGGAATTCTCATTGAACCGAAAACAGATCAGTTCGGACTTTTTGACTTCAGTAGAATTCATGAGATCATCGAGGAAGGATATAAATCTACGTTGCTTAAAATCGCGGAGTTAAAAAATAATATTCAGAAGCGTTCCAATCCTGAACAACTAGCAAAAAAAAGAAATGAGTTTCGTTCGGGCACTCCTTCAGTTTTGGTTGACAACATCAATATAACCGGTATCAATGCTAAGCAATCCGAGTACGTCAGAAATATTTTGAAACCCGGCTCCTCACCGGTTCCGCTCAAACGTCTCAAGGCATCGTACTTTCAGCTGGTCGCTGACCAGAATGTAAAATCCATTTACCCGATCCTGAAGTACAACGAATCAACCGGGTATTTCGACATGAACCTCCGGATTACACAGGAAAAAGATTTGATCACGCAATTCGGTGGCAACCTTGCCTCACGTCCGATCAGCGAAGCATTTGCTGCCGCGCAATACAATTTATGGACAAGACATTCTTACAGTTTCAACGCTAACTTTTATTTCGGCAAACTATATACTTCCGGCCAGGCAAAAATAAGGATGGATGTTCCCTCACAACATTCTTATTTCATTGAAGGAGATGCCACCATTAATCAGTTTGACTTTTACAAAAGCAGCAATGAAATTTTTTCTTCTCAGAAACCGAGTTACATACTAAAGTCAGACTATAACTTCGGATTGAATTTCGGTTTACCTGCACGCAACAAAGGAAAAATTATTGCAAGCTCTTCCTACATCAGGCTTGTGGATGATTATTACCAGACTTTAAATTTTGCTCAAAGTGATACCGCTGATGAAACTGTTTTCGAAGGCTTCACCGCTACTCTTCTCTTCGAAAGAAATACGCTGAACAGAAAGCAATATGCGAACCAGGGAACATTCCTGAGTATCAAAGTGCGTTATGTGAATGGCAATGAATTTACAATTCCAGGAAGCACTTCGGTTGACCGTAAAGAAACTGAAAACGGACATGAATGGTTCCAGGCGAAATTGGTGTATGATAATTATTACAAACGCAGAGGACATATCAAGCTTGGCTTCTACACGGAAAATGTAATTTCCAACGAACCCTTTTTCGCCAATTATACTTCTACCGTCTTAACGGCTCCATCCTTTGAACCGTTGCAGGAAACAAAGACCTTGTTTCTTCCAAACTTTCACGCACACAGTTATCTTGGCGGAGGGTTGCGCAACGTGATTATGATTCGACAGAATCTTGACATACGACTGGAAGGCTACATGTTCCAGCCGGTAAGTGTGATACTAAGTGATCCGGAATTAAAAGGATACTATGGTCAGAGATGGCAGAAAAGATATTTTATCGCGTCAGGTGGAGCTGTATTTCATAGTCCTGTCGGGCCGATAGGCATGTTTGTAAATTATTACGATGACAGGAAAAGCCCATTTTCATTTTTGTTCCACATCGGCTTTATCATCTTTAATAAGGGAGCACTTGAATGAGATTTGAGGTGCTAAATTTAAGAAATGATAAATGATAAATTGAAACGTTAACTTTGAAGAAAAAAATATGCTGCTGCTTCTCACACTACTGAATATGTTCGTCAGTTCCCAAAATTCAATTTTAGATTTTAAGGCAATAGACATTACCGGCAAAACCATTGACTTCAGTCAATACAAAGGCAAAAAAATACTGATTGTAAATGTTGCTTCCGAATGCGGCTTCACTCCGCAGTATGAAGGATTGCAACAACTCTGTGACAAATACAAAGACAAATTGATCATCATCGGTTTTCCGGCAAATAACTTCGGTCACCAGGAACCCGGCTCTAACAGTGAGATTCAGTCATTCTGTCAAAAAAGTTATGGCGTCACTTTCCAAATGATGAGTAAAGTTTCTGTGAAAGGCGATGACATCGATCCGTTATTCAAATGGCTGATCGAGCAACCGAATCCTGATTTTACGGGAGACATCAAATGGAATTTTGAAAAATTTTTATTCGACGAAAACGGGAAACTCGTTCATCGCTTTCGATCGAAGACGGAGCCGATGAGCGATGTGATGATAAACGCTGTTGAGGAGAAATAAAGTAAGTGGGCAGTTTGCAAAATGCAATTGGCAATAACTCCTATCTTGTTGTCTACTTTTCATTTTTGCCAATTGCCAATTGCTACTGCTACTGCTTACTGCCGCTGACATGAACGCTCTTCACCGCGCGACCGGAAGGATCGTTTGCATTTTTAAAAGAAGCGTCCCACGCAAGTGCTTCGGGAGTGCTGCATGCAACGGAAGGAACTGAAGGAACGCACGCTGCAGCCGAATCGGATGGAAAATATTCAGTGAAGATAGAACGGTAGCGATACTCTTCCTTCGACATCGGCGGATGAATCGGAAAACGAAACTTTGCATTTGCCAATTGTTCATCGGAAACAGTTTCTGATGCAACCGCTTTCAATGTATCAATCCAACTATAACCCACTCCATCTGAAAATTGTTCCTTCTGCCTCCACGCAATGCTTTCAGGTAAATAATCTTCGAACGCTTTTCTGAGGATCCACTTTTCCATCTTACCGTCTATGGCCATTTTATCTTTCGGATTCAAGCGCATCGCAACATCCATAAATTCCTTGTCAAGAAACGGAACGCGTCCTTCTATTCCCCATGCAGCGAGCGATTTGTTGGCACGCAGACAATCATATAAGTGTAACTTGTTAAGTTTACGAACTGTTTCTTCGTGAAAAGATTTTGCGTCCGGTGCTTTGTGAAAATAAAGATAACCGCCAAACAATTCATCGGAACCTTCACCAGACAAAACCATTTTTATTCCCATCGATTTAATCACTCTTCCCAACAGGTACATCGGTGTGGAAGCACGTATAGTGGTGACATCATACGTTTCGAGATGATAGATTACATCGCGGATAGCATCCAATCCTTCCTGGATTGTAAAATTAACTTCATGATGTACAGAACCAATATGGTCTGCTGCTTTTCTTGCTGCGGCCAGGTCAGGTGAACCGGTTAAACCCACAGCAAATGAATGCAGCTGCGGATACCAGGCCATTTGTGTATCTCCTGATTCAATTCTTTTTGAAGCAAACTTTTTTGTGACAGCTGCAATGATGGATGAATCCAATCCACCTGAAAGTAAAACTCCATACGGAACATCACTCATCAACTGGCGATGCACGGCATCTTCCAGCGCTTTGCGAAGTTTCGGAATGTCGCTTGTGTTGTCTTTCACTGCTTCATACTCTGTCCAATCACGTGTGTACCATTTCTTAAGCTCGTGGCCTTCCTTGCTGAATAAATAATGTCCCGGAAGGAACTCCTGGATCTTATTACAAACTCCTTCGAGCGCTTTCAACTCGGAGGCCACATAAAAATTCCCAAGCTTATCCCAGCCCATGTAAAGCGGAATGATGCCCATGTGGTCGCGGGCGATGAGGTAACAGTCATTCTCTTTATCGTACAAGGCGAATGCAAAAATCCCATTTAACTCTTCCAAAAAACCGGCGCCCTTCTTTTTGTAAAGTGCAAGTATTACTTCGCAGTCAGAATGTGTGAGAAATTCATAATCACTTAGCTGCTTGCGGATTCCCTGGTGGTTGTAAATTTCACCGTTCACGGCAAGAATTAAATTTTTGTCTTTGCTGTACAACGGCTGACCTCCGCTCTGAGGATCAACAATGGCAAGACGTTCATGCGCAAAAATCACCTTGCTGTCGCAATACACACCCGACCAATCCGGTCCGCGATGACGTATTTTTTTTGACATCTCCAGCACCTGTGATCTCAATTGCTGCTCGCTCACTTTCAAATCAAACACCCCGATTATTCCGCACATAGTTCACTTAATTTGGTTAATCAATACGAGAAATAAGGTTTAAGGTTTACAATTTACGGTTTACAAAAAAATCGCTCTGAAAACTCAAAGCGATTTTGTTTAATCTGATTCCGATGTAAACCGTAAACTCCAAACTGTAAACTATTTATGCTTGCGCAGCCGGTCCACCAAAGTTCATCGGAATACCGATACCTTCGGTTTGTTTGATGGTTCCATGAACAGCTTCGAATTTTTGAATGTTATCCTGCATCGCTGCGAGTAATCGCTTTGCATGCTGAGGCGTCAGGAGAATTCTTGCTTTCACTTTTGCTTTGGGAACTCCGGGCATCACTTTTACAAAATCAAGGACGAATTCTGAATTGCTATGCGTGATGATGGCAAGATTGGAATAAATACCATCTGCAACATCTTCTGTAAGTTCAATATTTAACTGGTTGTTTTGATTTTGGTTCTCGCTCATGAGTGTCGTATTTTAAAAACGTTTAGGAAACAAAGGTCGCAATTTTTTATCACCTACAATATTTGTTCAATGGTTCATTTTGTTCATTGGTTTATTGGTAATTGATAATTAGTTAGGGCTATCAGATTACTTTATTTACAAATCTTCAGGCACAAACTGATCCCTGCAACCGGAGTTCCACTTCCCGTCAAGTTGAAATAAGGATGTGTACTCAACGTAAGATCATCACTCACGTCAAAATCTTTGAGGTGTGCATCCACATAAGCATCAACGATATTCAACACGTAAACAACTCCTGCAATGATGTAACAAAAGTCACGGTTACGCCGGTAATAATCTCTCCTGACCAGTAAATCATCATTCGTATAATTTGGAAATTTATCTACTGTTCCTGAATCAAGATCGTTGCGAAAGATGTAAGCCGTCCTGAATGTCTTATAGTTTTTCTGATTGAAGTCAATAAAATAAATCAACGCTGCGAAGCCTCCGTAAATTACCGGAACTTTCCAGTACGACTTGTTATAAACCTGCCCTGCTCCGGGAACTACAGCAGATAGAATCGCAGCTTTGTTAGCACGATATTTTGACGCGAGCGTAAGTGAATCTGAAAGTTTAACTTCTGCACTGTCTTGGGATTTTTCCTGCGCAAAAAGAAATTGATTTGAAAAGAGTATTAGCAGAAACAGTACAAGAAATGGTTTCATGGTAAGTAGTTCTTAGTTCGAAGTTCTTAGTTCGGTGACTATAACTATTTCGAACTAAGAACTCCTTCTTAATAATTTAACAACTCAAGAATCCGATTAAGGTCTTCATCATTCTCGAAGGGAATAGAAATGCGACCGCTGCCTTTACCATTTCGCTTCAGTAGAATCTTTGTTCCAAAATGACTGGAGAGAACATTTTGAATTTTTGTAAACTCGAAAGAAAGATTACCTGCACTGTTTGTACCCACTGATTCCTTTTTAACGCGTGTTGATTTATTTCCGCTTTCGCGCGCCAGTTCTTCCACATCACGCACACTGAGTTGTTTGTTGACGATGTCGCGGTATATCATCAGTTGTCTTGCCATGTCTTCAACACCAAGAATCGCACGCGCATGACCCATTGTAATTTTTCCATCGCGGATAGAGATTTGAATTTCCGGGGGAAGACGCAACAAGCGCATGTAATTGGTAACGGTAGTTCTGTTTTTCCCGACACGCGTACTAAGTTCTTCCTGCGTCAATGAACATTCATCAATTAACCGTTTGTAGCTGATGGCAATTTCGATGGCATTCAAATCCTGTCGTTGGATATTTTCTACCAACGCCATCTCGAGCATGTTCTGATCGTTGGCAATGCGGATGTAAGCAGGAATTGATTTCAGTCCGGCAAGCTTCGATGCTTTCAACCTGCGCTCACCGGAAATAAGCTGGAACTTATCGTAACCCAATTTACGCACCGTGATCGGCTGAATGATTCCTTGTTCTTTAATGGATTCAGAAAGTTCCTTTAATGCCTCTTCTTCAAAATCAGTACGCGGCTGAAACGGATTTGATTCGACCTGGTCGACAGGTATGTTTGCAATAGAACCGGACACCACAGAACTTCCCTCTGTTACAGGGGTGTTTGACGTAATGTCGGTGTCATTATTTTCAAGCAACGCGCTGAGGCCTTTACCCAAGGCATTTCTTTTTATGCTCATACTACTTGTATTTTTTTATCAGCCGCTTTGATCTTGGTCAAATTATTCTTCTGCAAAATTTCGCGCGCAAGATTCAGGTAATTCACCGAACCCTTGCTGCTCGCATCGTGCATGATGATCGTTTGTCCGAAACTTGGCGCTTCCCCGAGTTTTGTATTTCGCTGAATGATGGTATCAAAAACCATTTGCTGAAAATGCGTCTTTACTTCTTCCACAACCTGGTTGGATAAACGTAAACGCGAGTCATACATTGTAAGAAGAATGCCTTCTATTTCCAATGCAGGATTTAATCTCGTCTGAACAATCTTAATCGTGTTCAGTAATTTCCCCAATCCTTCCAATGCAAAATATTCGCACTGAACCGGGATGATCACCGAATCAGCTGCTGTGAGCGCGTTGATGGTAACCAAACCAAGTGATGGTGAACAATCAATGACAATGAAATCGTAATCGTCACGGATTTTTGCCAATACATCAATCATCTTACGCTCGCGGTTCGGAAGACTGATCATTTCAATCTCAGCACCAACCAGATCGATGTGTGATGGTATGAGATAAAGATTCGGTGTTGTGGTGGTGAGGATGGTATGCTTCGGATTCGCTTCGTTGATGATGCATTCGTAAATGCTCGACTTGATCGTACGCGGATCGAAGCCTACACCGGATGTTGCATTGGCCTGTGGATCGCTGTCGATCAACAACGTTTTATATTCAAGCACTGCAAAACTCGCTGCCAGGTTCATCGCTGTCGTTGTTTTTCCAACGCCGCCTTTTTGATTTGCTACTGCTATTATTTTTCCCATGTTACTGTTTACGGTTTACTTGTTTACGGTTTACTACTTCCAATTTCCAACTTCTAATTTATAATTTATAATTTCCATCACATCTCCATCTGTTCTCCCACGTTCATCAGAATTAATTCCTTTGAAGCACGGTCAAATTTTTTCTTCGCATCGTCATGATCAATTTTTATTGAATCGAATGTATCGTAATGCATCCCGATGATTCGTTCGCAGGCAATGAAATCGGATGCAATCACAGCATTGTCAATTCCCATCGTGAAATTGTTACCGATCGGTAGAAAAGCAAACTTTATTTTCTTGTAGTCACCGATCAGTTTCATGTCATAATGCAACGCTGTATCGCCTGCATAATAGAAATTTCCTTCGGCTGTTTCCACTAAGAAACCCATTGGGTTGCCACCATAGGAACCATCAGGGAGACTACTCGAATGAACGGCATTCACACACTTCACTTTTCCAAATTCAAAAATCCAATGTCCGCCGATGTTCATCGCATGTGTTTTTGTTACTCCGAGCGACTGCATCCACAAATGAATTTCCCAATTACAGATTACGGTTGCGCCCGTTTGCTTTGCAATTTCTTCAGCATCTGCCACATGGTCTTTATGCCCGTGAGAAAGCAGGATGTAATCTGCCTGTATATCTTTTACCCGAATGTTCTTTGACAATGAATTTCCGGAAATAAATGGATCAAAAAGTAATTTCTTGCCGTTCACTTCAACGCTGAAACATGAATGCCCATAATAGGTAATAACCATAGGTGTAGATGAATTTGCAAAAATACAGGAAGTTTCTTAAGAGAGGTTGAAAGTTACCAACACTTCACGTATTTTTGTTCATAAGAAGAAAGAGATAGTAACATGATATTGTTGAAACAACTCGGCAATTGACCATTGACCAATGACTAATGAACCATTGAACCAAATACTAAATACTAAATACTAATGACTCACCCTATACTAATCCTTTTCACCTCCGCTTTTTTTGCCATCCTTTTTTTACAATCCGGCATCGACAAAGTAGTCGACTGGAAAGGCAATTTAGAGTATCATACAAAACAATTTGAAAATTCTCCCTTGAAAAGATTTTCGCTTCCGATGTTAGTTACCATCATGATATTGGAAATCAGTTGCGGTTTTATGTCTGTAACAGGAATTATTTTCCTTCTTTTAAAAGGTGATTCACAGATTTCCTTGTATGCCGATTACCTCGCTTCCATCATTTTTCTTTCCCTTTTCTTTGGGCTTCGCATATCGAAGGATTACAGAGGCGCTGCCGGGCTGGTTCCCTATTTTATTGCATCGCTGCTGGCCATTTATTTTGTAGTTGTGTGATACTTTTTCACAACCCTTATAAAAGAAGGGTCTTCAGGCACACTTTTTTAACACGGATGAATATTCAACCAATATTTATCAGTAATTTCGCGCGCTTAAAAATAAAAAACTTCGAATGAAAATCGCAAATAACACGGTGGTTTCCGTCAGCTATCAGTTGCACGCAAATCTTCCGCAACAGGAAAAAAAACACATTGAGACAACAGACAATTCGCATCCACTTACCTTCCTTTTCGGTGTCGGAGGATTAATTCCCGGTTTTGAACGAAACCTCGATGGACTGGCAGCAGGAGAAAAATTTGACTTCATCATTGAACCAAGTGATGCATACGGCGATACCGATCCGAATGCAGTCATCAATCTTCCTATCGATATATTTAAAGTTGACAACGTGGTTGACTTTGAAGTTTTAAAAACAGGGAACATGCTTCCGATGAGTGATAACGAAGGCAATCAAATGAACGGAAAAATCGTTTCTTTTAACAATGAATTTGTAACGATGGATTTCAACCATCCTCTTGCAGGGCAGGTGTTACATTTCAGCGGTGAAGTCGTTGAAGTACGCGAGGCTTCTTCTGATGAACTGTCTCATGGTCATGTTCACACCGGAGAACACGGTCATTAATCCTGAATTTAGTATTTAGTATGAATAAACAGGCGTATCATCGCGCCTGTTTATTTTTTTAAGAGGTCGTTAAACCATCTGAACAGGAAGCAGGTCATAGAGCCAAATTCAGATTTTAAAAACCAATTATTTAAAAAAGTAAAAAAAAATATGAAAACAAAAAGTCTTATTTCGGCAATGATGATTACAGCGCTGGCAATTTCTCTTTCATTTGTGATGAGCTGTAAAAAAGATGACTCAACGAAAATAACTTCTGAGACAGACGATGAAGGTGTTACCTACGCTGACCGTTTCCAGGAAGCGGAAGGAGTTTCTTCGGATGTGGATGTTATGTCTGACGAAGCAGTGGAAATGGGTTCTGTAAATTTCAGGGGCGGAAGTGCTTCCGATGATTTCGGAATTTTGAGTTGTGGTACTGTTACCAACGACACGGTTGCTCAAACTACAACCATCGATTTCGGAACACCTCCAGGATGCACAGGTCCTCACGGACATACACGAAGCGGTCAGATTATCATTCACCACAATGGACTTCAGTATTTCCAAACCGGTTATGTACGCACCATTACTTTTGTCAATTATTATGTTGACGAACGTCATGTGGAAGGTACACGCACCATCACCAACAACGGTGTAAATGCAGGTGGACATATGAACTGGACCATCAATGCTCAAAACATGAGAATCACGAAACCAAATGGTAATTACCATGAGTGGAACAGTCTTCGTAACAGGGAAATGACAGCTGGGGATACAACGTCTTTCGACCCTGGTTCTACTGTTTATTCAATTACAGGAAGTTCATCCGGAATAAACAGCAATGGTGTTACGTGCACTGCAAACATTACGACTCCTTTAGTAAAGCCCGGAAGTTGCAATTTCAGGATTGTAAGTGGCATACTGGTGATTACTCCTTCCAACAGGCCGGAGATCACCATTAATTATGGCAACGGTGATTGTGATGATCTTGCAACCGTGACAAGAAATGGAGTCACGCACATCATCCACATTCATTAAGATCTTTTCAATAGTAATTGTGTTGATGAAAAAACCTTCGCAGAAATCTGCGAGGGTTTTTTTTATGAGATTGTCATTCCGAACTTGTTTCGGAATCTCTATGAATTGAGAGATGCTGAAACAAGTTCAGCATGACAGTTAGACAAGTTCGGAATGACAATAGTTAGCGATAATAGAAATTGAAATTTCTGGTATATTTGCCTGATGACTCAGTTTGCTTCCATCGTTGAAACCATCCAAAAACTTAAACCCGAACTTATAAGAAAGTACGGAGTCAGTTCTATTGGACTTTTCGGTTCCATTGTTCGTGATGACTTCTCTCCTGGCAATAGTGATGTTGACATTATTGTCGACTTTTTGAAGCCTATCGGTATTGAGTTCATTGACTTGGCTGAATTTCTCGAAACCACTTGTCGGAGGAAAATTGATTTGGTTTCCAGAAAAGGAATTAAGATTAAATACTTTCAGGAAATTGAAAAGGAAATTGTCTATGTCTAAACGACAATCAATCCTTCTTGTTGAAGCATCATTGAAAGTGAAGAAAAAATTCTATCCTATACTGCCGGACTTACTTTTGATCAATTCACAGCTGACAGTAAAACCGTAGATGCCGTTATTAGAAACTTTGAAATCATTGGTGAAGCTGCTAATTGCCTTCCTGAAAAACTCAAGGATAAATATCCTGAAATTGATTGGCATCAAATGAGAGGTTTAAGGAACCGTATTGTACACGATTATTTTGGTATTGACTACAATATTGTCTGGCAGATAAAAGAAAATTCACTTCCGGAAATGCTGTCGAATTTGAAACGCATTAAGGAATAGCACGTCTAAAGCCGCTAACGTAGAAGGAAGAAGTTGAAAACTAGTTCACTCCCGGATCTTCCGGAAAATCATTCATGATGCCGTAAATGTGCCCGAGTTTTTGAAGCACGTTTCCCCAGAGTTCTTCCGGATCTTCTAAAAAAGTATTTTCCTCATCGGCATTGGCAAGCCACCAGCTGTTTTGTTTGATTTGTCTTTCCAGTTCATCCGGTTCCCAGGCAGAAAAACCTGCGATGAACCGAATCTGTGATTTCTCGATTTGCCTGCTTTCAATCATGAGCTTTAGTTGCTCGTAATTTCCTCCCCAATAAATTCCTTCTGCAATTTTTTTCTTTCCATCGAGCGCGTCAATCGTATGCACATAATAGATTGAATCCAGCTGAATTGTACCGCCCCAAAATACCGGCGCATCAAATTCAGGGAAGTCTTCCAAGGCTCTGTCGACCCTGAGCGGTGTTGGTTTGTTCAAAATAAAACCGATGCTTCCTAACCGGCTGTGCTGACTGATCAAGACAACCGATCTTTTGAAATTCGGTTCCGGGTTGAACGGTTCAGAAATGAGCAGGTTGCCGACTTTAAGTTTCTTATTCCTTTTTCGCTGCATGAGTTCGTTGATCCTTTAACAGAAACTCTCAAAGAAAGTTCCGGTTACAAATACGAATTGATACGAAAATACGAAAATACGAAAATGAGAACGCTTCTCTTAGAAATTAAGAAAATTAAGAATTTAAATAATTGAGGATTTCAAAGAGGAATTCAGTTTCGGGTAGTGGCTCTATTTGAAAAAGATTCTTCGCTTCGCTCAGAACGACAAATTGGCCTGGTGGATAGTGAGCAGGCTTAAGCCCGCCATAGCATGAATGGTTTGTGTTGTCATTCTGATACCGATTTTTATCGGGTGAGGAATCTCAATAATTCAAACTGAGCCAATACTCAGTTCTTAATAAATTTTGAGGTAAAGAAATTATTCTTGCTTTGAAACGCAATGAAATAGATTCCGTCTTCTAAATTTTTAAAAACGGTTTCAGTAACCTGGTGATCGCCCGGTGACTGATACACATATGAAATCATTGCCACTTCTTTTCCGATTGCATCAAAAATTTTTATCGAAACATCAGTCGATTCGTTGAGTGTGTATTTTATCAGTGCATTCGTATGAACAGGATTCGGAGACAAAGAAAAATCAACCGAATTATTTTCCAACGTTTGTATTCCTGAAGTTGAAGAAAAATTAAACAGCGCATACACAGGGAGATGATCAGACGCATTGTAAAGCGCATCAATTACATCGGATGGTGCAGCTGTATTTGGAAGTGCATTTATATCCAGGTTGTAATGGTTCCCGTCGTTGCCAACAGGCGTGGTAGATCCTGCGACATAGGCAATACCGGAAGTTCCCTGGCTGATGGCGGTCGAGAATATCATCATGTCGAAACGGTCGTTCAGTCCGCCGGTTGCGCCGCCACCAAAGCTGGTTGTGCGGGTGGATTGCGTATGATAAAAACGGTAAGGGTAATAATGCCATGTGCCGGTCATGTTGATCGGATCAACAAAATTACCGTCATCTGTACTATTGTTTTGCAAAAGGTTTGTGTAACCGGGCTCATAGTCACCATAAAAATTAAAATCACCACACACAATAAAATTACTTCCTGCCGGAAGCCGGTTCGTTACTTTGCGAAGGCTGTCAACTTCAACTGCACGTTGCGCATCATAAGGAGCTCCTGAACTTGCTTTGAGATGGACAGCATAAATGCGAATGGTATCTCCCGTTGAAATGTACGTTAGTTTGAACTCGCTGATGTCACGCAAATCCGTTTTAATAGCCGTATTGCTGATGAATGTAAAATCAGAACTTTTGAAATAAATTTCATTGTCGGTATCTGGACCGTTGATAAAAGCTCCTTTGCTATACACCGTCCCGCTTACATTCATCACTGTATTTAGAAACCAGGTAGTCGCAGTTGAAGATGTGTTTTCTTCGGTAACAAGAATATCCGGTTTTTCATATTGAACAACTGCACGGTAAAAAGGATGACGCAATGTAGTATCAGCAGTTGCATTTGTTGTGTTGGGATAGTTGAGAAGATTCCAGCACATGATTTTAACGGTGACGGGAGTTTCAGCAACCAGCTGTTCAACTGATATCATGAAAAGTGACAGTAGCAGTAATCTGATTTTATTCTTCATTCACGCTTTGCTTTTAAACGGGAAGCAAGGATACGAAAGAAAAAAAGATGGGGAATGAAGAAGAGTTCATCAGCCGGATGTTGGTTCTTCGCTTCTGAATACTGATTCCCGGTTGAAAATAATTCTTATCTTGCAGTACAATTAGATATTTTTTAGAAGACAGTAAATTCTTTTTTGATCCTATGAAGCAACATGATTTTGAAAATACTCCTCCCGACTATTTTCCCGCTACTAAAAGTTATAGCCTGAAGGCTGCTACTGCCGGCGACACGCATCAGCTTGCATTGAACGCATACATTGAAATGTTGCGGTTAAAGAATTATTCCTCCAACACGATAAAAAATTATAAGAACTGGTTTATATT
Source organism: Bacteroidota bacterium (assembly GCA_043787975.1). Lineage (GTDB taxonomy): Bacteria > Bacteroidota > Bacteroidia > AKYH767-A > 2013-40CM-41-45 > JAPLDA01. The sequence goes on from JAYVUK010000047.1 coordinate 14,842, forward strand.
TTTCCTGAAGCATTTCCCGTATCATAAGCCATCACATATTACCAAAAACGAAATACTTGATTTCATGGTTACTTTTCGAAAAGGTAAAAACTGGAGTGCAACCTCCCAAAACCAGCTTATCAATGCCATCAAATTTTTCTATGAGAAGTTGTTGAATCATTCGAGGGAGGTATACGAGTTGCCGCGTGCGAAAAAACCGGAACAGTTACCAACGGTATTTTCGGAATCAGAAGTGCTGGCGATTATTAAAGCGAGCGGAAATTTAAAACACAAAACCATTTTGTGCATGGCGTATGCGGGAGGGCTGCGTGTGTCTGAAATTGTAAACATGAAATCGGTTGACATTGATTCGAAGAGGATGGTGATGACCATACGCCAGGGAAAAGGAAAAAAAGACAGGCAGGTGATGTTGAGTGAAAAACTTTTGCTGATGCTGCGGGCATATTATAAACAGTATAAACCAAGAAAGTGGATATTTGAGGGGCCGGATGGAGAGCCATACAGTACGAGAAGTATTTCAAAAATGGTTGCTCGTTGCAAGGAAAAGGCGAAGGTATACAAGAAGGGAAGTATTCATGCGATGCGGCATAGCTTCGCCACACATTTGTTGGAAGGTGGAACCGATCTGATAAGTATTAAACAATTATTAGGACATAACAGTTTGCGGACAACCATGCAATACACACATGTGAGTAAGAAGATGATCAGTAAAATACAAAGTCCGCTGGATAAATTGTAAGCCTTAAATAAACTATCGCCAAATGAAGAGGTTCCGAATACTTTCACATTACGAGGAATTGCCGCACCCATATTTTTTAAAACATTCCGAATATCCATACATTTACGTCGAGTTACCGAACTTGCCTGATTATGGGGGTTCTGATAATTAATTGTTATAGGCAACTGCCTTCCTTCGATTAACCATACTGCTAATTCAAAGAGACAAGCTCCGAAAGTCGGCAAAGCCGTTTTTGCCATTGCTTCTGTAAAAATAAAA
>JAYVUK010000048.1:0-34516 GCA_043787975.1 Bacteroidota bacterium
CGCTGAGTTGCAGAGAACGCTGAGAAATGATAAAATTGATACCCTCAGCGACCTCTGCTTCTCTATTATCTCTGCGTGAAACCAAAATGAACCACTACTTAAATTTGCAGATAAATACTCGCGAATAATTATTCGGTAACTTTGTAATTATTCGAAATTAGTATTTATTTTTTTAGAATGAAAAAGGAAGATGTTCCTCAGGACCTAAGCTCTCTTGGCAAAATTACAAAGGAGGTTTGCTATGCCACTGATCACTCAGGAAACTACGGGACTGAACTAAGTCAGGGTTGGGACATCAAAATAACTGCGCTTGATACTGCATGGCAGGATGTTCATAAACGAGTCGCGGCAGCAAGAGAAAAAGTATTGAAAAACGAAGCAAGCCCTTTACTTTTTTTTATGGAAAAAGGATTGATGGATATTGGAATCCTGGCAGCTTATAGCGGGTTTTGGAAATGGCAGATAAAACGACATCTGAAGCCGGTTGTATTTAATAAGTTATCAAAAAATAAGTTGCAGACATACGCTGACGTTTTTAATGTGACTGTAGAAGCCCTTAAAAACATGAGCGAAGATGAAAGTTGATTTTGAGCATAACCAGGCTGCACATTGCGAAACAGGTGTCACCAGGAATTTATTAAGACATTCAGGAGTTAATCAAATAACAGAACCGCTTGCATTCGGCATTGGATCAGGATTGTTCTTTGTCTATATTCCATTCCTGAAAATTAATAATGGACCGGCGATTGCTTTTCGAACAATGCCGGGGCTTATTTTTAAAAAAACTTGCCGTTCGTTAGGAATTAAAGTAATACAAAAAAAATTCAGTTCAAAAGAACAGGCTCAGATTTTTTTAGATGAATGCCTGAGCGAAGGTCATGCAGTCGGTTGCCAGGTCGGTGTTTATTATCTCTCATACTTTCCAAAAGAATATCGCTTTCATTTCAACGCACATAATTTAATTGTGTACGGAAAAGATCAGGATAATTACCTGATCAGCGATCCGATAATGGAAACGATTACCACGCTAACCGGATATCAGTTAGAGCGCGTACGCTTTGCGAGAGGAGCATTGGCACCACGGGGACAACTCTACTATCCGAAAATAGAACACGTCATCACGGATGATATGATACGAGACTCCATAAAAAGAGGTATTAAAAAAAACATTTTTAATATGCTCCATATTCCTTTCTTCTTTACAGGTGTTAAGGGCATAAAATACACGGGGAACAAAATAAAAACATGGCGTGATCAATTGGGATTAGAGAAAGCCGGTTTGTACCTCGCACAATTAGTACGCATGCAGGAAGAAATTGGTACCGGTGGTGGTGGGTTTCGCTATCTGTATGGTGCATTTTTGCAAGAGGCTTATGTGTATCATCCGAATCAACAGTTGCTGGAAATTTCACACACGTTTACAAAGTCCGGTGACTTATGGCGTACAGCAGCCGTGCAGGCAGCAGGCATTTATAAAGGCAGGCTCAGTAGCCAGCAAGAATTTAACCTGATGGGCGATTACTTACTGGAAATTGCTGAAGTGGAAAAGAAAGCCTTTGAAGCATTGTCCAAAATAAATCTGCATCGGCGTGTTCGCTAAAACACAGGAACAAGCGAACGGCTTTGGAGCCATATCGATTGTCATTCTCGTTGTTATCGGTGGCTTGATGGTGCCGTGGTTTGCCATGCCTGACACATTTAAAACAATCATGAAAATATCCCCTTTACATTGGTGCCTCCAGGCGTATTATGGATTATTTCTCCAGGGATAAAAACTAAAAGATGTTCTGATAAACATCCTACCTTTACTTGCCATTACAGGAATATTACAACTATTGGTCTTGATGGGATTAAAAAGAAAAAATCTGATTTGAAATATACGATTGAATGGAAACAGCAGAATTAAAGCGGCAATTAAAAAAACAAATTATTGAGTTTTTAAATTTAACAGATTTAACGCCCGAAGCTATTAAAGACGATGAGCCATTGTTTGGTGATGGCTTGGGATTAGACTCCATTGATTCCCTTGAGCTAATTGTTTTACTCCATAGGGAATATGGAATCTCAATAAAGGATCCGAAAGATGGACGAAAGGTATTGGTGAATGTCAATACAGTAGTTGACTATATTGAAAAGAACAGAACGAAGTAAATCGTCGTCCAGTGTTCAGGATTTTTATCCGATGAAACAGAATGGTTTTCCCTGGTTCCAAAAATATGCTGAAAGTTACTTTCCGAAATATCTTATAAGCAACCTCCCTTTGAATTTGAAACAGGTGACTGTGTTTTCAAATAGAGTTGCATCAACATCAATTGTTCCGTCTTCTTTGTTTGAATACTTCAACATCAATTGCAATAAACTGTTTGGTGTTGGATGAATGACTTTTAAAAATTTAATACCAGCTTTGGCAAGAAGCAGTTCATTGCCAAGAGCAGTTTCTGCTACTTCTTTTACCATCTGCACCATACACACGCCAGGTACAACAGGCTGACCGGGAAAATGACCATCAAATATTTTATGCTTTTCATTTAGTTGCAACGTAGCTTCAATAGCAGTACCATTCATGCTGATCGTAGCGATGAAAAAAAAATCCTCTTTCAACATGATTCATGTTTGCTTTTAACGTATATAAAAATCAACCTGCAGAGATCAGTAAAAGTGAATGATATATACTTTGATAATTCGTGTAGATAAGTATCCGCTTTAATTTATTTTTTTCTGAAACCTTGCATCCTGTAGTAGATGGTACATTTCCCGATTTAATAATATTAGCAGCCAACCACAACGCAAAGGAAGATGATGTCGGGTATTCACCACACAAGTGTTTGTAATTGATACTTTCGACATTGCTGAAAATAGTATTCTTTAAACGGTCATAAACAACATCATTCTTTTCTTCACCGTTCTTTCCTGAAATTATGAGGTCTATATCATTTATATCAATTGACTGATCTGATAAAAAGGTTGAAATACGATCAGCAATTTCTTTTACATCATTCGGTTTATAAAAAGTGGTGAGGGCATCCAGTTTTGCATAATCATTTTCAGCGGGTTGATTTACCAGTAGAAAGCAGGCTGCTCCCTCCCCTGCTATAGTTCCTTTGGAATTCGATGTAAACAATTCAAGGTTAGAAACAGATATACGTTTATACAAACCGAACCTGCTTAAAATAGCATAGCTTATATCGGTGATCTCATCCACACTACAAGCCAATACATTGGTCGCTTCATTTTCACGTAACAGCATCATGGCATCGAGCAACGCACTTTCAAAAGAGAAACCGTTGTGAGAAAACGTATTGTTGTATTGGTGACACTGAAGCATCAAGGCGATCTGGGCACCAACTGTATTATGTGTTGATTGTATAAAGGCAGTTGGCGAGAGCATTTCCTCATTTTGTTCCATGATTCTGCTTAAAAAGATTCCTGTATCTTCCAAGCAACCATACGTAGTTCCAGTGACAATAGCTCCCGGTTTTTTTTCGCCCGCTTCCTTCAGACATTCAGAAGCTACTGCAACACCCATCCGGATAATGCGGCTCATTCTCCGCATTAATTTCGGTTCAATAATATCTTTGTAATCAGGTTCAATAGCTTTCAATACAGTACCTGTGTACGCTACCGGTTTCGCAAGAAAGGGTAACTGACCAAATGTCTCCTGAGGTGATATAGCCGCTGTTGCCCGTATATATATATTCATCTTAGCGTTTCGAAAAAATTAATGAAGAACAATTTCCTCCAAACCCAAATGAGTTGGACATTACATGGTTGATTAATTCGTTTTGTAAAAATTCTGTTTCAGGAACAATCCCGCCCAGCTCGGACATCGGAGTTTTAAAACGAAGGTTCGGATAAACCAGTCCATGTTTTACTGACAGTACCGAAAACACGGCTTCTATTCCACCACTTGCACCCAATGTATGACCCGTAAAGGATTTGGTCGAACTCATTTTCGGGTAGTGTGGATCAAATAATCTTTTTATTGCAGTGCCTTCGGATAGATCATTATTTTGAGTGCCTGTACCATGCAAATTGATATAATCAATATCCGATGGTTGCAATCCACTCGTTTCAAGAGCGCCTTTCATAGCAAGGTACGAACCCTTGCCATCCGGGGAAGAAGCCGTCTGGTGATATGCATCGTTCATATTACAATAGCCTGTTAGCTTGCAATAGAGTCCCCTTTTTAAAGTTGCTGCTACCCGCTCCGATACCATCACTATATATCCTGCACCTTCGCCGAGGTTTAATCCTTTTCGGTTTTCATCAAAGGGTTTACAAAATTCACTATCCAATATCATGAGGGTATTGAAACCATTGAGTGTAAATTTTGTTAATGCATCTGCTCCTCCTGCAACAACAACATCCAAGCTGCCATGCTGAATTAATCTTGCTCCAAACAAAATTGCATTGGCAGAAGATGAACATGCCGTGCTGATCGTGGTAACATAATCCGTGATACCCAAATAATCAGATGCGAGTTCGGTAACACCACCACATTCATGATTGAAGACATTTCGCAATTTCCCCTTTCCGGGATCTTTCAAAAAATCGTTGAAGAACAGTTCACTCTTATCCATTCCACCGACTGTATTGGCTGAAATAAAACCTGTACGTAATTTCGATATACCCTCAATGGCTGCATCAGCTAATGCTTCCTTAGCAGCAACAATGCTCAGTAATGCGGTGCGGCTGATTGACGGAGAAACTCCTGAGAGCAAGGCAAGTTCTTCATTACTTAGTTTCACTTCAGCCACCGGAATTTTTTGACGGTGAATTGTTTCAAGATAGGAGATATCACCCATGCCTGCCTGCCGGTGTTCAAACGCAGAAAGACATTCGGAAGTCGTATTTCCAATCGCTGAAATAACACCTACACCAACAACGAAAACCGGTGGTCTCATTCTTTATGATTTTGTATTGACGTACTTCGATTCACTGATTATCATATCCATATTTTCTTTTGTAAAAAGATTTTTGCTTTTCTCTTTTGTGACCAGGAAGAGAACAGCCTGGTATTCTTCTTCCAACAATTCAACCCACCCACAAATACATACCTCAAGGCTATTCGTATTAAACAGGTTACTGACATAGTGCTCCGTAAAATCCGCATCAAATTTTTCAAATACAAAAAAAGCATTTTCACCTTTGAAATTATTCCGAATACAAATCTCACCAATCATAATATTGGGCAATGTGTAAACGAATAATGCCGGGCTTGGCATGTCCTTTATAGTTTCAAAATATTTCAGGTCCGTATCAAGACTGGAGTCTGCATTTGAAATCACGATACCCGTTTCTTCTGAGCTGTAGTTGCTTATTATCTTCTCATCCTTTAGTAATATCTCTGAAGCTAGCCATCCCAGCTTACTCAAATTATCCATCTTGTAAAACTTAGAGTAGGTAATCCCGAGATACTGATACACAGAAGTAAGAAAGGCTTGCAGGTTTAAATCCTTATTTTCAAATCTAATTTTTTCATTTTTATAAACAACGTTTTCGTTGATTACACAACTGGCAGTAATATATTTTTCAGCAGTCAAGGTTTTTAAAATTATTCGAGTACTCATTTTATGATTTACTGAAGACAGCCGTTGCGTTGCATCCGCCAAAACCGGAGGCTATCTTCAGACAATTTTTTAATGGGACTTGTTGCAACGTATCGCTAATATGTATTGGCATTGTAGTTCCCGGTTGTTGAAATCCCATGCTTGGTAAAACCAGGTTTTCTTTCATTGACCGGATGGTTACAATTGATTCAATAAGACCCGCAGCACCTAGCGTATGACCGTAATATCCTTTCAAACTGTTTACAGGCACTGTTTGCAGGTTAGCTCCTGAAATGGCTTTCGCTTCCATTTCATCATTGTAAATGGTTGCCGTTCCATGTGCAGAAATGAAATTAATATCATCAGCCGCAACATCAGCATCCCGCATCGCTTTATTTATTACATGGGTCAGTTCCATTCCGGTAAGCGACGGACCGGAAATATGGTTTGCATCATTGCCGGTTGCTCCTCCTGCAATTTTTATATCATGAGAATATTTCCTGTTCGATGTAAGTATGACAGTACCTGCACCTTCTCCCAGGTTTAAACCATCCCGATCCGCGTCAAAAGGTTTACATGGTGCAGAGCTGATTGCCTGGAATGATTGAAAACCAGATAACACGAATTTAGAAATTACATCTGCTCCTGCTACGATAGCATTTTCATACCTACCAGATTGAATTAAACGCATTCCCGTCAGGATAGCCAATACCCCTGATATGCAGGCATTGGAAACGACCAAAGGTGTATTTACAAAGTGAAAGTATTCAGCAACTAATTTTGCTGAATGATGAAGAGCGATCCTTTTTTTTAATGTTGAATTATATTTTTCAGTTTCAAGCAGGTTGATGTTTCCTTTGGTAGAAGAAAGGATGAATACAGTTTTTTTATCCGTCGTTTTTAAATCACAGTTTTGCAGGGCATTTTGTATTGATGAAATGAGTAATTGTTCAAACTTTGTGTAAAGACTATACTTGGTGATTTTAGTAAAATTGATTGTATCGTCAAACAAAGAAGCATAAAATGGTTCAGCAGACATCGTTGTATTCGTATGTTGCTTTATCCCTGAAACATTGTTTACAAGCTGCGCAAAGTTTTCATCGGTTGTAAAACCAAGAGGAGATAAAATATTGTCCGAAGCAATAAAGACGTCTGTCATGAAGAAAATTTTAGTTGACTTTCACTATGTAGAAATATTTTCATTTCACATCGGGCAATTAGCACTTCATTACACCAGGATCTCCCTGAAATCAGTGTAACATCAAAAACCTTGTCTTCAATAATGATTTCAGTTATTAGTTCATCGTTTATTTTTGGCAACGAAAATATTTCAAGGTTTTTAATAGCCCCTATATAACCAAGTGCAGGAGTTTTATTTGTACTCCTAGCCCTGTATCCTGCTCCTGCAGCTGCTGTCTGGGCAATATTTTCAATTAACCCGGGTTCCCTGAACTCACCATTTTCAACAAATACATTGTCTTCACTGATGATGAAACTTGTTCGTGTAAATTTTTTGTCTGAAAATAACAATTTGCTTACCATGACAAATGGCTGACTTTGCGGAATTAAATTCAAAATATTTTCTTCAACGTCCATGACACTTAGCAAGAAATTTCAAATTATAGATTTTAGATTTCAAATAGGTAGCCGATAATAATCAAAAATTTATAATTTATAATTTTTTACGAATACAATCCTCCATTAATTGACAGCACTTCTGCAGTGATATAAGCTGCTTCCGGCGAAGCCAAAAAAGCTACTGCATGCGCTACTTCTTCGGGTAATCCAAAGCGCCTTGCGGGTATTATTTTTTGTAATTCTTTTTCATCCAGTCCTTCAACCATATCCGTTTTAATAAAACCGGGTGCTATGGCATTTACCGTAATGCCCATTCTTGCAACTTCCTGTGCAAGTGCCTTTGTGGCACCAATCACACCGGCCTTAGCAGCCGAGTAGTTTGTTTGTCCGGGATGCCCTTTTAAACCGGAGAGGGAAACCACATTGATGATCCTTCCATATTTTCTTTGCAACATACTGTTTAATATCTGGCGCGTAACATAGAAAAAACCATCCAGGTTGGTTTTAATAACTTGCTCCCATTGTTTGTCTTCCATCCATGCCATCAATACATCTTCCTTGATACCTGCATTGTTTACCAAGACTTCTACATACTTCTCTTTATTTGAATCCATCCAACTGTCAAGTGATTTCCTCACCTCATCCTTTTCAGAAACATCAAAGCGTACTAACTCACCATCGCCACCATCTTGTCTTATCATCGCAAGGGTTGTGTTGGCTTCTTTCTCATTGCTCTTATAATTAACCAACACATAGTAACCCATGCCAGCCATTTTAATGCATACCGCTCTGCCTATGCCCCTGGATCCCCCGGTAACTAATGCACATTTCATATTAAAAAACGGATTTGATAATTTGGTGATTGATAATTTGATAATGGAAATACAATTTGTATTCAATTACCAAATTATCAAATTGATTTTTTCAGATTCTTCCAAATAAATTTTAATCTTCTCGATGTCTTTATATTTAGGATGATCCTCCTTAAACACAGGAAAAATAATCCTTAATTTATCATATACTGATTGAGTAACCGGTGAAAGTCTTTCGCGGCAACCTAAATAATCGATAGCCTGTAAGATCGTCATCATCTGAATGCTCAATACGGTGAATGAATTATCAATTACCCTTTTGGTCATCAGTGCTGCATTACAGCCCATGCTCACGATATCCTGATTATCATTGTTATTGGGAATACTATGAACATACATTGGGAATGACATGGTTTGATTTTCTGCAACAGTAGACGTAGCGGTGAATTGCATACCCTGCATACCAAAATTTAATCCCAATACACCCAGGTTAAGGAAGGGTGGGAATTTCCGATTCAGCTTGTCGTTCAGGAGATAATTCAGCTGCCTTTCTGAAAGCATGGATAGTTTTGTGATCGCAATCTTCAGTTTATCCATTTCAAGTGAAACATAGTCACCGTGAAAATTGCCACCGTGAAATATATTTCTATTCACATGATCAATGATCGGATTATCGTTCACTGAATTCAATTCATCTACAACTATTTTCCTGGACTGGTCAATTGTATCACAGACAGGACCCAATATTTGTGTTACACAACGCAGTGAATAATATTCCTGCACTTTATCTTCAAAAACTCCTTCTACAACATGACCACCGTGATAGAAATGTTGGGAACGGTTACGTATCATTTGACTGTCCTTCAAAATCTCTCTCATCATAACGGCAATCCTGTTTTGTCCGATATGATGTTTTACCTGGTTCAGTTCATGAGAATAATGATCATCGAATGATTCTACCACTTCATTGGTCATGGCGGACAGGATCGCTGACCATTCCAATAATTTTTGAGCATGGATAATATTCACTAAACCGATGCCTGTCATAGCAGATGTCCCATTGAGGATTGCTAATCCTTCTCTGACATAAATGGAAAGAGGTTTTAGATTAAACCGATTAAATATTTCTGCGGTTGGATAAATCTTTTCTTCGAAGATCACCTCTCCTTCGCCAATCATCACCAATCCTAAGTGAGCCAACTGGACTAAATCACCGCTGGCACCTACTCCGCCATGTTCATAGATACACGGATTGATATCGAGATTTATTAATTCCTTCAGCAACAACACAACATCTGAGTGGATGCCGGAATATGCTTTCATTAAACTGTTAAGTCGCGCAACCATCAACGCCTTTACTAAATGAACAGGTAATAAATTTCCACTTCCTGAACTGTGGCTGCGGATCAGGTTATATTGGAGCTTTGAAAAATTTTCTTCGCCCACTTCATATTGAGCCATTGGGCCCATGCCTGTATTGATTCCATAAATTAATTTATTGGAAGAAAACTCTTTCAGGAAACGAAAATTTACATCCACCTTTTCTAAACCGGATTTTTCTAAATCAACTGTTTTTTTCTTAAAAAGAATATCAGAAAAATCATCGAGAGAAAGAGCCCTTTGTCCAATCGTTATCATAGAGACGAATGTCTTTTGTCAATAAATTTAGTTGACTTTCTACCAGATTCTGAAAATTGCATTTTTTGTATTTCTTCAACACTAACATATTTAACATGAGGACTAACACGTAACCTGGCTTGCAAATATGCTCTTATTCTATAATCGCTTTCCCCCGTTTTAGAAACAGGTAAAAGATGCAACAGGACTTCATCAAGACCAATTTCATTTGTATGAACCTCTACCACGAAATCAAGTACCTCATCCATTTCATTTAATAAATCAAATAAGGCAGGAGGATAAAGTGTAGTTCCTTTAAATTTAATCATCTGCTTTTTGCGTCCAATTACAGGCGATAAACGCCGGGTGGTTCTTCCACAGGCACATGGCTCCTCGAAATACATGCAAATGTCGCCTGTTCTATATCGCAGCAACGGCATTCCTTCAACGCCCAAGGTAGTGATCGTTACTTCTCCGGGAATATTTGCAGCAACAGGTTGATCATTTTCATTCAGTAATTCTATGATCAGCAATTCAGGTTGATAATGACCACCACATCCTTCCTGGCATTCCGTAAATGCCGTTTGCATTTCAGTAGAGGCGTAGGTTGAATACAGTTTGATATCCCATGCTTCTTTTATTTTTTTTCCCAAGATATTTAACGAACAATCTGTGTTACGGATATTCTCACCAATGCAAATTGCTTTTTTTACAGAAGACTTATTTACATCAATATTATTTTCGTTTGCAAACTTGATCAGCTTAAGAATAAAAGATGGAACTGCAACAATGGCTGTTGGTTGAAGGCGCTCAATGGTTTCCCATTGAAGTGAAGGAACACCGGGACCGAGGCGGATCACAGCTGCTCCCAATTTCCGAATCCCGGAATAATATGCGATGCCTGCCATAAACTGCCTGTCAAGTGTAAGCATCAACTGGTATACATCTTCGGCTGAACCATCTGCTGTCAAAAAGGAATTGTATTCGTTATGAGCTAAACGGTTCAGGTCATTTTCTGTTAGTGCAATTGTAACAGGGTTACCTAACGTTCCGGAAGTGGAAGTGTATTCAACAACGTTACGCCTGTCAACACATAAAAAATCTTCATTGTGTTTCTGGAGATCTTCTTTGCTTGTTGTCGGAATGGCAACCAGATCTTCGAGTGTTTTAATTTTTGAAATATCAATTTTGTACTGCTCGAATACACGCTTATAAAAAGGAGAATGGCAGTTAAGATGCAACAGCAATTCCTGCAGCTTTTGTTCCTGCATTTTTCCGGATGTATCTGTTGATTGATCTGCCACTCTTTGATAACCCATACCTGTTTTTCTATAACCTCTACCAATAACCTTGTGATTCGATGTAACAAAGAAACCACAAATTTAATTCATTGCTCAAATAAAAAAACCGAAAGGTTTTTATTCTTCGCGGTCAAAATTTAATTTTTTTTTAGTAAAGTGCTATCGGAAAATCCGTTTGTGTAAGGTTGAAATTAAAGTTTCAGATGAGCTTCTTCCGTAGGCAGGATGGTAAGGTGGGAGACAACACTTGAAAACAGCATGAACGAGTCAACCTGGTTTTTTAAAATACCTTAACTCGAAAAAACAATGAACGGGAGATTGGTTATAAACTTATCCAAAACTTTTTGTAATTGAATTTCTGCCCACCTACTGATACTTCAGCCATTAACCCTCCTTTTGGTTGGGTAAAAATCATAACACCATCGGCATATTTTGGATTCTCTGAAGCGCCGCTTTTTACTGCCACCGCTGATGCCTGTGCCGAAAATTCAAAATTATTTTCTTTAAACCGGTCTAAGTCACTTTTTTTCTCAAAGAATATTACTTCACGGTATGCCTGACCACCCAACTGAAGACCAATTGTTACTTGCGTCATTTGGGCTGTACCAATCCTTTTTCTTTTTTCAGTGAGCACTCCGTTGCCTGCGGCTCCTCCGATTCCAATTCCACCTTTTCCGATATTCGGGAAGATCACATAGCCCTAAGCATTTTTAAACATATCTTTCATCGACTCATCCGCTTTAATAAATGCTGACTTTGCCAATTTACTGTCTTCAATGATCTTCTTTTCCTTTGGGCTGAATTGCGCATTCGCTACAACTCCTATTAGAAATGCTGCAAAAAGCAAGATTACTTTTTTAAAAGATAAAGAGAGGTTATTTTTCATTGTTATTTTATTTTAAAATAATTTGAGAAAAAAGTCTGTAAATAAGATATCAAAGATATTTACTCCGTTACTGGTAATTGTTACACAATTCAGCAATTATTTTATATAATTCACATGTATTGAAAGATACTAAATGGCCGTACGTGAAAGCTGAGTTTTGCAATTGTCAGAACCAAGTAGGTAATCAACAAACCGTCAGCATAGCATACATATATGAGAAGCGCCCACTTTCAGGAACAAGTAATAAAATTCGTTCTCCTTTTTTTAGTCTGCCGCTGTGGAAAAGTTCATTGATCATCAGGTAGGAAGAAGCCGCACCAACATTTCCTACACTACTTAAATTGAGAAACCATTTCTCATATGGAATATATTTTCCGAGTATCGCCATCTCCTCGAAAATTTTTGGTTTAAAATATTCACTTGATATATGCGGCAAAAAATAATCAACATCGTCTACTCCTAATCCTTTTCTGTCAAAGATTTCCTTGATGGCTTTACCACCCAAACGCATAATGTTGTTGCTTAATAAAGTAATGTCTTGCTTAATACTTAAAATAGATTTATTAATAATCTCTTCCTGCGTAAAATCCATATAACTTTTCAATGTGCCATCCGGCAGTTTTTCACTTGCCATATACATGCAGGTTTCCATTTCATTCGCATACGAAACGCCTTCTATCCAGTCAACACGAAGACTCAAGCCATTTTCATTGGCTTTGTCTGAAAGTAAAAAGGCGGAAGCACCATCAGATAACATCCATCTAAGAAAGTCCTTTTGAAAAGCGATGTAAGGATTTTCGGTCAACTCTTCCAGTTTTTGCGCCTCTTCTTCAAAAACATTGGAAACGATGGAGCCGGAAAACCGTTCTGATCCTGTTGCAACTGCCTGTTGGACATCGCCTGTTTTAATTGCCATAAAGGCGTACTTAAAAGCATGCATGCCTGCACAGCACACGCCTGAAGGAGAAACAACTTCAATTGCTTTTGATTGTGGCAACCAGCCATGAACCATGACACCGTGCGAAGGCATCAATTGATCAGGCGAGGAAGTTCCGCACGACAACAATTCAATATCTTTTATTTTTTCAGGATCGTCCTTAAATAATGACTCCACTGCAAGCGCTGTCATTTGTGCATTGGTATGAGTTGCTTTTCCGCCTTTTGTCAATGCATAATACCGTGTCTTAATTCCATTATTTCTTAATACAATCTCTTTGGATTTAGAAGGCTTGTTATTAATGTGACCAAGATATAACTCCATGTCATCATTTGAAACGGGATCGTTGGGAAGAAAGAAAGATGTTTTGTTTATATATACGTTGCTTAGAGACATATCCTTATCAATTAATTCAAAGTTAATATTGCTTGTTTCTTTCTCCTAATATATTTGAAAAAAAATGGCCTAAAGATCACACGGTCAATTACAAAGACTAATGGTGCAGCAATGAAAAGCGCAATTAAAAGATAGTACTTAAAGATGTTTAACCAAAGATTTTTATTTTTTCTTTTCATAATGAAATTTGCCCACAATTTAAAGATGCGGCCTGCTTTGGATTCAATGAATATTAAATGGTACTTTAAATCCACTGCTTTTTTATCGAAAAGTTCTGCCTGGAGATTGTCCCAGTTATTATTTTGCAAGTGAGTTAAGGCCATTCTGCCAAAAGTTTTTGCATTGGCAATGTCTGAATCGGATACACCCGGTTTGGGAAACAGGTTAAGATACTTGTCTTTTTTACCATGCAACATCCAGTGAAAAATTGTAACAAAGCTCACGAGGTTCAAATGTTTATCTACCAATGCAATATTTCCTACCAGCTTCGCACCACTATCGGCGAGTATTTTTTTTACTTTGAGAAATGCATTTACCCACATATTCCTTGCTCCTGTTATTGTTATGACTGATGTATTTTTTAAAATCTTTTTTACAGCAGAATGTTGAATGAAAGAATTAAAAGGAATACTTGGAGATAAAAACCATGCTTGATACCCGACAATAATAAAATCGTATGAGTCTTCTTTTAATTCAAACGGAACAAGTTCTGACAGCTCTCCTAAAACACAATCGGGCATTACACTAAAAAAACTTTTACCCGTCCAGGGAAATGGAAATTCCTTTCTGAGTTGAACATTTACTTTTTCAACTTCAACTCCGCTCTCTTCGAAAGGTGCACAAAAATGATCGATGATATCTTTTAGCTGACCGGTTTGCGAATAATAAATTGCTAATACTTTTTTCCTCATCCACCTGAAATTAAAAATCCTGAAGGTTGAGAACGTTGGACGTTTTGCTAGAATCAATAACAGCCTTCTGTACGACCTCAGATAAGTTTTTGAAATATTTTTTAATGTACGCACCGTCATGTTCTAACTGATCGTGGTCTTTAACTATTTTGGGTGCATGTTCCTGGATGGAGAGGCGG
The DNA here is from genome assembly GCA_043787975.1 of Bacteroidota bacterium. Lineage (GTDB taxonomy): Bacteria > Bacteroidota > Bacteroidia > AKYH767-A > 2013-40CM-41-45 > JAPLDA01. Next base: position 14,167 of record JAYVUK010000048.1, read on the forward strand.
AGAAAATGGTATTCAACATTACTGCTGTCTAAGACAAGCTCAGTCTCCAATTTTTTATAACCGGACTTGAATAAATTTAATTTGTCTTTTGGTTTTTTAATAAGACCGGCTTTCTTCATAAGCAATGCTCCTGCATAGGCGTCCTTCTCATTGATGGAAACAGAACCTAAGTTAACTAACTGGTTATTGATTTCCTCAATTCCCCCAGATTTCATTACGTTGTAAAAGTCAGACTTATTAAAGGCCTGGATCAACGGACGACCTTTTGTAACTTTGACACCGGCTAAGAGAAATAAGAAAACGAAAAATAATTTTATTTTCACAGCATTAAACTCCGCGAAGCTAAAAAAAGCTGGGTTCTAAAATTTATATAATTATGGAAAAAAATTACATAATTCCCACATTTTTATTTTTGAACCAAGTGAAGTTCAAACCTCTTCGTACCTTTGAGCATTATCCGCTTTTGATAGCAACCTTTATCTTTTTTTAAAGACGCATTTGTAAAAGGATATGAAATAGATGGATAATAAAAAACAATTTTCTGATTTATGGGGTATTGTACTGGGAGGTTCCAGCGGTTTTGGATTTGCCACCATTGAAAAACTTGCTCGTCACGGGATGAACGTGGCCGTACTTTACCGTGAAACCGTTGTAATAGAAAAAGAACTAAAAGAAAATTTCAAGAAGATTGCTTCAACATGCGGGGTTGATATTTTGCCATTTAATATCAATGCGTTGGATGAAACAGGAAGAAAGTTATTTATACAACAATTTATTTCAGCAACCGGTGGAGGCAATTGCGTGAAACTGTTGTTGCACTCGATCGCACGAGGTAATTTAAAATCCCTTGTTTGGGGAACGCAGGATTCGCTCTCATTGCCTATTGATGCGCCTGATAAGATTCTTTCTGTTGAAGATATTCAACACACCACGTATGCCATGTCAACCAGTTTGCTTGATTGGACAAGATTACTTTTACAAGAAAATTTATTCTATAAGGATGCTGCAATAATCGGTCTTACCAGCGAAGGTGCGCATACCTACTGGGATAGCTATGCTGCTGTTTCTATAGCAAAGGCGTCCCTTGAAAGTCTTTCAACCTACATGGCTGTTGAATTCAGCAAATACGGTTTGAAGACAAACCTGATACAGGCTGGCATTACAGCAACTCCTTCTTTAAAAAAAATTCCGGGGAATGAGAAGTTGATGGAGATCGCACTAAAAAGAAACCCGATGGGACGAATGACAAAGCCGGAAGATGTTGCAAATGTTGTTTACCTGCTATGCACGGATGAGGCATTTTGGATAAACGGTTCAGTCATTCATGTAGACGGTGGAGAGCATTGCCGTTAATTTTCAAGAACAATGTACAACGATATCCTCGCCCATTTACCATATAAATCTACTTTTCGTTTTGTGGATAGCATTTCACATCTCGATTTGGATAGCGTGACAGGAGATTATACGTTGAAGAAGGATGCGTTTTTTTATGAAGATCATTTTGCAGGTAATCCGGTAACGCCCGGTGTTATCATTACAGAAATAATGGCACAAACAGGACTCGTTGTGTTGGGCATATACCTGCTCCTGGCGCAAAATAAGGATGTTGCTTTGGACATGGACGAACCTTTGTTTCCTTTGCTCACGTCATCAGAAGTTTCTTTTTATCAAATAGTATTACCCGGGCAGAAAGTAACAGTCATTTCAAAGAAAAAATATTTCCGTTTCGGAAAGCTGAAGTGTTATGTTGAAATGGTCGACGAAAAAAATGAATTGATAGCAACAGGAACTTTTTCAGGCATGATTAAAAAGGCAAACACAAAAAACGCATGATGAACCATCGTGTTGTCATAACTGGTTTAGGTGTGGTTGCTCCCAATGGTATTGGGATTCCCAGCTTTTTACATGCGATTCAAAATGGAATTTCAGGAATACAATTTAATCCACAATACGAACAGCTTAATTATAATTGCCAAGTTAGCGGAGTGCCTTCATTTGAATGGGGCGACCTAAAAAATTATCTTCCGGAGGTTACTCTTTATGGTTTAAAGGGAAATAATATTGGCTATGCCGTTAGAGCGGCAGTGGATGCCTGGATAGATGCTGGAAACAATATGGAAACAGATCAGCCGCATTGGGAAACGGGTTGTGTTTTTGGTAACAATGTAGCAGATACAGAAGTAATGAAAAATGTTTTTTCGCGCGTAGACGCTAAAGAATCTAAAAAATTGGGATCACGTGTCATTGAGCAGTTGATGAACAGTGGACCTACCTCTTATATTTCCGGACGATTGGGTTTCGGAAATAAAGTAATCACCAATTCTGCGGCATGCGCGACCGGAACTCAAGCTGTGTTAATGGGATATGAATACATAAAATATGGAATGGCAAAGAGAATGTTGGTTGGGAGCACAGAGTATGTTGATCCCTATATTTTTGGAGCATTTGATTCCATGCGTATATTGTCGAGAAAATTTAATCATTGTCCTGAACAAGCCTCACGACCAATGAGTGCAACGGCCGGAGGCTTTGTTCCGGGTTCCGGAGCAGGTGCACTCATTCTTGAAGAATTGGATTTTGCATTGCAACGTAATGCAACTATTTATGCCGAGGTATTGGGAGGTTCAAGCAATTCGGGTGGACAAAGAAACGGCGGATCCATGACAGCACCCAATTCCGGAGGGATCATTAAATGCATCACCGACGCGGTAACAAATTCGAATATCAACACAAAAGATATCGATTTAATAAGCGGTCATTTGACAGCTACAGGAGCGGATAAATTGGAAATTCAAAACTGGGGATTGGCGCTTAACAGAACAGGAACTGATTTTCCACTCACCAATTCCTTAAAGTCCATGATCGGGCATTGCCTTAGTGCAGCAGGTTCAATTGAAATAGTAGCGGTAGCATTGCAGATTATGCATCGGTTCATTCATCCGAATATCAATCTCGAAGATCCCAATCCTGAAATCATGAAGTTCATACATCCTGAATCGCTTCCTACAACCCGCATCAATAAAGAAATAAACATCGTAGCCAAAGCGAATTTTGGTTTCGGAGATGTCAATACATGTTTACTGTTTTCAAAATTCAACAACAATGACTAGACAACTGATTTTAGATGAACTTAAAATAGTGCTTGCACCTTATACAGCAGATAAGGCAGCACTTACTGCGATTACTGAGGAAACGAATCTTACAAAAGATTTAAAGATCAACTCCGCCAACCTCGTCGATATTATTATAGACGCTGAATCAAAATACAACATAGAAATAGATATGGATTCAGCGGAAAAGATGAACATCGTGGGAAACTGCATTGATGTGATATTGGAAAAGGCGAATCAAACTAAATGATAAGTACAGGGAATGATATCATCTCATTAAAGTTCACGAATCCCGAACGAACTAAACATGAAAGGTTCTATTCAAAAATACTCTCCTCTTCAGAGCATGGGCTTTATTACGAGACTGCTTATGAAGTCATACCTTTCGAAAATTTTGTATGGTTGTTATGGTCTGTCAAAGAATCAGTCTATAAATATCTAAAAAGAAATATTCCTGATCTTGTATTTTCACCTCGAAAAATAATAATTCAAACGATTGATTTTCCTAAAGTAAGAGCCGTAACAAAATTTGAAACAGTTCAATATGAAAGTGTCTTTTCCTGCGAAGAAGAATTTTATAATTGCAAAGTGCACTTCGAAACCGAAACTTTTTATTCCTGTTCAAAAATTTACAACGAATTAATATATTCTGTTGCTAACGATAACCCAAAATTTGAAAATATCTGGTGGGGTATAAAATTTATTCGTGATGCTGATTATGCAAGTCAGTCAAAAGAAGTGAGGTCTTTTGCATTAAATAAGTTGAATTCCGTTTTTCCATATGATCATTTGCAAATAATAAAAAGAGCAGCAGGATATCCTGTATTATTAAAAGAAGCTAAGCAAATGGACATCCCTGTTTCATTTGCACATCATGATCACTACGTTGCGTATTCTTTTGTATTAAAAAACTTTTGCTAAAGTTTGATCGGGGATGATTCCAATCCCGTACTGCGGGATCATTAAAGCAAAATGTTCAATATTTTTTAATTTGCATATTCAGGGAAGTTATTATTCTATTATTGTACTTTTGTCCCCTTCCAAATTAAAGTTCATTTGAATACAACAATGAAACCCGCAATTTCACTTAAATCTTTGGCAAAATGGTTCGATAGTCCAATGCTTGAGGCTACCAAAGAAAAAATAGTCGAAGCGATTCGGCTATTTTCATTTAAGACGTGTATGTCTTAACGTTTTATAAAAAGTTTTTAATTTTCAATCATGTCAAACATAGTAGCCATCGTAGGTCGTCCGAATGTCGGGAAATCAACCCTCTTCAACCGGTTGATAGAATCCCGCAAAGCCATTGTGGATGAGCAAAGCGGAGTTACGCGCGATCGTCATTACGGTCATGCGGAATGGAACGGAAAACGGTTTTCAGTAATCGACACAGGCGGTTATGTGAAAGGTTCTGACGATATTTTTGAAGGAGAAATCCGGAAGCAGGTCGAGATTGCAATTGAAGAAGCAAACGTGATTTTGTTCGTGGTGGATGTGGAAGCCGGTGTTACAGATTTTGATGACGCTGTTGCAAACATGCTCCGCAGAGGAAAGAAGAAAATATTTCTTGTCGTAAATAAAGTAGACAACAATTCTCGCATCAACGATGCAAGTGTGTTTTACAAATTCGGTTTGGGAGAACCGTTTTGCATTGCGTCCATCAACGGCAGTGGCACAGGAGATCTGCTGGATGCTGTAGTTGCTGAGTTTCCGGAAGATTATGTAGATCCGAATGAAGGATTACCAAAGTTCGCCATCATCGGACAGCCGAATGTCGGTAAATCATCTTTACTCAATACACTCATTGGAGAAGAACGAACCATCGTAACTCCAATTGCAGGAACTACTCGAGATACCATCAATCAACGTTACAGCAAGTTCGGTCATGATTTTATTTTAGTTGACACTGCGGGACTTCGAAGGAAAGCGAGAGTGAAAGAAGATGTGGAATTTTACTCCGTCCTCCGCTCACTACGTGCGATCGAAGATTCTGATGTCTGCATCCTGATGATTGATGCAGAAAATGGATTGACCGCTCAAGACCTGGCTATTTTTCATCTCATCGAAAAAAATCGAAAAGGTGCCGTGATGGTCGTCAACAAATGGGATATGATTGAAGAGAAAACCAGCCAATCATCAAAAGAATTTGCCGATAAGATTAAAAAGAAGCTGATGCCTTTTGATGATGTTCCTATTCTTTTCACTTCTGTGAAAACAAAACAGCGAATCTTCCAGGTACTCGAAACAGCGGTCAAAGTATATGAAAACAGGAAAGAAAAAATAGCAACTTCAAAACTGAACAAGGTCATGCTTCCCATTATTGAAGGCAATCCTCCACCTTCACTCAAGGGAAAACACATCAAGATAAAATACATTACGCAACTGCCGACTCCGGCGCCTCAATTTGCTTTTTTCTGCAATCATCCAAAATACATCGCTGAATCCTACCGGCGTTTTCTCGAAAACAAACTCCGCGAGAACTTCGACCTGAGCGGCATTCCGATCAATATCTTTTTCAGAAGCAAGGATAAAGAGGACGAAGATCAAATGTAGCTTGTCATTCCGAACTTGGTTCGGAATCTCTATAATGGAAAGATACTGAAACAAGTTCAGCATGACAGATTCTCTTTTGATGCAATCTGCCTGCGTTCAGTATATTGTTTGTAAATTTGCCTCCTCAATCATTAAACATTAAAAACACTATGAATACTTTTAGTTCCAACGTTTCATCCAAGTTAACCGGGAATAAAAATACCTTCCTTCTTTTTTTCCTTTTAATAAATAGTTTTTTTGTCTCTGCACAGAATACAGCAACCATTTCCGGAACCATTGAAGGTTCTACACTTACTTCTGTTCAATTGGATATTGACCCATTGCACCTGGGAAGAAAAGTTGAGACCAAATCTTCTCCTTTAACAAAAGGACAATTTCAATTTACCATCAATACGGATCATTGTAACCTGTCAGAACTTGCTGCCGGTGATGTTCATCAGAACATATTTGCAGAAGCGGGAGACAATCTTCAACTTATTCTAAAAGGAAATACCATTTCATATTCCGGAAAAGGCGCCGAACAAAATTCTTTCCTGAAAAAATTTTACGATCAGTTTAAATATGATTTTGATGATAGTGCCATGAATTCAAAAATATATTCTACTGGCATCGATGCTTTTGAAATGATGATTTTTGATAACAGGAAAAAACAAAATGATTTTTTTAAAAATGCTCCTGATAAAAGCAAGTTCTCCCCTGTCTTTACTGAATTCATACAGAATACAATCAACTACCGTTACTGGGATTTGCTGGTGTCGTATCCCATCATCAATGCAAACAGCAACAAAGGACTTACTGTGAATGCGCTGCCGGCTGTCATGACCGAAGATATGAGTAAGCTACAGGTGAATAACGATGCAGCACTTGCCTGTGAATCATACCGTGAGTTCCTAAGGTATTATGTCATCTATTTTGCATCACAGGCAAATGGTTTCAATAAGTTTAGTGATTTGTCTGTTTCTGCCGATAGAAAATCAGCGCTTGCGAAAGACCGGCTGAAAGGAGATGCTTATAAATTCTGGCTGACAAGTTTTACCACTGAAGAATGCGGACGGCTATCTCCTTTCATGACAAAAAAATTATTTACTGAATTGAAGGATGTTGACAAGGAAGGAAACTATGTTGCCATCGTCAATGAAGTTTGTGGCGAAAAGATGTCGATGAAAGATGAAAAAAAGAAAGATGAACCCTCTACTTCAACGGCAAAAGCTTCAGATGATGAATTGGATATGATCGATGCGAATGGAAAACATGTTTCATTGACTGATTTAAAAGGAAAGGTTGTGTACATTGATTTCTGGGCAAGCTGGTGCGGACCATGCCGTGGAATGATGCCTTATTCAAAATCACTTCATGAACGATTGACCGACAAACAAAAAAAGCAGATTGCTTTTCTCTACATCTCCATTGATGCTGATACAAACGCATGGAAAAAAGGAATGAAGGATTTAGGATTAGAAGGAACCCAGTTTCTTTCTCCCGGAAATTGGAGTGCGAAAGCGGTGAAGTACTTTCAGATAGGCAGTATACCGAGATATATGATCATGAATAAGAAAGGAGACATCGTTGATTTCGATGCAAAGCGACCCGCTGATTCTTCCATCCTGGATGACCTGATGAAATACGTTACTGAATAAATCAGCGAAGTACGAATCAGAACGAAACTACGAATAGCAACTTATTCCTGTCTATTTTACTGTAACTCAACCACAAACAAATCTGCACTATTTGTCTAATCAAAAAAATTATTCGCGATCCGTAAATTCCTACAGGAATTCGTAATTAGATGGTATCTTTTTTTAATTTTGCCGTCCGTTTCAAAATTGTCCTATGGTGTAACTGGCAACACGCTTGATTTTGATTCAAGAAAGTCTAGGTTCGAGCCCTAGTAGGACAACAACAAAAAATGGAAAGCCCACCGATAATCGGAGGGCTTTTTTTGTTCTTGGAGAGATCGCAGTATAAAAATAAGCAGGAATTTACATTGGTAAAAAATGTTGTTGCTGGCAAACCTGCGTACGGTATCATTTACTCATTAAGTTTCCAACCGGAAGTGAGTAAAAATAAGTGCTGTTGAATTTCTGTCTCATGAAATTTTTTCGTAAACTTCGGATTCAAATTCACTTTATTAGAAAATTACAATTCTCTTATAAAAGCGAAGTAAAAAAACATGAACCCTTTTTACTGCTTCCTGATTTTGATTGTCGGTTTAACATCTTTCATGTGTTATCACTTTTTATTGAACGGTAAACTTGCCCGAAAGAAAATTATTTCCCTTTCTTTTGTTTTTTTCTCCATCATCTCAGTTCCTTTATCATCAAGTGCATCACACGTTGCAGGAGCAGAAATTACCTATCGCTGGATCAGTGGAAATACATTTGAAATTTCACTGACGCTTTACCGCGATTGCCAGGGTGTGAATGCAGGAGGATTTGATTTCATCAGCATACGGTCTGCTTCCTGCGCGGCCAACCTGACCCTGCGCGTGGATACAATTCCGGGAACAGGTCATGAAATTCCGCTCGCATGCCCCGGCGCTACAACCTGCAGCGGTGGTACAAATCCAGGAATTCAGAAATATGAATACAAAGGAACCATTACGCTTCCCTCTCAATGCACCGACTGGGTTTTCAGCTACCGTTTGTGTTGCCGCAATTGCCAGATCACCACGCTTCAATATGCATCCTGTGCTGCGATACCTTATCTCTATGTTGAATCGCGTCTGAACAATGTAGCTGCTCCGAGCAATTCGTCCCCGACCTTTTCTAATTTACCGGTGTCATTTATTTGTGTCGGACAACCTTTCAATTACAACCACGGAGCCGTTGATCCTAACGGTGATTCACTTGTTTATTCTTTTATTACACCCAGAGACAATGCAGGAACAAATGTTACGTTCGCTGCCGGCCACTCCGTCACTCAACCCTTACTTTCAACACCGCCTATGACAATGAACTCCCAGTTCGGAGACATTTTCATTAACCCTACGTTGCAGGAAGTCGGCGTGATGGCTGTGCTTGTGAAGGAATACAGAAACGGCGTGCTGATCGGTTCAGTGGTGCGTGACATGCAGGCATGGGTGAGGCCCTGCACCAACATTTATCCGACTGCAAGCGGCGTAAACGGAACAACGAATTTCAACATTGGAGTGTGTGCAGGAAGTACGCTCAACTTCACTATTAATTCCGGTGATGTAGATCCCGGAGATGTTACCACCATGTTCTGGAATTTCAACATCCCCGGAGCGACATTAACTTTCAGCGGTTCGCCTTATCAGGTCGGAACTTTTTCATGGACGCCGACCTTGGCGGATGTCAGCACACAACCTTATACATTCATTGTTACTGTCCATGATAATCATTGTCCGATAAACGGATCACAAGCGTATTCGTATTCCATCCTCGTTGAAAATGTTTCTGCAACCGCTGCCTCCACGAATGTGCTATGCGATGGTGTGGCTTCAGGAACAGCCACTGCAACTCTTTCCGGCGGACTAGGGCCGTATACGTTTTCATGGTCACCCGGAGGTGCAACCACACAATCGGTAACCGGACTTAGTGAAGGTAATTACACTTGCCATGTCACGGATGCAAGCGGATGTTCCGACAATGCAACTGCAACAGTGATTGCTCCTCCACCGATTGTGATGAGTATTCCTTCTTCATCCGATGTTTCATGTTACGGAGGTAATGATGGTTCCGCAACGGCCACAGTTTCCGGTGGCACGTCACCATATTTATATTCATGGTCGCCATCGGGCGGTACTGCTGCTGTTGCTTCCGGACTTGTTGCCGGTAATTATACCGTGACAGTGACAGATGCACACAATTGCACACACACCGCTTCGGTGAGCATCCTCCAACCTCCGGTGTTCGCAGCCAACATTCCTGTTCATACAAATGTTTCGTGTTTCGGCGGCAGCAACGGATCAGCAACGGCAACCATCACCGGTGGAACAGGGCCTTTTACATACCAGTGGACACCGGGCGGCGCTACCACGGCATCAATATCCGGTTTAGATGCCGGCAACTATTCGGTTACCATCGTCGATGCAAATGGCTGTACCGCTTCGGCTACGATTCCTGTTGTGCAACCAGCAGACTTGAATTCTTCGACAATCTCGACTGACGCTATTTGTAATGCAACGAATGGTTCAGCTAGTTGCAGTGTAACCGGTGGCGTTGGCCCCTATACCTATGCATGGTCTCCGGGAGCCGCAACTACTTCATCAATCTCCGGTCTTACTGCAGGTGCCTATACCGTGATGGTTACGGATGCTCATGGCTGCACTGTTTCTGCTGCAGCCGGCGTCAATAATTTCGGTGCGCCTTCGGTTTCATTGACTTCTCTTTCCCCTGTTACCTGTTTTGGAGGCAACAACGGATCGGCATCTGTTTTTGCAACAGGTGGCGTAGCTCCGTTAAGTTATTCCTGGTCGCCTTCAGGAGGAACCACAACGAGTGCTTCAAGCTTGGCTGCAGGAAATTATACGGTGACGATCGTCGATAATAATAACTGTTCAACTACGATTCCCATCGTGATTGCTGAGCCGGATCAGCTCCAGGTCAACACGTCATTCACAAGCCCTGTCTGCTTTGGAAACACCAATGGAAGCGCTGCTGTTTCCGTAACGGGAGGAGCAGGTTCCTATACATTTTTTTGGTCTCCCGGAGGATTTACAACTTCCAGTGTACCTAATCTTGCTGCTGGAAATTATACGGTCACCATCACCGATGTAAATAACTGTTCGCAGAATTTTCCGCTTGCCATTTCACAACCGGCTGCTTTAACGGCAACGATTATTTCGCAAACAAATATTTCCTGTTTTGGAAACAGCAACGGATCTGCTGTGGTAGATGCAGGAGGAGGAACATCACCGTACGATTATGCATGGTCACCTTCGGGTGGAGCAGCTTCTGCAGCGGCCGGTCTTGCCGCAGGAAATTATACCGTGACCATTACCGATGCGAACAACTGTGTTCAGACTGCACCGGTTACCATTACGCAGCCGCCTGTTTTCACTGCAGTTCCGGCGGTTGCCAATGTTTTATGCAATGGCGGAACCGGATCTGCGACCATTACGTTGGGTGGAGGAACTCTTCCTTATACGTATGCATGGTCTTCCGGAAGCTCCTCTTCCATTGCTTCCGGGCTTGGTGCAGGAAGTTATACTGTGGCTGTAAACGATGCAAATAATTGCAGCTTGTCTGCAACCGTTATCATTACAGAACCTGCTGTTTTGATTTCTTCCATTCCTGTATCAGCCGTTGTTTTTTGTTTCGGTGGAAACAACGGTACCGCTGTTTCTGCTGTGACGGGTGGAACAGGGCCCTATACATACCAGTGGTCACCAACAGGCGGAACATCTGCCAGTGCTTCCGGACTTGTTTCAGGAAATTATACGGTGACAATCACGGATGCGCACAATTGTGTGGATGTATCAACGGTCTTCATTCCTCAACCACCGCTTTTGAGTGCAACGATTCCTGTTTCAACAAATATTTTATGTTTCGGAGGAATTGCCGGCTCAGCAATAGCAAGCGTGAGCGGTGGAACAGCTCCTTATAATTATTTGTGGTCACCGTCGGGTGGAACAATTGATTCTGCATTGAATTTAGTTGCCGGAAATTATTCTGTGACGATCACCGACGCATTGGGATGCACCACCTCGCAAACCGTTGCCATCACACAACCCGCGCTGCTGGCTGTTTCTCCAAGTGTGGTTTCTGCCACTTGCAGCAATGCAAACGGATCTGTTTCTACGATCGTAAATGGAGGAACACTTCCTTACAATTATCTCTGGTCTCCAGGTGGACAAACCACCACTTCCATCTCGGCTCTTGCTGCCGGACCATACAGTGTAACCGTTACCGATGCAAACGGATGTTCATCGGTGGTGAGTACGCCCGTTTCAAACCTCGGAGCACCTACGGCGAGTCTTACATCATCTGCAAACGTAACCTGCTTCGGAGGCAACGACGGATCTGCATCCATTTCTGTTTCCGGTGGTACAGCGCCGTTAACTTATACATGGTCACCGACGGGAGGAACTTCAACGGCTGCTTCCGGCTTGACTGCGGGAAATTATTTTGTCACGGTATTGGATGGCAACAACTGTTCGACAACAGTTCCGGTAACGATCACAGAGCCGACACAAATCCTGGCGAATCCTTCTTTCAACGGTACGGTTTGCTTCGGTGATAACAATGGAAGCGCTTCCGTTTCTGTTTCAGGAGGAAGCAATCCGTATACGTATCAATGGTCACCGACCGGTGGAACATCCTCAAGTGCTTCGGGACTTGCATCGGGAAATTACAGTGTGACGATCATGGATAATCATGGCTGCACGGATGTATCAACAGTTTTTATTCCGCAACCAACTGCACTGATTGCATCCATTCCTGTTTCAACAAATGTTTTATGTTTTGGCGGAAATAACGGAGCAGCAACAGCAAGTGCTTCCGGCGGAACAGGTTCATACACTTATTTGTGGTCGCCATCGGGCGTAAACACCGATACGATTTCAGGATTAACTGCCGGTAATTATTCCGTTTCCATCACGGATGAATCAGGATGTGTTACATCGATAGCGGTTACTATCATTGAACCTCCTGTACTCGGTGTTTCCACAACCATCATTTCTTCAACCTGTAATTATGCAAACGGAGGAGCTTCAGCAATTGTGAACGGAGGAACACCACCATACAATTATCAATGGTCTCCGGGTGGTGCAACAACAGCATCGATCTCGAATATTTCAGCAGGAACATACAGTGTAACAGTAACCGATGGAAACGGATGTTCATCGGTTGTGAATGCATCGGTCACTAACATTGGTGCACCAACCGTGAACGTGAGTGGACTTGCTAATGTCAGTTGCTTTGGTGGCAACAATGGATCTGCTTCGGTTTCTGTTTCAGGAGGAACACCTCCGTTGAGTTATTCATGGTCACCTGCGGGAGGAACCACGACAACGGCTACCGGTTTGACTGCCGGAAATTATACATTGACAATCATTGATGGTAACAATTGCCCGACTGCTGTTCCCGTAGTGATTAATGAGTCTTCGCAATTGCAGGCCAACACAGCGTTTATCAGCCCTGTTTGTTTTGGTGACAACAATGGAAGTGCTTCTGTTTCTGTATCAGGAGGAACAGCTTCTTATACTTATGTGTGGTCGCCAGGAGGATTCGTAACTGCAAGCGTTATTAATATTGCCGCAGGTACGTACGACATCACGGTGACAGATGCAAACAATTGTTCGCTCACTTCCACTATTTCTATTTCACAACCTACTGATTTAACTGCCAACATAAGTTCGCACACGGATGTTTCCTGTTTTGGAAACAGCAACGGATCAGCAGCAGTGAATGCGGGAGGAGGAACATCTCCATACAATTATTCATGGTCTCCTTCGGGTGGAACCGCTGCCGCCGCTGCCGGTCTTGCCGCAGGAAATTATACCGTGACGATTACAGATGCTCACAACTGTATTGAAACTGCACCCGTCACCATTGCACAACCACCTGTGCTGAATGCGGTTCCCGGTGCCACCGATGTTTCATGTTTTGGAGGAACAAACGGAACAGCTTCAATTGGTGTGACTGGGGGAACTACACCTTATACGTATTCATGGACAAGCGGTGGATCAACGGCTGTTGCTTCCGGTCTTGCCGCAGGAAGTTATACGGTGTCAGTAAGCGATGCAAATAATTGCACACAGTCTGCTACGATTTTAATTTCACAGCCTCCTGTATTACTTTCTTCCATTCCTGCATCCACAAGTGTTTCCTGTTTCGGCGGAAACAATGGGACGGCTGCATCTTCTGTTACCGGTGGAACCGGACCGTACACATATGCATGGACACCAACAGGAGGAACTTCTATTAATGCAACGGGACTGGTTTCCGGAAATTATTCTGTAACAATAACGGACGCGCATAATTGCACAACTGCTTCAACTGTTTTTATTCCACAACCAGCTGTATTGAATGCATCCATCCCTGCTTCCACAAATGTTTTATGTTTCGGCGGTAATGACGGTTCAGCGACAGCAAACGCTTCCGGTGGAACAGCACCGTATAATTATGTATGGTCACCATTAGGCGGAACAACTAATTCTGCATCCGGATTAGTTGCCGGTAATTATTCTGTCGCTATAACGGATGCAGCAGGATGTACTTCAACAGCACCGGTTGCCATCACGCAACCAACATTATTGAATGTTGTCACCAATACAGTTTCTGCACTATGTAATTTTTCAAACGGATCTGCTTCAACGGTTGTCAATGGCGGGACTCCACCGTATACTTATTTGTGGGCTCCCGGTGGCGCCACTACAACTTCGATCTCAGCTATTCCCGCAGGAGCATATAGTGTAACCGTCACAGATGGAACCGGATGTTCATCTCTTGTGAATGTTCCGGTTACAAATGTTGGTGCACCGACAGCAATTGTAAATTCTCTTGTTAACGTTTCCTGTTTCGGGGGAACTGATGGAGCCGCGACCGTTTCACTCTCGGGCGGAACTCCGCCATTTACATATGCATGGTCACCGACTGGCGGAACATTATTAAGCGCTTCAGGATTATCATCCGGAAATTATACACTGCTGGTTACCGATGGAAACAATTGTATAACATCTGTTCCGGCAATCATTAACCAACCATCTTTGTTAATTGCAGGTGTCCCCGTTGCAACAACCGTTTCCTGTTATGGTGGAAACAACGGATCAGCGCAGGCTGCTGTTTCAGGAGGAACATCGCCGTATCAATATGCATGGTCACCTTCAGGAGGAATCGCTTCTTCAGCAACAGGATTGACAGCAGGAAATTATAATGTATCCGTTACCGATGCACACGGTTGCAGCATTTCTGCAAATACCAACATTGTACAACCCGATTCAATGGTACTGAACGCAACATCAACTCCGGCTACCTGTTTTGCAACGAGTACAGGAAATGCTTCGATCGTTGTGGGATCAGGAGGAACAAGTCCATACTCATATAACTGGAGCCCTGTTGGAGGTACAACAACTTCCGCAACCAATTTGGCTGCAGGAAATTATACGATCACTGTGAATGATGGAAACGGATGCGTGCAATCGCAAAGCGTTCTTGTTAACCAACCAACACAGGTTGTAATTAATACTTCGTCAACAAATGTTTTATGTTTTGGTGATTCCAACGGATCAGCAGTTGTAACAGGAAGTGGTGGCACTCCTCCTTACTCGTATGCTTGGACTTCTCTTGGCACTGGCGATTCCACACTAACTAATCTTTCAACAGGAATATATAGTGTGGCTATAACGGATCATAACGGTTGTCATGATTCATCGCATGTCACCATCGGTGAACCAACACCGTTAAGTCTAGTGGTAAACGGAACAACCATGATTTGTTTCGGGCAAAACACCGTGATAACAGCAACGGTAACAGGAGGTGTGGGAAATTATTCTTACGCGTGGAGCAACGGAATAACATCTGCCTCACAAACAGTTTCTCCTCCTGTAGCTACCACTTATAGTGTGCTGGTTGCAGACAGCAACGGATGTTCGGTGCCTGCGCAATCAGTGAACATCACTGTAAATCCTCCGTTACTTTCACAAGCCATCGGTGCCAATCCGATTTGCGAAGGAGATACTACTACCATTTCCTCTTCTGCTTCCGGTGGAAACGGAGGACCGTATCATTATACATGGAACACAGGATCAAGTGGACAAAGTACCCAGGTCTGGCCTGCTGTTACAACAACCTACACCGTTACAGTCAGTGATGATTGCGAAACACCTTCCACAGCTACCACTACGGTCTTTGTAAACCCTGCACCTGTAATCAACTTTACTCCGAACCCTGTGACAGGATGCGAACCGGTAAACGCTCATTTCTTTGACGGCACTGTTACGTCACCGGGATCACATTATTTCTGGGATCTTGGCGATGGAAGTTTTTCTGATCTTCAAAATCCTTCGCACCTATATCCGCATGCGGGAAGTTATGCAGTTAGCCTTTCGGTGAAATCTCACGAAGGTTGTAAAAACAGCCTTGTTGTTCCTGATGCTGTGATCGTATATCCCTTGCCGGTTGCATTGTTCAACACCGATCCGGAAGTTACCAGTATTTTTAATCCTGTTATTACATTTACGGATCACAGTACAGGAGGAGATTTGTGGGAATGGGATTTGGGCGACAACTCAGGAACGTATAGCCTGCAAACTATAACACACAATTATACTGACACCGGAACATACAACATCCGCTTAATTACAACTACCGATAAAGGTTGTAAAGACACCACGTTCGGAAGAATCACCATCGAAGCGGAATTTGCCATCTACATTCCAAATGCATTTACACCTGACGGAGACGGAACGAATGATAATTTTATTCCGCTGGGAATCGGCATCAGGCACTTCGACATGTATATTTTTAATCGTTGGGGAACAAACATCTTTCACTCAACCAGCATGAGCCAGCCGTGGGATGGAACAGTCCAGGGAAGTAGTGAACCATGCCAGAACGATGTATACGTTTATAAAATTTATGTCGGCGACGTCAAGGAAAAAAGACATGAGTATACCGGGCATGTGACGCTGGTCAGGTAATTTTTATATTACGAAATAATAGGAAGGGTAGAAAATTCCTTCATAAAAAAACTCCGCCAGGCCGCGGAGTTTTTGTAAATAGAAATTCCAGCTTAACCCTCAATGTTATTCAACGAACAATACTTTCAATGTAGTTGCCTTTTCCCCTGTAGTTAAACGGATCATATACAATCCTGTTTTCAAATTCAGATCGCTCATATTAAAACGGAGCGAATGTGTTCCCTGTTCCTGGTAATTATTCAACAAGGTCCGCGTTTTATTTCCAATGGAATTATAAAGATCAATAGTTACAGGAGAATTTTTTTCCAACTGATAATCCAGGCTGAAAGACCCTGTGGTTGGATTTGGATATAGTTTTGTAAAATTGTTATCCAAACCTATTGCGTCTGCATATCGCAAGCCCGGAGGACATGTTAAATAATTATTTTGCATTTCACCGTCATCCCAACTTTCGTTAATTGAACTAAGCGCTGAAACAAGACTATTGATATACGATGAACTTCCACCACAACCAATAACATGATTCGCTTCGTTGTATACATGCTCAACCGTCCACCCTATAAACGGCCCTGCTGTGACAACCAGGTTTTTGAATAGCGTTGATGAAGGAGCGAATGCTGAGTTCAAACTATCGAGAGTTATGTTGAGATTAAGTGCGACAAGTTGTCCGGCAAAATTATTTCCGTACGACTGGTTAGTTGGATTTACTAACGTTCCCGGGTTGAGTGCTCTTGCATTACCTCCTGATGGTAAAAATTTCCTGACTGCAGATGCCGATGTGAATGTAATGTAGCTACCACAATCTCCGATCGTCAAACCTGTCGGATATGAACTATTAAAATGATTGGCAAGATAGGCGCCTGCATGGCTGTTAGGAGAACTTCCCCATTCTCCACGGGAATAAGAAAGGAAATCTGTACATCCTGAAACTGTTCCTACTGTAATTACAACCGTTGAAGATACAGGGCCACATGCACCGGCAGGATCATCGGTAGTCAAAGTTAACGTTACAGTTCCAGTTGAGATAGACGGTGTATAGGTTGATGTGAGAGAATTTACATTGGAGAAATTTCCACTTGGTGCACTCCATGTTGAAGTTGTTGCACTACCACCAATATTTCCCGATAAATTTACTGTTCCTCCCGGAGCTATAGTTTGCGGTGAACCGGCATTCGCTGTGGCTAAAACATTTACAGTAATGATCACAGTTGACGTTGCGGCTGTACATGGACCCGTTCCATCAGGATCGTTGGTTGTCAATGTCAAGGTTACTGTACCATTGGAAACAGACGGCGTGTAAGTTGATGTAAGTAAATTTACGTTAGAGAAATTTCCGCTTGGTGAACTCCACGTTGAACTTGTTGCAGCACCACCAATGCTTCCGGCTAAATTTACTGATCCTCCTGCACAGATTGATTGCGGACTCCCTGCATTTGCAGTTGGCGGATTCACACATGAGCAGCTATTCACAGTAATTACTACAGTAGAAGTAACAACAGAACACGGACCGGAAGGATCATCCGTTGTCAACGTAAGTGTTACTGTTCCGTTGGTGATTGAAGGAGTATACATAGACGTAAGGAAATTTACATTCGAAAAATTTCCGCTCGGTGCGCTCCATGTTGAACTGGTTGCACTCCCACCAATACTCCCGTTTAAATTAACTGATCCTCCTGCGCACACAGTTTGCGGATTACCTGCGTTTGCAGTAGCCGGTGCATTTACTGTGATCGTCACGGTTGAAGATGCAGGAGAGCAGGGACCTGTTCCGTCAGGATCGTTGGTTGTTAGTGTCAACGTTACTGAACCGTTGGAAATAGTCGGTGTGTAAGTTGATGTGAGAGAATTCGCGTTAGAAAAATTCCCACTTGGAGCGCTCCATGTTGAATTGGTCGCTGCACCACCGATACTTCCTGCGAGGTTTACAGTTCCAGCTCCACATAATGATTGTGGATTTCCGGCATTGGCAGTTGGCGGATTCACACATAAACAGTTATTCACTGTGATCACAACGGTAGCAGTAGCAACCGGACATGGACCTGAAGGATCATTGGTTGTCAGCGTTAGTGTTACTGTTCCATTGGAGATCGAAGGTGTATACGTTGATGTGAGCAAATTTACATTCGAGAAATTTCCGCTCGGTGCGCTCCATGTAGAACTTGTAGCGCTTCCACCAATGATTCCTGTTAAATTGACGGTTCCACCTGCACACACTGTTTGTGGAGTTCCTGCATTCGCGGTAGCTGCAGGATTTACTGTGATGACAACCGTTGATGTTGCAACAGGACAAGGACCCGAAGGATCATCCGTTGTTAATGTAAGTGTTACCGTTCCGATTGTGATTGAAGGAGTATAGGTTGATGTGAGCAAATTTACATTCGAAAAATTTCCGCTCGGTGCGCTCCATGTTGAACTTGTAGCGCTTCCACCAATGCTTCCTGTTAAGTTGATTGTTCCGCCTGCACACACTGTTTGTGGAGTTCCTGCATTCGCTGTAGCGGCAGGATTTACTGTGATTACAACCGTTGAAGTTGCAACCGGACATGGGCCCGAAGGATCATCCGTTGTCAACGTAAGTGTCACCGTTCCGTTTGTGATTGAAGGAGTATACGTTGATGTGAGCGAATTTACATTCGAAAAGTTTCCGCTTGGTGTGCTCCATGTTGAACTTGTTGCGCTACCACCAATGCTTCCTGTTAAGTTGACTGCTCCGCCTACACATACTGTTTGAGGAGTTCCTGCATTCGCGGTAGCCACCGGATTCACAGTGATAATAACTGTTGAAGTTCCCACTGTGCAAGGTCCCGCTCCATCAGGGTCGTTGGTTGTTAATGTAAGTGTGACTGTTCCATTTGAAATGGATGGTGTATAAGTTGATGTGAGCGAATTCACATTCGAAAAATTTCCGCTTGGCGCACTCCATGTTGAACTTGTCGCGCTACCGCCAATACTTCCTGTTAGATTAACAGATCCTCCTGCGCAAATTGTTTGTGGATTACCTGCACTTGCTGTCGCAGGAGTCCCGCAACCGGGAAGGGTTCCGATCAAACTCAGAATTGATATTTCAGTTCCCACAGGATTTTGCGCAACAAAATTTTGAACTCCTCCGGTTGGTGTTCCGATTTGAACATTTAATTCATAATGGAAAATACCATCCGTAGTAAACTGCCCGATCAACAAACGGTTGGCAGCAGTTGGACCTACAGCACCACCCAACGCTGCAACTGAACCGTTGTCTGTAGTAAATAAATTTCCAACCTGGCTTATATCAGCCAATACTCCTAAATCACCATTGCCGGTATTCGTCATTCCAACATAGGTTACAGAAACAGGAGATCCAGTTATCATCCCATCCTGGGCCAGCAGACTGGTCGTGCTGCCAATGTTTATCGGACCGGAAGCTGAAGGATCATTGTTCTGAAGAATCGCACCGCCAATGGTGTTGTTACCGGGAGATCCATCTGTGTCTTCCGTTTTAAGAACTCCCATTTTTCCGGTTGCAGCACCACCAACAGAAAAATAGGAATCTAGTAAAGCAGAATTTTTCCGGATGTTAGTTGCACTGATAGCTGGCGTGGTGCTTCCGTAGTCTTCGTTGTTGAAAAATGATGTACTTGTCTGAACAAGTAAAGTATGTCCCGGAACTCCATACAGTGCCTGGAAGTTATAGCCCGGAAGCATGTCAGCATATATTCTATAAGTAACCGAACCTGCGGGAAGAATACCGACACTTCCGATAGAGTCAGCTCCATTGGATATATAGTATTTTTCAACTATAATATTTTCCAGACCGTTTTGTGCACTTGCAAATAAACCGCTCATGGCAATGGATAAGCAAAGAATAATTTTTTTCATGGGTGTTTCAGTTAATATTTAATAAGTATGGTTGACTTAAATTAAGTGTTCAAATTTAGATTCGATAATCTTAAACAACCCTATGAAAACATTATGATTAAATTAAGTTTAGAATAATTATTCTTAAACTAAGAAACTGTTTAAAATTCAGTTGAAAAAAATGTTATAAAGCGCCACCGGGCAAATTGCGAGCAACGTATTTAGGTATACCAAAACTTAAATATTATGC
>JAYVUK010000049.1:0-28879 GCA_043787975.1 Bacteroidota bacterium
AAGTAGAGATTTTGAGTACTTATTGGAATCCAGTCAAGCCATGATTTATTTGGCTTCCTTAAGATTATTATTGAATAAAATTTAAACAGTTACTTAATATATATAATTTTTTTAACCTTTCCTGAATTAATATCCGGATAGTGACCACAAAGCTCGACATGACGCCAGCAAATCCAATAATAAAAACGACTACGCTTTTTGTATCCTGAAATTTTGGAATCACGGAAATACTTCCAAATACAAAGGCGATTATCGCAGCAAAGACGGCTAATAATTGAACATGATCATTATACTGCTTTTGGGATTTTATATCCTGCTCCCCGATTTTTTTATCCTGTTCGTTTAACTTTTTATCTACCTCCACGGACTTCGCGTTCAAGTTTTCTCCAATAGATTCTATATCTTTTGTTTTGCCGCCCAATAGAGTGTTAAATAGTAGAACGCGATTATCCGTAAAGTTTTCTAAGCACTCATTCAACAGCCTTTTTTTATCTTCATAGTCAACCGGAAGAATAAAAGATGAGTCTAAAAATATCTTTGTCTTGGTTTTAGTTTTTTTATCAAATATTGTTTCATCAATACATTCTTCATATGGCATATACAACAATAAGTAATGCTTATCCTTACACCATTCCAAATTTCTAGTTGCAATTCTATAATTTTCCCTGAATTTTAAAATATAATCTTCGATTAAGTTTATGCTTATATTTAATATTAATGATAGATCCTTTAATGTTGCAAGTAGTTCAGTTGTAAACAAGCAATAAACATAAAACGGATAATAATTTAGAATTTCTGATATCTGTTCTTGTTTTATTTCATTAAAATATTCATTAAAATTTATTAAGGACGTATTTAGAATGCTTCTTAAATCCGATCTTTTATCAACACGTTTGATTTCATTTTTTAAGCTTTCAACAGCTTGCCGATATAAAAAAAACAGCTTCTTGTTTTTTAGAAATAATAAGGAGGTTTTATAAGCTTGCCTATCGAAATTAGATTTACTGTTTCCGTGTATGTCTGAATATGCAGTTTCAAAATACTTAATTAGACTATCGATTTTATTAATAAGATTGTCAATAGAGAAAAGTTTTATTTGATAATACTTGGCTAGGTAATATAGGTCTTGATACTTTAAGGGTGGCGAATACTGATTAGCTTTTATTTGTTTTTCTATATTAGATACGTACTGGAGATCAATGTTTTTTTCAAACTCCACATAATGAGAAATGGTTTTTTCTTCAAATAATCTATAATCCTCAATAATATATTTGCTGATTTTAATCCCACTAGGATCAGATTCGTCTAAATATAATTTGCCTTTATCGTGTGCACTATAGAAAGCTTTTTTAATTAAGAATTTGCACTTGTCAAAAATGATTTCGGTGATTCGATCTGCTTTAAAGTAATCTTTATTAAGATAATTTTTAATTCTTATTAACTCGTAAAGGATTGCTGTACCGCACCCAATATTATCATCTATAGATGCAACCTTGACATTAATTTGAAATAAGCTATAATATTTTAGGAATGGACGTAATGAATTTTGTGCTGGGATTTGATCAGTTATTTTTTGTATTTCTTCTTGACTTACTATCGATTCATGATAGGCAATAATCGGTTGAACGTGTGATGAAAAGTCGAGATCTACTGTGACAAATTTTACCAATCTTTTGAATAAATCTAAGAAAGCAATAAGATCGCGTTCGACAAAAGACAAATTGAGTATTCCTAATAATGTCTTGGCTAATTTTTGATCAAGTAGTTTTAGTTTATTAAGATAATCTTTTAATTTATTTATTGCATCATCAATTTTTTTTATTTCATTTTCAATGTATTCGAAGTAATGCTCCCCAGCCAAAACCGACAATTGAAACTCAACTGCCACTCTTTTTGCAAAATCATTTATTAAACTTATTACAGCAATGGTGACGTTCGTTGGAGGGACAGTAATGTTGCCCGATTTAATATAGTCTGATTGCCCTAACTTTGATAATAATTCTGGATCAACTGCGGCGGCAAATGTTGGGGGTTTTGATTCCAGATGCTGAATGAATATGTCAAGCAGTTCTGAAAAAGAAAGGATGGAAATGGAAATCTTATATATATACGGATCTGCTCCGGAGCCCATTAAGCAAACATACGCTTATTATCCTCAGATGCGAAAGGAGACTTTTCGTTTATTAAAAAATCTGATGGAATTATTTCGCCAGGTTGAGCTTGTAAAATTTGTTGGTCTGAGAAAATCTGCCATGAGTTATGTTCCTGACTTTGATATTTTATTGCTTCCCAGCCTAAAGTTACAAATTCTGGATACAATATCTCAGTTCTAATGCACTCAATTGATGTATCTATTGCAGTAATTACATTTGAAAATAAATCATTTTGATTATCTGTAATTTCATAATTGATCAATGCAAGAATAGAATTTTTATCACCATTCAAACTGAGTTGATTTGCTAAATCAAAATGCGCACTGAATAATCCCACTTTAAAATAATTAAGAGACTCAATATGTTCTTTTATTTCTTTATCAACCAATCCAAATTCTGTTGCCTGAATTTTATTACAAAATTGATTGAACAAAATTTCCCGATCACCGTTCGCAGTACAAATAAAGAATGGGAACAACAAACTTTTTTCAATGCCAAAGTCATTCCGCTCATTGAATTGTTCGAAGGACGCAAATTTATTTTCACTGCTATACCATTGGGCAAGCCTAATGAGTGAATATTCAAATGCCATACACTTATTCTGAATACTTAGCGGCATGGAGTAGAGGTACTAAACTGATTTTTAAAATGGGACATAAAGTTAAGAAAAAAGGAAATACAATAGTAAAGCTTTTTTGATTTCCAGAATGGCTCCAAAGTAAATAGAAGTTTATTAAATCTTTCAAGCCCCAAGAGAAGTTGTTAACGGGACCTTGTTTGTCCATTTTTAGTGTTTTTGTCGACTTTCTAAAAAAGCATGCCATGGCAGTTTGCAAGGTAGATTTAATTTACGATCGGATGTATGGCTCAGCAAAGCTGCATTATATCTTATAAACCCTCGGAAGTTTTTTTAATTGTTCCTGGGCTAACCTAAAATAATCTTCCTGAGAAAGGCGTACATAACCCATTGTAATACGTGCATCCGAATGTCCCATCCATGCACGAACAACTTCCAATGGAACCTTATATTCACGTATGGCAAGTGAAGCAAAGGTAACCCTGCATGTTTTTGATGTTACCAAATCAAAAAATGGTCGCTTTTCAATTATGTTCTTACCTGTTTGTGGATCAATATGGGTTGTCTGAACTTTATGGGTATACCCCGCCCGCATGATGACCTGATCAACCAGTCTGTTGAACGTGTTTTCATGAATATCAAAAGTGAATTTTTCCTTGTACTTTTTCTTATACAGCTTTACTACATGTTGATCCATAACAGGTATGTCTGAATACTGTTTTGTTTTTTCGGATTTCGAAAGATGAAAATACCAGCCGTCTTTTGAATTATATTGAAGGTGTTCTAAAAATTTAAGGTCTGAAATTCTATATCCGCAATTCACGCCAATGATGAGCATGTCTCTCACTCGTTCAAGCTGACTTTCTTCCGGGTCAAACTTTAATTTTTTGATCTTGTTAACCTGGTCCATTGTTAAATAAACGCCATCACTTTTTTCTGTTTTCTTCGCCAAGATTTTCTTTTTCAGATTAACCTGGGGATTAACCGGGATATCATCCTGATCCCTGGCTTCGGCAACAAAAAGCTTTAATTGCTTTTTCATTTCATGCAGATAATTCAGCCGATATGAAGAGCCGTCTTCTTTACGCTGTGCATACACCCATTCGATAAACTGTTTCACTACGTCATTGTTGATCGTCAGCAGATCAATTTCAGTTTTTGTTTCCTTCTCAAAGTCTTCAAGCCAGACGTTAAAATACTTGTACTTTTCTAAAGTTTTCGTGGCACGCTGACCGGTTTTTCGAAATATATCAATCTTATAATTAACGTATTTGATAAGATGAGTTGGAATGGAGCTTAATTTTTTATCACTGGTAAAATGAAAAACTTTGACTTTTGATTTATTGTTTACAATATGATCCTGCACATATTTTTTAAACTCGATTTTTGTGAACTTAACCTGGGCTTTGACCAATGAATCATAAAGTCGCCTGATGTTTTCTTTGAAGTCTTCTACCTGCTTATTAAAATGAGCATACGCACCGACAGCTTCATTATTTTTCCAAAACTCTGAAGGCAAGCTTAACCCGGTGCTCACAGAAAATTTTTCATAAGAGACATGCCAATACTCTAAACGACTTACGTCATCCCCCAGGATCTCTTTTTCATACTCGCCTGTACGCTGATCAATATTATGAATATATCGCACGGGTTGGCCTAAAGAAATAACCACGAAAATCAGACTTAAAAAATCGCTGGATTCTTTTGCCCTATGGTGAACGGATAGTTTTTGCGCCATTATTCGAATTTTTAAAGAATAAAGGTAAATAATAGGGCGCAAAAAAGCAAGATCAGGCGCAAAGAAAAAGCGGAATCCATTACAGATTCCGCTTTACGCTCCCCCTCCTGGACTCGAACCAGGGACCCTCTGATTAACAGTCAGATGCTCTAACCAGCTGAGCTAAGGAGGAATGTTCCTTCTCGGTGTTTAAAAAACCGAGAAGACCAGTCCATCAGTCGCTCAAACCATCACGCCAAAGGCGGACTAAAGCATTCAGATCGGGTAAATGGGGCGACAAAAGTAATGATAGTTCGGAAAGTTGCAATATCTTCGTCAAAAAAATAAAAAGCACACATATGAGTCTCGTTGTTGTAGGAACGGTTGCCTTCGATGCAATTGAAACACCTTTCGGAAAAACAGATAAAATTATCGGTGGTGCCGCCACGTATTCCGGAACGGCAGCATCATATTTCACGAAGGACATTAAGCTGGTATCTGTTGTGGGAGACGATTTCCCGAGAGAAACCATTGATCAATTTCACAGACATGGAATCAAAACCGAGGGGCTGCAAATAAAGAAAGGTCAAAAGACTTTTTTCTGGTCAGGCAGGTATCATACAGACATGAATGTACGCGATACGCTTGACACACAATTGAATGTGTTGCTTGACTTTGACCCGGTTATTCCGGATTCATACCAGGACTGCGAGTTCCTGATGTTGAGTAACCTCATGCCACAACTTCAGAAAAAAGTGTTGGAGCGATTTCATAAACGCCCGAAACTTATCGTGATGGACACGATGAACTTCTGGATGGAAACACAATGGGATGTTTTAATGGAAACGATTTCGTTGGTTGATGTGCTCACGGTGAATGATGCCGAAGCAAGACAATTAACGAATGAACACTCGCTTGTAAAGGCCGCACAAAAAATTCTGAAAATGGGACCAAAATACCTGGTCATTAAAAAAGGGGAACATGGCGCATTGCTTTTCAACAAAGAGCAGGTTTTCTTCGCTCCAGCGTTGCCGTTAGAAGATGTTTTTGATCCGACAGGAGCGGGTGATACGTTTGCCGGAGGCTTCATCGGACATCTTGCTCAAACACGCGACATCTCATTTGAAAATATGAAACGCGGAATTATTTTTGGTTCTGCCATGGCTTCTTTCTGTGTTGAAAAATTCGGACTTGAAAGATTGATCGAACTAACACAAGACGAAGTGGATGAACGTGTCCAGGAGTTTATTGATCTCGTCCAGTTCGATATCGCGCTTGTATAATTTTCAAATGGTCCGTTGAAATTTCTGCTACTCCGGGAAATTTCTTTTTGAAAAAGTACGCATGGAAATTTTGGGATATATCTGTTCTGTCATTATCGGTCTTACACTTGGGGTGTTGGGAAGTGGAGGGTCTATTCTCACCGTACCGATACTGGTATATCTCATGCACTTTAACCCGCTGGTTGCAACGGGCTATTCTCTTTTCATTGTTGGATTAACAAGTTTGACCGGGGCAATCAGCTACATGAGAAAAGAACTTGTGGATTATAAAACAGCAATTGCTTTTGCGCTCCCGTCTTTCGTTTCTGTGTTTGTTGTCAGGAGATTTATTTTGCCACTGATCCCGGCTGTTATTTTTCGGTCACAAAATTTCGTGTTGACAAAAGAAACATTCATCATGCTGGTATTTGCAATACTGATGATCTCTGCGGCCTATTCAATGATCAGGAATAATAAATACGCTGATGTGGACGCGAAAGAATTAGGACAGTTCAATTATCCCATGATTCTGCTCCTGGGTTTTGTGGTTGGAGCAACCACGGGATTAGTAAGTGTTGGCGGTGGATTCCTGATCATCCCATCACTTGTATTATTTGCGCGGGTACCCATTAAGGTGGCCGTTGGAACATCGTTGATTATCATTGCAACCAATGCATTTATTGGGTTCCTTGGGGATTTGCCCAATCAACCAAACATTAACTGGACATTTCTTTTTAAATTTTGCGCATTTTCAATTGCAGGAATCATCCTGGGTAGCAACGTTGCAAAATACATTCCCGCACCGCGACTGAAACCACTTTTTGGCTGGTTCGTGCTCTTGATGGGCTGCTACATTTTTGTGCACGAATTGTTTATTAGAACATACTGAATCAAAACGCTTAACTTTGTATTTTAAAGATCACCCATGTACGTTCAGCAACTTTATACCAACTGTCTCGCGGAAGCCGCCTACTACATTGAGTCGAATGGCGAAGCCGCAATCATTGATCCGATACGTGAAACAGAACCATACACAGAACTTGCAAAACAACGTGGAGCAAAAATTAAATATGTATTGGAGACACACTTTCATGCGGACTTTGTTTCGGGCCACATAGATCTAGCGAACCAAACAGGCGCCACCATCGTGTTCGGCCCGATGGCGGAAACGAATTACAAAGTGTACAATGCGAAAGACGGTGAAGAATTTAAACTGGGCGACATTGTTCTGCGCGCGATTCATACACCCGGTCACACACCGGAATCAACTTGTTATTTGTTGCTTGACGAGAGCCACCAGGAATATTGCATTTTCACAGGAGACACATTGTTCGTGGGAGATGTGGGAAGACCGGATTTGCTGGATGGAAAAATGAGCAAAGAAGAATTAGCCGGGATGATGTATGATTCGCTTAACAAAAAAATAAAAATTCTTCCGGATGAAGTGTTGGTTTATCCTGCGCATGGTCCCGGATCTTCGTGCGGCAAAAGCCTTGGCAAAGAAACGTGGAGTACGATCGGACATCAGAAAAAAACGAACTATGCATTGCTGGCGACAGACAAAGACACATTCATTAAAGAGTTGACCGAAAGCCTCTCGCCACCCCCCGCTTATTTCTTCAGCGATGCAATGATCAATAAAAACGGATACAATGCCATTGATTCCGTGATCAGAAAAAATACGAATCCATTAAGTGTGGAAGAAGTTGAACAAGAAATAAAAAGCGGAGCACTTGTTCTTGATACACGAAAGAGCGAACATTTTGAACACGGCTTTATAAAAGGCTCTATTAACATTGGTCTGAATGGAATGTTTGCTATCTGGGTTGGAACCATTATCGATATTAAAACTCCGGTTGTTGTAGTTGCTGACATCGGAAAAGAAGAGGAAGCCATCCTGCGTATGGCGCGCGTGGGCTATGAAAATGTGAGAGGATATCTAAAAGGCGGATTTGATTCCTGGAAAATGGCGACAAGACCGATTGACACCATCACGGGAATTAATGCAAGCGAATTGCCAACATATGTTCAGCGCGGCGATGAAAAAATTCTTGATGTCAGAAAATTAGATGAAGCAGAACTTGGTCATGTGAAGGGTGCGGTGAATGTTCCGTTGCAAGAGCTTGCAACGAATCTAAACCAGCTTGATCCCAACGAACCGTATCTCGTACATTGTGCAGGAGGATATCGGTCGGCCATTGCAAGTTCGTTGCTGAAAGCAAAAGGATTCAACCACATCATACACGTTCGTGACGGCTGGAATAAAATAAAACACACCAATGTTCCGATTGAAATCGGTCTTCCCGGAAATTTAATTACCAGCTGATTTTCTTTGTGTGTGTTTAGTCAAGATATTTTTTTATTTTAGTCGGACCCATGGCATTTTCAAAAGAGTTTTCCAACGAAGGCTTTGTCCTGGTTGATTTTTATGCCGTCTGGTGCGAGCCCTGCAAATGGGTTGAGCCGATTGTCGAGGAGGTAATTAAAGACTTTCAGGGAAAAATCGCTCTTCATAAAATCGACATTGATCTGCAACCAAATGTTGCCCGCGATCGTCTTATACTAAGTGTGCCTACGCTCGTGCTTTATAAAAACGGAGAAGAGATATGGCGAATGCGTGGGTTTGATACAGCGCCGGCGCTTATTAAGATTTTTAAAAAGCAGATCGGCTGATCAACACCAATTGTTGCCGGAGCATTTGTGATAGCGACATTTTAATGTACATTTGATTATCGATTTATTAAAATACGAAGCGTATGAATCAAAATTACACCTCAGGTAAAATTAAGATCGCTTCTTACATGGTGATTTTTTCTTTTCTTGGTTTTCCCCTTGCTTCCTTTTCTCAGCTGGTC
This sequence comes from Bacteroidota bacterium, assembly GCA_043787975.1. GTDB lineage: Bacteria > Bacteroidota > Bacteroidia > AKYH767-A > 2013-40CM-41-45 > JAPLDA01. The sequence goes on from JAYVUK010000049.1 coordinate 8,565, forward strand.
GTAACTCCAGGGGGAACTCCCGCATCAATTATTACATCGCTTGCCGGCGCAGGACTTACAATTACAAACCCGGTGGTAAACTGCGGATCCGATAATGTTGCTGCTGCCTATGGAACATTTAATGGCAGCGCGTCAAATATTGGTCTTCAAAATGGCGTCATCCTAACAACCGGAAATGCAACAAATGCTCAGGGTCCAAATGTTATGAGCGGGATAACAGGAATTTTCTCTCCCCCCAACGATTTTTCAGACCCACAGCTAATAACAATTGACCCGGCAGCCGTAAACGATGTTTGTATCCTGGAATTTGATGTTATTCCTCATTGTAGTTTTATGGAGTTTCGATTTGTTTTCGGGTCGGACGAATACCCTGAATTTGTGAACAGCGCCTACAATGACGCATTTGGTTTTTTTGTAACAGGGCCGGATGCAAGCTGCAATCCTCTTGGTTATAATAATACGAACGTAGCGATTCTCCCAAGCGGGACCCCCGTTAGCATTAACAACATTAATAATGGCAATACATCTTGTCCTAGTCCGATGCCGGGCCCATGTGTGAACTGCGCTTATTATGTGGATAATTGTTCAGGAGCGACTGTTGAATATGATGGGTTTACTACACCTATTGTCGTTGATTTGAATGTATGCCCTTGCGCAACCTATCACTGGAAATTTGCAATTGCAGATGTGGGAGACCATGCGTTGGATTCGGGTGTTTTTATTGATTACCTCACCTGTGCATCTCCTTTCGCTTATAACTTAGTAACTTCTCAGGCTGCATGCGGAGGTATTTGTGATGGAACTGCAGCGGTTAATATTTCATCAGGAACGCCGCCATATTCTTTTCTTTGGAGCACTGGTGCCACCACGCAATCCATTACAGGATTGTGTCCGGGCAATTATTCTGTTGATGTGATTGACGCAATCTCTTGTGGAACTCCACTTACTCAAAACGTTACTATTACTGGTTCGAGTGCAATGAACACTTTTTATGTTCAAAACAATGTTACTTGCAATGGAGGAAACAATGGGTCGATTGTGATTGATAGCGTAACCGGCGGAATAACCCCCCTTCACTATCTTTGGTCTACATCGCCAAATGATACACTTACAACATTAAACGGTCTTCTGGCCGGACCCTATACTGTTACCATAACAGATGCATTCAATTGCACGAGTTCTCAGACAGTTATTGTCAATGAACCCACTGCGCTAGGTCCCTCACTTATCACCTCTGCCAATGCCACATGTATCGGAGCGAATAATGGCACCGCCAGTATAGGTGTAATTGGAGGAACGGCCCCATATACTTATTTCTGGTCAAACGGTGCGGGAACGAATGCTTCTGCAACAGGACTTCTGCCAATCGTATATATCGTTACGATGACCGATTTCAATGGATGCACAGCGACTCAGGCTGTTCCTATTGTTGAACCGCCAGCACTTAACCTGTCAATTGTTTCTTTCACAGACATAACTTGTAATGGAGCAAGTAATGGTACGGGGACGGTTGGAGTAACGGGAGGGACTGGGCCTTATACTTATTCCTGGTCGAATGGAGCCGGAACAAATGCTTCTGCGACTGGACTGCAACCGATTGTCTACAACGTTACAATTACCGACTTCAATGGTTGTACAAGTACCCAGGCTGTTCCTATCATTGAACCGCCAGCACTTAACCCGTTAATTGTTTCCATCACCTACGTTACTTGTAATGGAGCAAGCAATGGTATTGCAACTGTTGGGGTGACAGGAGGAACGGGACCCTTTACTTATTCCTGGTCAAACGGAGCGGGAACAAATGCTACTGCAACAGGGTTGAACTCACTCGTGTACATTGTTACGATGACCGATTTCAACGGATGTACAACAACACAAAACGTTCCTGTTACAGAACCGAGCATACTGGTTCCTTTGCTTGTTACTTCAACCAATGTAACCTGTAATGGTGTGAATGACGGTACCGGAACAATCAGTGCGAGCGGAGGAACGGGACCCTATACTTATTCCTGGTCAAACGGCGCAGGCACCAATGTTACCGCAACCGGTCTTCAACCAATCGTCTATGTAGCTACAATCACCGATTTTAACGGCTGCACAGCAACACAAAACATCCCTATTACTGAACCACCCCTACTAAGCCCATCGCTTGCTACCTCCACTAATGCAACCTGTAACGGCGCAAATAATGGCACCGGAACGGTGACCGTAAGCGGAGGAACGGTGCCCTATACTTATTCCTGGTCGAACGGAGGCGGAACAGATTCCTCTGCAACAGGGCTGCAACCGATCGCCTATATGGTTACAATCACAGACGCCAATGGTTGTATAACAACACAAAATGTTCCCATTACCGAGCCCGCAATAGTTGTTTTGGATGCTCAAGGGAGTACAACGATATGTATAGGACAGAATGCAATAATATCTGCTTCCGGCAGCGGCGGCACCCCACCTTTTTCTTACCTGTGGAATAATACCGTGACAGATTCAGCTCAAACAGTTACGCCAATCTCATCCGCCACTTATTCTGTCGTAGTTACCGATGCGAACGGATGTTCTCCATCCGCGCAATCTGTTTTAATAAATGTGAATCCTCCGCTTAATGTAAACGCGTCAGCGACTCCTTCAATTTGTTTTGGCTCAACAGCAACCATTTCGGCATCAGTTGGAGGAGGTAACGGTGGACCCTATTCTTATTCATGGAATAACGGTTCGATAACAAGTGCAAATGCAAGTGTTGCTCCGGATCACGATAGTACATTTACGGTTGTGTTAACTGACGGATGTAGTCCGCCGGTGCAATCGAGCGTGAATATTATTGTGAATGCACTACCTGTTGCTGCGTTTGTGCCACTTTCAGCACAAGGGTGTCCGCCTCTCAGCGTTTCATTTACATCGAATTCTGTTGCTGCACCGGGCTCTTCTTATCATTGGAATTTCGGTGATGGATTGTCTTCCTCATCTCAAAATCCTTCTCACGTTTATTCTGATCCGGGAGTTTACGATGTTTTATTAATTGTCAATACACCCGAAGGCTGCTCGGACTCATTGAATGTAGCCAATGTTGTGACCGTGCTGGGTGTTCCAACGGCAATGTTCGCCATGTCAGAACCGGAAATAAGTATGTATAATCCCATCATCAGTTTTACGGATTTAAGTACTGGGGCTATGTGGTGGAACTGGAATTTCGGTGATGGCACAGGAACATCAGATAGTGCGAATCCAGCATATAGATATAATGAAGCGGGCATCTATACAATTCAGTTAATAGTTGAAAACAGCGTAGGTTGTTTTGATACTACATATAGTATATTGAGGGTAGCCAATGAAATTACCTTGTATGTTCCTACGGGATTTACCCCTAACGGTGATAACGTAAACGATTATTTTATGGCGTATGGAATCGGAATTTCTGAATTTGATATGTGGGTTTATGATCGTTGGGGAACACAGGTTTTTCATACCAGCGACAGGGAGCACCCATGGAATGGCGCCCAAGATGGCAATGGAAAAGCGTGTCAGAGTGATGTGTATGTTTACAAAATACAATACAAAGACATCGAGGGAAAATCACACGACTATGTTGGCCACGTAACCCTTGTAAGATAAGATTCGCCCCATAGAGGATTGTTTTCACAATATTTTTTTTACCCCCCCCCTTGTTTTGTAATATACCTTGCTGTATATTTGTTTAACGTAATACATAAAAAACTCATCAAATCAATAAAACATGAAACACAATTACATTGTAAGTAAGTTTATTGCTTTAATAGCGATAATCTCATTTCTAATTCCTGTCAGCGGATTTTCGCAGCTGGTGGTGAATGCCGGGGGTACAGCAAACCAGATCATATCATCCATGCTAGGTGCGGGACTGACCGTGAGCAATGTTCAGTTAAACTGTGGAGCAGATACCGCAACAGCAGCTTATGGAACATTCAACGGGATTGGTTCAAACATTGGCTTACAAAACGGCGTTATTCTTACAACAGGGCAGGCAGTGAACGCTATTGGTCCAAATACGCTCGCCGGGTTAAGCGGTAGCAGCATGAATGACCTTACTGATTCTGATCTCGCGACGATTGATTCGACGGCCATAAATGATGTTTGTATTTTAGAGTTTGATGTAGTTCCGCATTGTAGTTTTATGCAATTGAAATTTGTTTTTGGTTCAGAAGAATATCCGGAATTTGTAAATAGCTTTAATGATGCTTTCGGTTTTTTTGTAACCGGCCCTGATTCCAGTTGCGGTAATCCGTTGGGTTATAATCACACTAACGTAGCAATACTGCCAGGAGGAGCCCCTATCAGTATTAATAATATAAATGATGGTAATGCATCCGGCTGCCCGGCAGTTTTACCCGGCCCTTGTATGAATTGTTCTTATTATGTTAACAACTGCAGTGGAACAACAGTTCAATATGATGGATTTACCATTCCAATTACAGTTGATCTTAATGTATGCCCATGCGCAACATATCATTGGAAGTTCGTTATAGCAGACGCATTAGATCATGGTTGGGATTCCGGAGTTTTTATTGATTTATTATCATGCGTTTCTCCCTTCACGTACACTGTCAACTCAACAGATGCTGCTTGCGCTTGTAATGGTACTGCTTCTGTTAACATAACCGCAGGAACACCGCCATATACCTACAACTGGAGTAATGGAGCAACGACACAGTCCGTTTCCGGTTTGTGTCCGGGTACTTATACGGTTGATGTAATAGATGCCTCTTCATGTAGTTTACCAACTACACAGACTGTCGTTATTGGTGGCTCATCGTCTAACCCTTCTGCTTTTATTTCACCAACAGGAACAGTCTCTGTGTGTAATACTTCCGGTGTTAACTTAACAGCTAATATCGGAGACTATGTTTATCAATGGTATAATAACGGAGTTCCTGTTTCCGGCGCAACAGGATCAAGTTATCTTGCAACTACTCCGGGCATTTATTATGTCCAGGTATCTGATGCAACCTCCGGTTGTTCGGCCAATAGTGTAACAGACACAATAATTATCGGAGGAGGACCAATTGCCACGATCACGGCATCGACAGGATGTGGAAACATCTTATTCAATGGAGGATCAACAACGCTGAATGCATCAGCTCCGGGTGCTGTTTCTTATCTCTGGACACCGGGAGGCCAAACAACAGCATCAATCACGGTTACTCAACCGGGAACTTATTGTGTCACGGCTTTTGATGCTGCCGGTTGCCAGTCTTCATCACCATCATGCACAACAGTAAACTCTGCCAATGTTAGTTGTGGACATAATTTGCAGAAAGTAATTCTTTGCCACGTTCCCCCGGGCAATCCGAACAATCCTCAAACATTGTGTATTGCACCGAATGCAGTACCGGCCCACTTAGCCAATCATCCGGGTGATTGCCTTGGATCATGTGACCTGTATTATCCTCGGTTAAGCAGCGGTGAGCCGTTAGAGGTATTGGATTTCCTCGCGGAAGTGTACCCTAATCCATTCAGCAACTCGTTCACGGTTCACGTGATCAGTTCAGAAGAGACGCCGATAACTGTAATCATGCACGACATTGCCGGAAGGGTTGTTCAGACATATCACAATGTAGTGGAGCAGACTTTGTTAGGAAACGATCTCTCAGTGGGCATTTATTTTGCTGAAGTTTCACAAGGAGAAAATCACCAAATGTTACAGATCGTAAAAGAGAAATAAAATTATTTTAACCCAATAAAAAAGGCTGTCTCTTTATTTCAGAGACAGCCTTTTTCTTTGTAAAGATTTTTTTATTTCAGTGTGTAAGAGCTGGCGCCACTGAGATTACCATCAACATATACTTCAATAAGGTACGTTCCGGGAGGAAACATTTTATCTTCTTTCTCCTCGTAGCTTAAACAAACATTTTGTTTTGCACCCGTATAATTAACTGTTGTTGTTGCCGCATACATCACGTCTTCACCGCTTGACGTTTTAAAAGAAGAAGATCCGGTGCTTTTATTACCGATTGGTTTTCCGCCCGGCTCTGTTATTTTCAGATACACGTTTTTGTCTCCTGCTTTTGCAATTTTATTGTCGAGAACGTCAAAACATACTTCCAGTTTATGGGTTCTTTTTGCCAATGCGCTTTCAACATATTTTCCATTCCCTTTCCGTTTGTAGGATTTCGTTTTAAGATATTCAGCCTTCAATATAGATGCAGTACCTACAGTCGTTTCAAGATTTTTTGTAAGATTCTGAACATGGCCGGTCAGCTCTTCTTTCTCTGATTGCAATTGTTTATTTGCCGTTAAGAGCGAATCAATTCTTCCCAAATAATCATCGCGTAACGTTTGGAGATCCTTCAATTGTTCCTGAAGTTTTTTGTTCAGTGAAGCATAATTTTTTTCCTGGCCCCTGATCTTATGAATCTCCTTTTCCTGCTCATCAATTTTAGTATTGGCCTCTTTCAAAAGACTGTCGAGGTTAGCATTTATACCCCAGTATTTATTGAGTTCTGCGCGCGCATCCGTAAGCTCCTTTTCAATGTTGGTGCGCTCCACGTAAAGCGTGTCAACCTTTTGTTCATACGAAGTAACAACGGTTGCGCTGTGGAACCATTGATAGGCATTGAGGGCAACAGACAATAGCAGCAAAATAATCCAAACCTTTGCTTTGCCTTTTTTGGGGTCTTGTGTTTCCATTTCTTGTGGTGTTTAGTTTCAACGAAGATAATTAAAAAGGCATGCAGCATATTTTTCTGTGCCTAAAGTTTTGAAACACCTTTTCCACAATTTTGTTTTGTGAAATCATCTTTAAATTTCAAACGGATTAACGTGCATCTCATATTCTACTTTATCTTTATCAAAAAAATTCCCTGATGGGTAAAAAAAACAAAACAGACGAACGACCTGCAAAGCAGTTTTTGCAAGGAGAACTTTTTAAAGTTTTTAGTCGCCATCCAAACAAAATGTTTAACCACAAACAGCTGGCGAAACACCTCAAACAAAATTATATTTCATACATCCGCGAATTCATCAATCCCGATGTAACGGTTGATGGTATAAGCGGCGAACTGAAAAAAGAAATTCTTTTTATTCTCCCCGAACTTGTTGATACCGGTGAATTGATAGAAGCAGACCGCGGAAGCTATAAACTAAAGCCCAAGCACGCATACCTGGAGGGCATCATTGACATTGCAGCAAACGGCGCCGCCTATTTGTTGAGTGAAAATGATGAAGATGATATTTACATTGCTCCGCGAAACGTAAAGAATGCGCTCAACGGAGACCGTGTAAAAATGTATCTCTATGCGCGTCACAAAAATCAACGGCTTGAAGGTGAAGTGGTGGATGTGCTCGAACGAGCTAAGACAGAATTTGCGGGAACCGTTCAGCTTTCAGACAAATACGCTTTTGTTGTTCCCGACAGCAACAAGATGCACGTTGATATTTTCATTCCACAAAATCTTGTTGGAGAGGCCAAGCACGGACAAAAAGTAATTGCTGAAATTGTCGATTGGCCGAAAGGAACAAAAAATCCGATTGGAAAAATTACACGGCTGCTTGGGTGGCCCGGCGACAACGATGTAGAGATGAATTCCATTCTCTCGGAGTTCGGTTTCCCGCTGGAGTTTCCGAAACGTGTGGAGGAAGAAGCGGAAAAAATTCCGCTACAGCCCGACATCGAGGAAATTAAAAAGCGGAGAGACATGCGCAATGTGACTACGTTTACCATTGATCCTACAGACGCAAAAGATTTTGACGACGCACTCTCGTTCCGAAAACTTGAAAATGGAAATTACGAAATCGGGGTTCACATTGCAGATGTTTCGCATTATGTGAAACCACATTCACAACTCGACAAAGAAGCATACAGCCGAGCTACATCGGTTTACCTTGTTGACCGTGTGATTCCTATGCTGCCGGAAAAATTATCCAATGGAGTTTGCTCGCTTCGTCCGAACGAAGACAAGCTATGCTTTTCCGCGATCTTTGAAATGGACGAATCTGCCAACGTGATTAATCAATGGATTGGAAAAACAATTATTCATTCTGATAAACGCTTTGCGTATGAAGATGCCCAGGAGATTATTGAAACAGGAAAAGGAGAGTTGTCGAACGAAATTCTTACACTGAATAATCTTGCGAAAAAGCTTCGCGCAGAGCGCTTCAAGAAAGGAGCCATCGCTTTTGAAAAAATTGAAATCCGTTTTAAGCTCGATGACAAAGGAAAACCGCTGGGAGTTTATTTGAAAGAGAATAAAGATTCAAATAAACTCATCGAAGAATTTATGTTGCTTGCCAACCGCACTGTTGCGGAACTGATTGGTAAGAAACACAAAGTGAAGAGTGAAAAACGAAAAGAGAAAAGTGATGCATTGGTTGATGTCCGGGTTGAAAAGCGTCCGTTTGTTTACCGCGTGCACGATGGTCCTGTGAGTGATCGCTTGCAGAACTTTGCAAAGTTTGCCGGGAAGTGGGGCTATCAACTGAAAATGGATAACGACAAAGAAGTTGCGCACTCGCTGAATGATTTAATGAAAAGTTTGCGCGGCAAAAAGGAACAAAACGTACTCGAACAACTGGCCATCCGGACGATGAGTAAAGCCATGTATACAACAGAGAACATCGGACATTACGGACTGGCTTTCGATTACTACACGCACTTCACTTCTCCCATCCGCAGGTATCCCGATGTACTTGTGCATCGTTTGCTTGAACATTATCAAAGCGGGCTTAACAACATTGATCAGGATGCGCTCGAGCAGCAATGCAAACACAGTACGCAGATGGAAATACGTGCATCAGAAGCCGAACGCGCATCCATCAAATACAAGCAGGTAGAATTTTTACAGGATAAGATCGGAGAAGTGTATGATGGCATCATCAGCGGTGTTACCGAGTGGGGTTTGTATGTTGAAATTACCGAGAACAAATGTGAGGGCATGATTCGCCTCCGCGATATCGAAGATGACTTTTATGAATTTGATGAAACAAATTATTGTGTAACAGGGAGCCGCACAAAAAGAAAATATCAATTGGGCGACAACGTGAAAATCCAGATCGTAAGAGCTGATTTGGTAAAAAAGCAACTTGATTTTCGAATCATGAACGACGAAGGGGGGCGATTGTCAATTATTCCAGGCCAGGGTGCACAAAATCGCGGGGGAAACCGGCCGATAAAGCAAAAAAACATATCCGGCGGCAGCAGGAACAATGGTTTTAAGAAGAGAAGAAAATGAGATCCTGGTAACTAAATTTCAGAAGCAACCATTGAACGAGAAAAGCGAGGGATTTAATTTATGATGCGAGGTGAAAGAAACCGAAGATTGGTAGTTGGTCTTTTTGTATCCCTTATATTGAATGTGTTTGGCTTCACATTTCAGTTAAGGGCGCAATCAGGATCGCCGGTGTTCAGGCATTTTACAACGGAGGATGGTCTTCCAAGCAGCGAAGTATATTTTGCACTCCAGGATTCGAAAGGATACATGTGGTTTGCTACCGATCATGGTGTGGCGCGATTTAACGGCTACGAGTTCAGAACCTTCACAACAAAAGACGGCTTATCCGATAACACTGTTTTCAAATTGTTTGAAGACGAGAAAGGACGAATCTGGATGCTTACATTTTCCGGTAAAATTTTTTATTTTGAAAATGATACGATTCGCCCGTACAAATACAATCACTTAGTAAACAAAACGAATGAGAATATTATTCCATTGGGAATTTTTGTTGATCCCGATGAAGAAATGCACATCGCTTTTCTTACCAAGGGAATCATGAAAATCGACAGTCACGGAACCATCGGCTGGAGATTTTTGGATCACGAATACGCTACGCAAAAATATTTTATTGATGAGCTTGACACCGGGGCTTTGTTGGTTTCTCTCTCCTATAATGATGTGGATAAAAGGGGGCATCCCGTGATGATCATTCATTCAAGAAATGCAAGACAAGACACGGTTTATTTTCCTTCCGTGATCACAGGAAAATTTAATGCGGTTCGGTTCAGTACGAATAAGATGATTTATTCACTCTCAAAATCGCTGTATGAATCAACCGGAAGCTCAGCGAAGTTTCTCACAGAAGCCCCGTTTGAAGTTACGTTTCTGATGAAAGAAGATCGAGGCAACAGGCTGTGGGTGGGAACCGCCAACGGAGTTTATTGTTATGACCATGAGAATTTCCGGACACCCACCCAGCATTATCTTGAGACCAAAAGCATCAGTGGAATAATAAGTGATCGCGAAGGCGGTTATTGGTTTACTACGCTTGAAGACGGAATCTATTATCTTCCGGGAGATGCCATTCATGGAATTTATTTTACGGAGGAATATCTTCAGAAACCACTTTGCCTTGCGAAGGGTGCGGGCTCTACAGGATACGCCGGCTATCGTGGTGGAGCACTTGTTGAGCTGAAAGGAGGAAGAGGAAAAATGATTTACCGCCCTTCGGATGATCATAAGAACATCGTTTATTTGAACAGCTTGTATCCCGATACGGTCGATGATAAAATTTATTTTAGCCAGGTGAATCCGGGGTATTTTTCAGATGGAAAATTCCATCCGTTCAGGAATGTTATTCCGCGCGGGATTCAGACGAATTTTTTAAGACGTCCTGATGGAAATTTATTTTGCAGCGGATCAAGTTTTATTTTTAAGAAAGAGGCCGATTCGTTGGTTAGTGTAAAAGTTACTTATCAACGAATCAACTGCTTGTCAGAAACAGATGATCACCAATTACTCCTGGGATGCAACAGTGGTGCGTTGATTTACAACGAAAGAACTGACCAGACAACTATTTTTAATAAGGAACTCAATGATACCAGGGTGACGGACATCCAGCATTGTCAAAACAGTTTGTGTTTCTCAACCAGGGGAAGGGGCATATTGTTTTTTGTGAATGGTAAATTCAATGTGATCGATGAGAGTAAAGGACTTTGCAGCGACCTCGTGACGAAATTATTTGTAAAGGGTAATGATGTTTGGTGTGCCACTAACAGTGGAGTGAGTCGAATTCAATTTAAGGATTTCAAAAAATTCGAGTTTACCATTTCAACCATCCGCGCAAGCGATGGTTTGTTAAGTGATGAAACAAAGGACATCATGGAACTCAATGACACCATTTATATCGCGACAAAGTCGGGGATCTCTTTCTTTAATAAGAACGCAGATTTTGTGAATCATACCCGGCCACACATTGAGATCAATTCGCTACAGGTTAATAATTCAAATACAAGTCTGACAGATAAATTAAAGTTCACGCATAACCGGAACAACATCAAAATCGGCTTTACCGGAATCTCATACCGCAGCAACAAAAAAGTTGTTTATCACTACATGTTACTGAATGGTACGGATACCCTTTCAGAGATCACCGCCAACAGGGATGTTGAATTTTTATCACTTCGCCCGGGACATTATACATTTATGGTTGCCGCTGTAAATGGTTCAGGAGTCGAAAGCGAGCCGACAAGCGTTTCTTTTTTTATTCAGCCCGCGTGGTGGCAGACGTGGTGGTTTAAACTATTTCTGATTGCCGGTTTTGTTGCTGTTGTATACCTGGTGTATAGAAACCAGCTGAAAAAGCTGCACGAAAAATTCATCCTTGAGCAAACGCAGGCATCGCTGCATCTTACGGCTTTGCGAGCACAGATGAACCCGCATTTTATTTTTAACATCATGAATTCGATTCGCCATTACATGCATAACAACAACAGCGCATCCGCTGAAAAATACCTCTCTTCGTTCGCAAAACATTTACGCAACACACTTGATAATTCAGAAGTGCAGGAGATATCACTGGAAGAAGAGATTGATGCATTGAAAATTTATGCAGAGCTCGAAATGCAAGGCATTGAAAATGGATTTGAATTTGACGTGCAATGTGATGAAGAAATTGATTTGTCTGAAACCATGCTGCCCTCTTTATTGCTGCAGCCGTTTGTAGAAAACGCAATCAAACATGGCATTCATGGAATGAATGGAAAAGGAAAAATAAATGTCAGGTTAAAGCAACTAAACCATTCCATTTTAATCGTTATTGAAGACAATGGTATTGGGAGAGAAGAAGCATCTAAGATAAACCTAAATCGGGGAGGGAAGCACATCTCGCATGGTACCAAGATGGCGTTTGACCGAATCGCAGCATATAATAAGGCATACAACAAAAAGATCAAAGCGACCATTGTTGATTTAACTGAAAACGATGGAAAATCGATCGGAACAAGGGTGGAAATTCAGATCTAGCAAGGTCTTGCGCAGCATTGCATTTTCTTGCTATATTTGAAAAGATAAAGAAAGAGCAGCAAAACCCCGATGACAACTGCGTTGATCGTTGACGACCTGAAAAAAAACAGGGAATCGTTACAAAAATTATTGACAGAATATTGTCCGCAAGTCAGCGTGACCGGAAATGCTGCATCAGTTGCCGAAGCCATCCGCTTTTTTGAACACAACCATCCCAACATTGTATTCCTGGATGTAGAAATGCCCAACGGGAGCGGTTTTGATTTATTGAGGCAGTTAAAGCAAATTAATTTCAAAGTAATTTTTGTTACAGCGCATGCCCACTATGCTTTAAAGGCCATCAAATTTTCTGCTGTTGATTATCTCCTGAAACCAATTGATGTGGATGATCTTGTTGAAGCAGTAAAAAAGGCAGAACGCGAAATTCATTTTAATCACCAGGCCCAAAATGATCGACTGCTTCACAATCTTGAACCGGGAAATGTGCATAAGCTTGCCATTACAGTCAAAGACGGAACGGTATTTCTTGGCCCGGAAGAGATCATTCGCCTCCAGGCAGATGGAACGTATACACATATTTTCCTCAAGGATCAGAAATTTACTGCAGCCAAAAACATCAAGGAGTACGAATACCTTCTGTTGGAATACAATTTTTTTCGATCCCATAATTCGCATCTGATTAATCTCAACCATGTTAAACAATACAACAAAAACGGAGGGTATTTTGTTCAGATGGACGATGGCTCAACTGCTGAGATTTCAAGAAGGAAAAAGGAAGAATTTTTTGAATTAATGAGCAGGCATAAATAAGCCATCATCGTAACATCCTTTTTAGTCAAAACACACTACTGTACCCGAATATCCTCATTCCTGCGCCATAAAATCTACCGTCGGTTAAGTAATTTATACCAACAGTTGGAAAATCCTGCCATCTGTTATAGATTTTCGGTTTATTAGGAAATCATTCGCTACGTTTGAAATCGCGTTTAAAATGTTTTCTGAAAGTCCATTCTTTCATAAATTATTAAGTTCATAAACCGGATTTTCTATTGTCAAAAAAGGGGGTCTGTTGATATACACAATCAACCTTCAGCTTTAAAATATCAACTATGAAAACACCAAACACAAAAACAACCAGGGGCGCTTACAATCGCCCCTTTTTTCTTTTATCTAAATGGGTACATTTACCAGAATGAATCAATCAACCGGACAACGTTGTTCACACAATTAATAAATCAACACCACATGAAACACACCACTACTCTCCAAGACGACACAAACAAAAAAAATCAGCAGACTCACCTTCTTGCAGTGAACTATCACCAGGCAAATCGGTTATCCATATTACATTTTTTATCAGGTGATAAAATATGGAGACTTGCTCTTTTTGTCTTAGTCGCATCCATGTCTTTTTTTATTTCTTCATCTGTTCGGGGACAGGGCACAGCGGGACATTGCAAACTGACTTGTCGTGACACATCATTTTGTTATAACATTGCTGATACTGCCATTCATCTTAAAAAACCAACCTACGCAGGAGATATTTCTATTGGCAATCCCGGCAATCCGTTTCCATGTCCGTATGATTCCATTTGGAGCAATGCACCGCTGGTGTACCCGGTTGGAACAACGGTTGTAACCTGGTTTGTAACATTCAACGGGCAACGCGATTCATGTACATCAAATGTTACCCGTAATGCTCCGTCGGTTTACACGCTTTGTTTTTCAACGTCGCCTGCTATTGCTGGCGGTGTAATTAATATTTGCAATGGTCAGAATATCACCTTCGATGCAAGTTGTTCAAGCGGAATTAATGGTTTGCTTTGGAATTTCGGGAACGGATATTATTCCGGCAACGCGGTGCACATGGAACCCGGCTCACATTATCCTCCGGGAACATACTATGACACGCTAACTGTTTATGATGCTTGCGGAACACCGCATGATACAGCCTTCCAGGTAGTTGTTGACTCAGCAAGTGGACCTGATATTTATTGTCTCTCGGTGCAATGTCCGGGAGATACAGTGACCTATAGAACGCATGCAAATTGTACAGGTTATACATGGAGTGTTACAAACGGAACATTTCTTTTTCCACCATCAGCTACAAGCGACTCATGTGTTATTGTTTGGGGTGCATTGTCAACAGGCACGATTACATTGACCGTATCAGGATGCACACCTCCATTAACATGTCCGTTAGGAACTACAGTTACCGTTCATATTGTTCCAGCCACACTTCCGGTTCGAGGAGACACTGTGGTTTGTGCGGGGGGAATGAGTTGTTATTCCATTGAATGCATTCCGGGTAATACACACAGTTGGGAAGTGTTGCCATATAGTGCCGTTGATTCCATTACGGGTTTGGGGACATGTGAAGTTTGTATTCATTGGAACCCAACTTTTTTTGGAACGGTTACACTAATTGTTAATTATCAGAATGTGTTAACCGGATCAGGTTGTTCATTACCTGCGAGCTGTTCACATGATCCCGGTTGCGGAGGTTCCGGTACGATCACCATTCATGTTAAACCAATATTTGGAATATCGGGTCCTCTCAAAGTTTGTCCGAATGCAACCAGCGCTCCGTTTAACGGAATGAACTTAACTAACAACACGATTGCACCGGGCGTTACATGGAAACTTGTAACACCGATTCCAACCACCATTCTTTTCGGTAACATCAACACCTATTTGTGGACTGCCGGTCCCGGTGTTTATACCTTAACTGCTTACGCGCCGGCAGGTGTTTATTGTAATGATTCAGCTGTTGTAAATGTGACAGTTGTTGATATGTTGACTCCAAGTCCGATTGTCGGGCTGGATACTGTTTGTCCGAACACACCTTATTTCTATAGCACAGCTCCGAACATGGCTGGCGTAACGTATAACTGGAGTGTTTCCAATGGAACGATTATCGGACCTACAAATGGAAGCAGCGTTTCGGTTAGCTGGAATCCCGGTGGAGGAACAATTTCGGTTTCCCAAACACTCACAGCAAGTCCATTCTGTTCTTCACCATCGGTTTCTTTTGTTGTAAAGACATGGAGTCCTTTTCCGTTGCCAATCATCACGACCAGCAACCCGATTGCCTGTGTGAAAAGCACGATAATATATTCGATTCCTCCGACATTGTTAAGTAATGCAACCTATACATGGTCAATTGTTCCAAGTACCGCAGGAAATATTATAAGTGCGAATGGTACCAATACGATTACCATTTATTGGTTGAACGCAGCACCACCACCTGTTGTGAAGTTGAAGATAAACAGATGCTATTCTGATTCGGTGATGTTCCCTGTGAACCTGTTGGCATTGCCTGCTGTACCCAACATCAGCTATTCTCCACTTAATCCTTGTAAGAATACACCGGTGACGTTCGGTACGACAAGTCCACCAACATGGAACTGGAACTTCGGAGATTTAGGAACTGCGGTGAATCAATTTCCTATACATACTTATGCAACTGCCGGAGATTTCATCGTGACATTGTATGTTACGAATACCAATGGCTGTTCAGATACAGCAAAAACTTCCATACATATTGAAGATGTTCCTGTAGTGCCAGTCATCACGGGACCAATCGATGTCTGTGTAAACAGCCCGACTTCGCATACATTCAGTCAGCCGTTATTTATGGGTGCAAATTATTCATGGTCTTTATCGGCTCCGGCATTGGGTGGAATTACTTCGAGTAACAATACAACCATCAATGTTCTTTGGAGTATTCCCGGAACAGATACTATCAAACTACACGTCCAATCTACTTGTCTTGATACGGTTGTCCGGTTTGTTGTTCATGTTCATGCAACACCTACACCGGGCATCACGCTTCCATCCCCGGCTTGTGAAGGTGCACCACTCACATTCAGTGGTTCCGGTGGAGGAACATATTCCTGGAGTTTTTCCGGTGGCAATATCGGATCGTCAACTCTTTCATCTCCGGTGGTGACTTACAGTGTTGCGGGAAACTATCCGCTTTCACTCACGGTGACAGATGCTTTCGGATGTACAGGCTCCATCAACAGCAACATTACCATACATCCATTGCCGCTTGCAGTTATTACCGGACCATTCCAGATTTGTTCTTTCCCCGCTACTGTAACCCTGTCAGCAATTAACATCGGTGGATATTCATATGCATGGTCACCTTCAGGTAGCGGACCTTCTATCACACAAACAATTAATTCGGCTACAACATTTTTTGTGGTTGTAACAAACGGATTCACCTGTACGCGAACTTCAAATTCAATTACAGTAGATACAAGCCATTGTCCTCCACCTGATACGTCGGGTTGTATCGTAAATGACACCATTGGTTTTACTTATACACCTCCCGTATGCCTGACACAAACCTATACGAAGACGGGTCCTGCTGTATTGACCGGATGGAATTTTGGTGATGGAGGAACAGCAGGAAATACAAGTCCTGTAAGTCATACCTATGCTTTTCCCGGAGTTTATCTCGTCCAGGTTCAAGGAACAGCGATCGGTGTAGATGGCAGTGGAAATCCGTGTAATAAAATAGTTACCAATTCAAAGTTTGTTACGATTCCGTTTGATGCAAAGTTTGAATTTTCATTCCAGTGCAATGGCGCAAATCAGATGCAGACGATTCTCACCAATACATCTCTTTATCTCGGAAGTGCCGGCAGTTATAATTGGACATGGTATGACAATGGAAACCCGATTTCAACAAACGCTTTTCCTCCTCCACAAAACATTACTGCAGGTCCACATACCATCATGTTGACCATTTTTGATCCGGTAACATTGGCAACCTGTACGGTCAGTCATAATATAGTTGTACCTGTTCCGATCGTTGCAAACTTTACCGTTTCAACTCCGGTGTGCAAGGGATCCCCTTCTTTATTTACGGATAATTCAATCGCACTTGTTGATGAAGTTTCGCGATTGTTCAACAATGGTAATTTCGCCACATCAACACAATCACCAGCAAGTTTAGTTTACATCAATGCTCCGGGTCCGTTTACCGCTACGTTAACGGTGACTGATAAATACGGCTGCTCAAATACAGCATCACAACTTGTGAGTGTAAATCCTGCTGCAACTGGAACCATTACCGTAACTCCTGCATGTGATTCCGTTCAACTCTTCTCATCTGGTGCGGGTCCATTTACATGGAATGTAATTACTCCGCCACCATTCCCGACGAATCCGGTCTATGTAAAAACCAGTGGTTTTTATTCCGTCACATCAGTTGATGGTAACGGTTGTCCATTCACGGTTGGACCGGTTCAGGTAACAGTTCAGAAATCACCGAATGCAACTATTACAGGCCAGGCTCAATATTGCCAGGGAGAAAATCTCGACATCAAAACATTGGCGGCCGGAACTAATTTTGTCTGGCAGCAGATTGTTCCTTTCTTCGGTGTAGTTGGAGGCAATACTCCGAATCTTACTGTTCCTGCAGGGCAAGGTAATCCCGGAACATATACCTACCAGGTAACAGTTACAGGATTGAATAGTTGTACTGCATCTGCTACATATACCATCGTGGTTGATGCTGTTCCGTCAAGTGCTTCCATTGTTGGAGGACCATTAACCTTCTGCCAGGGAGGTTCAGTCATGTTAACCGTTAACCCTCCGGGCGCAACATACTTGTGGTCGAAATCTCCTACACCGGCACTTACAAATCCGGCAAATACATTTAGTTTCTTTAATGCAACAGTAAGTGGTATTTATTCAGTGATTGTTCAGACTCCAAACGGCTGTGCGTATCCCGCAATTCCACCTGTAACAGTAACGGTTAACCCGGTGCCGACAGCACTTATTACGGGTGACACTGTTTTGTGTAAAGGAGAAACACTGATTTTGAAAACAACTCCTGTTGGTGGAGCAACCTATTTGTGGACAGGACCTACTTCTACCGGAAACACCAATCCATTTATCAAACCACTGATGATTTTTCCGGATGCCGGATATTATAAAGTTGTTGTCACCAATTCATTTGGTTGTACTGCTACCGATTCCGTTTTAGTTGTCGTTAATCCAAACCCGGCACCACCTGTTGTAGCACCTCCGGGTCCATTCTGCGAGGGGGGACTCCATACATTGTGCGTACAGTCTCCTCCTTTCCCTTTCAATTTTTATGATTGGAGTACAGGACAAACGGGTTACTGTATCAATGCCGTAAAAGCAGGTGATTATTCTGTTGTTGTAACAAATATGTTTGGATGCACTGCTGCATCGAACACGGTAACAATTCATCCGTTGCCGGATTTGAGTTGCGTACCAACCGGTTGTTATGATTTTTGTAGTGACTGTAATTTCATCACGATACCGGGACCGTTCAACCTGGCAAATTATGATTGGCAAAAACTAGTCGGTGGAGTATTTGTTTCATATAGCAATACGCAAAATTTAATAGTAGCTCCTCCGGGTGGTATTTTCAGGTTGATCGGATACAATCAATTTGGCTGCTCTGATTCAACGGATACTTTGAGAATTGATTTCCATGATTGTTGCGCTCCTGTTGACACCAATTGTCACCACGGACCGGAATGCCAGATAAGCGCCGGACCTGATCAAACAATTTGCCATGGACAAACGGCTACACTTCATGTGGAAAATTGCAATTCCGATCCAAGCTGGTATGAAATAAATGGCGGAGTTAATTTCTTTATTGGTAATGGTAATGGAGGAATTATTGACGTGTCACCGTCAGTCACCACGTGTTACATGGTTATTTGCTGTAACCCGGCGCCGTGTTGTTGTGATACAGATACCGTTTGCATTATTGTAAATCCTCCACCGACCATTAATTGGCCGGTCACTTTCCCTGATGTTTGTTTGAACGGAGCACCTGTTTATTTAGACTCGCTGAATATTGTCGCTCTCCCTCTTGGTGGAACCGGCGTGTTCTCCGGAGTTGATGTGATCGGAAATTATTTTTATCCTAACACACTTGGTCCCCACACTATAACATATTGTTATACGGATATCAATGGTTGCACCGCATGTGTAACAGCGACTATCAATGTTGTCTTCTGTTGTAGTCAATCATCCTGTCATGTGGATATTGGAAATGATACAACGATTTGTGCTGGTGGCGCAGTTATCCTGAACGCTCATGGATGCAGCGGAGCGGCAACCTGGTATAAACTCGGAGCTGCAGGCCCTGTTGTAATTGGACAAGGTCCATTCATTGATGTGACTCCGCAACAGACAACCTGTTACATGGTGATCTGTTGTTGCCCGGTAGTGATTGACAACCCTGATGGTACTGGAACAACGGTTCTCTGCTGCGACACGGATACCATTTGCATCACAGTAAATCGTCCGCCAATCATCAGCTGGCCGGTTACGTTCCCTGATGTTTGTCTGAACGGAGCGCCGGTTTATTTAGACACGTTGAATATTATCGCTCTGCCGCTTGGAGGCACAGGTGTATTCTCCGGAGTTGATGTGATCGGAAATTATTTTTATCCGAACACACTCGGACCGCATACAATCACGTATTGTTATACGGATGTGAATGGTTGTACCGCATGTGTATCAGCGACTATCAATGTGATCTTTTGTTGCGGCCCATCATCGTGTCATGTAGATGCAGGAAATGATACAACGATATGCGCAGGTGGAGTTGTTACTCTTACTGCCAGTGGCTGTAGTGGATCAGCAACCTGGTATAGACTCGGGGCCGCAGGTCCTGTTGTAATCGGACAAGGACAAATCATTGATGTGATTCCGCAACAAACAACTTGTTACATGGTGATCTGTTGTTGTTCGCCTGTAGGCGGAGGTGACAATGGATTTGTCGCCGGTGGCGGAACAACTTTATGTTGTGACACAGATACGATTTGCATTACTGTAAATCCTCTTCCGACAATTTCTTGGCCTGTAACATTCCCTGATGTTTGTTTAAATGGATCACCTGTTTATCTAGATTCATTAAGCATTGCAGTTTCGCCGACAGGAGGCACAGGTGTGTTCTCCGGAGTTGATGTAATTGGAAATTATTTTTATCCGAACACATTAGGTCCACATATAATTACATACTGTTATACAGATGCGAACGGTTGCACCGCATGTGTATCAGCGACTATCAATGTGATCTTCTGTTGCGGCCCATCATCGTGTCATGTA
>JAYVUK010000050.1:0-42562 GCA_043787975.1 Bacteroidota bacterium
AATAATACCATGGATAAGAAACCACTGCCTGAAACTGAGCACCAGGGCAACTGATAAAGTTCTGACTATTATCGTTTGTTGTTAGGTCCCATGGCAAGGTTGAGGGAATAACTGAAGTTGGATGGTAAGTAAAATCTATTGCGGCGGTTGTTAAACCTAAACCAGGTTCTATATCATTGTCATCAGACCATGCATGCGAAGTGCCCTGAAATCGATTTCTTATACTCCAATTAATATCTGAAGTTAAAGCATTATTAATTGAATGCGGTAAGTTCATTTCACACATTCTGTTATACGATATGTGTAAAAAATTATCTCCAGTCAAAACTAATGGATCATGATTGCATGAGCTTAAAGCATTGCAGCCGACAAAGTGGAATCCTACTAAGGTAATGGTGAATGAATGGTTGTCCGCTAAAAAAACATACGGCCCACCAGGTGTATTATAAGCATTAAATAGAATACCAGGATCGGGTTGCAAAAGATCACTAAGTCCGAGGGGCGTAACAACTAAAGGGTCAGCAAAAGCTGCTTGTGAAATTATCACATGTCCTCCTGTATTAGTAAATCCAGAAGTTAAAGTACTATTTCCGATTTTAATATTACTAAATGTAAACAATGGACTAATGGTGAAATCAATTCCTGTGATTTCAATAGTCCCTGATCCCGCATGAGCTACTGGTCCGTTCGTAATAACTATAGGAAAAGTAGTTGTTGCTCCACAAACAGAAATATTTTGAGTTGGGGTGCTGCTTACGGTAAAATTAGGACCTTCATTTTCACAGGTAACATTTAAATGACCGGTTACGCTTGTACAGGGTGCGTTTCCTTGAATATGGTCACAATGAACCGACAATTTGTAAGTTGAACTTGTATTGTCCATTACAATGTTACAATTCTGTACACCAACCATTCGGATTTTCTCCCTAATGATGATACAATCGTTCGAGCCTGAAACAAGAAAATTATTACCACCTGTTGGATTGCATGTTTGAATGTTATAAGAATTTACTCCACTGCCTCCTGTGGTTCCAGAATAAAATAAAAATTGCGGAATTGCTCCTACCGAATACAATGACTGAACTACTAAGGTGCCGGAAGCATTCACCACATCTATATTTAAGACCTGAATATCATTCTCTGGGATGACATCTAATGTAAAGTAATCAGCTATCCCTAAGGTTGGTTTTATTTTGTAGTATCTGTAAAATTCATCATGCCGCAAGAAGTATTCATCATTGTGTGATGATAGGCCGGCAATATTGAAATCAAATCCCAAATGAGGTGATTGAACTGGCACAATTAAATAATTGTATGGAAGAGCATTTCCATAATCAGGAGAGGTACTTGTAAATGTTGGATTAGGTGGTGATGTCGCTCCGGTAAAGTATGCATGAAAAGAACGAAAAGGAGAATCATAATTGTCGCATCCGGAGATTCTTATGTACAGATAAATATCATTTATTACACCGGGATTGCTACTTTGAATAGTTATTGACGAGTTAGGCAAGGTTTGCGGTATGTTAATATTTGCCGGACAGGTTTTATAAACTATTTGTGAACCAGGAGGACAGTCAAAATGCAATGTATTACCACTGCCATTGTTCATTGATGGAATATTGATATGAACAATTAAATTATATGCTTGGGTTTCATCACCTGAATAATCATCATGAAAACATGTTGAGTAAATGGGATAGTTTTGGGTTGGATAGTTGCCTAAACTATAACTGAGATTAACTACAATTGGAGCAAAAATTGCCATTTCCATTTCCGCATCTCCTCCCGTGGTTGATCTATTGAGTACAATATAATAGTTTCGATTATTTACTGTCTGCCCAATGTTTAAGGATAATGAATCAACAGCTCCGCAACTCCATGTACTGTCATATACAAGAGAATCGCAATAGTTGCCAGATACTAATTGTACTCCCGAAATTGCAGCATGTCCTGTGCCTGAAGGATTAAGATTTATGTGACAAAATTTTCCATTACCGGTGAACTTAAACCAGATAACAGATCCATGCAAAGTCACAGGATGAAAATTTTCGACCGAATCAATTGTTCCCACAAAAGCAGAATCACATGACGAGCCATCTGCATAAGAATTATTATTTAGCAGGATAAAGATTGCGCTGAATAAAAAGGAAAGTGTAAGCGATAAACAATTGATTTTTGTTTTCATTTTGTTTGGTTTTAATGTTCTGTGTATTTGTTTAAATTATTTTTTCTGTGTGTTGATATAATTGAATATTCAATGTTAAGGTATCCGGATTGATTCTGAATAACTGGAATATTAAATTTTAGTTTTACTATGTTAATGTGCGTAAAAAAATCAAGTGCTCGGATTTTATCTAGCAATTATCAGAATACTTAATCTTTCTCTTCATTGGTCACACAAGTGAAGTACGAATTATTGATAATATACTATCTCCAACAATCAAATCTGCATTAGAAAAAACTAAAACCGCATCTCTATGGGCGGGGAGTTTGACTGAAGTACGCAGTATCCCTGGAAGGTTGTTGGGGATGTAAGAACTGCCCTTAAAAAAATGTGTTCTTCTTATCAGTCGTAGAGACTATTTAGTAGAACAATGCTAAATATAAATTCAACTCAATACAAGTTAAATTATAATTATTTTTTTCAACAGGTGGCTAAATAGTACAATTGTACTATTGTGTAATTATTCTTCTGTAATTTTCAACAGGGTTTATATAATTGCTATGACTGGCATTTTTAAAAATTGTAATAAACATCTCCGCCGCAGAGCAGCGGAGTATTTGACGGGCATTCTTTCAATCGCCGCAAGCGGCGGGGAACTAACCCCGAAGTGATTAGAGCGATTTATTTCTGACGCGCTCGCACTGTTTTTATTTGTCCGCTTACGTCAATATCACTCCGCTAAATTCTTAGAAATAGTTTCTAACGATCAGCAATCTTCTACCTGAAACAAACGTCGCCTGCGTTTATAAAAAAGGGTGATAAGAAAGTGACCTGAAAAAAACTAGCAGCTATCGTTGCTGAGCAGACCTGTTTTAATCAGCTACATCAAAAAACTAGAAAAGAAAATAGATCTTTTAACGGATCATCTAAAGTATGGAAGAAGGATCAACATTCGGCGAATGAATTAATGAACGTGAGGTGATCCTTCTGACAGGATTGTCTTGGAACATACAATTCTAACATTAGATCCCTCCTAACTCACGGTAGCAAAGTGGGTTCGGTAATAAATTTAAAAATATTTGCGCCCTATGCCTAAAAATTTACGCCTGATATTTATTTAAATAATTGATTATCATTATATATTTACCGTTCAGGAGGGGGAGCAAAAGAGGCTGTCTACCAAGACAGCTTTTTTTATTTTTATTATTTACCACTACGCTATTTGTTGGATGACGCACAAACCGTCGAATCAAATATCTTTGTTAAAACAAATCACTTCATGAAAATGCGCCCCGTTTCACTTCTGCTTCTTTTGATCTTTTTCGGTTGCGGAAAAGTCGACAAACAAAGAGGCCAAACGCTTGTTGAAAATTTGCTAGCTGATCGTAAAGCTGAAAATTATTCTTCGCTTGACAAATATTACACATCATCATTTAACGATAGCGAACCGACCGAAAAAAAGATGAAGAAGCTTAAACAACTGAAAGAAACGGTGGGCGCAATAAAATCTTTTGAGCTGGTCTCGTCAAAAGAAAATTTTAATCAAGACAAGAACATCCACGAGCTGGAATTGAAATACCGAGTAATTTGTGAGCGCACTACCGTTTTGGAAACATACCTCATCATTAATGACGAAGGGGATTTAAAAATAATTTTTCAAAATATCGAAAATCTTAAATAGCTTTCCGAAAAAATAAATAGTATGGCCACAGTAGATACACTACAATCGGGAGCCGAAACACCCGTACTAAAACTTAATGATCAATCACTTATTTATCTCTATGAAACAAGCAAGTGGGGGCAGTTTTTGTCGATCATGGGATTTATCGGTGTCGGACTGGTTGTTCTTATTGCCTTGTGTATCGGCTCTGTAATGAATCTCGTTTCCTCTCTTTCCCCAACACCATTTCCGCTTCCAACCTTCACGATAACACTTATTTATTTGTTCGTGGCTCTGCTTTATTTTTTTCCCGTGTTTTATTTGTATCGCTTTTCGACAAAAATGAAGTTGGCTTTAGAAGAACGTAATGAAATTGAATTGGCAAGCTCGTTCTCCAATTTAAAATCCCTCTTTAAGTTCATGGGGGCGATGACGATCGTGGTGATGTCTATCTATTTGCTCATTTTTATTGTTGCTATTCTTGCTGTCATTGCCCGCCGATGATGGGCATCCGAAAAGTTTTAATGGTGACCCCGGAGAGACTCGAACTCTCGACCCGCTGATTAAGAGTCAGCTGCTCTACCAACTGAGCTACGGAGTCATTAAATAAATTATCTGAAATAAAAAGCGGCTGCGAAGTAAAGAAAATTAGTTGGGAGATTCAGGCGTTTTCTCGCCGTTTGTTTTAACCTCCACTCCATTCTGGTATTGTGATTCCAAAATGATTGCTCCGCCCTGGTCGTATTTTTTCCACACGCCATCGGGCAGGCCTAGCCGATAATTTTTTTCTTCACTTAATTTTCCATCGGAATAATAATATTTGTGTGTGCCGCTTTCCTGTCCTTCTATAAAATCTCCTTCGAAAGCGAGTTTACCATTGTCATAATATTCTTTCCAGATACCGTCTTCTTTTCCTTCAATAAATTTTCCATCTGCAATGTATTCTCCGATACGGTATTTCCAGTCGCCATCCTGTTTTCCATCAACATAGTTTCCTTCGGCCATAACGGCGCCCGCATCATCATACTCCTTCATGTACCCGTTTTCCTTTCCGTTCGCGTAAGTTTCTTCGCGTCTCGTCTGGCCATTCGGATAAAACCATTTCCACGGACCATTCGGTTTTCCATTGGTGTAGTTTCCGATTTGTTCGATGGAGTCATTTTCAAACGAAAATTTCCAAACACCTTCACGTTTTCCATTCACATAGTTTCCAATGGATCGAAGATGCCCCGTTTCATAAAACTCTTTCCACTCACCCTGTTCTCTTCCCTGGTCATCGAGTTTTCCTTCGCGCACAACTTGTCCGGCATGAAAAACTTTTGTGCCTGATAAATTTCCCTTTTCATCATACTCTCTAAACACACCTTCGGGAACACCCTTCTTATATGTCCCGACAATTTTTATTTCTCCGGTTGGATAATAATTGCGCTTCACCTCGAACTTATCCTTTTCGGTTGCCTCTGTTTTTAAAAGTACGCCTTTGCGATACTCCTCTCTTTTAATTACCCTTCCGTCTTCTGAATATTCTTTGAATGTTCCGTCCTTTTTATCGTCCTTATATGTTCCTTCAGATTTTGCCTGGTCGTTATCGTAAAACTCTTTGTACAAACCCTGCTTCAATCCAAGTTTGTCCGTGCGATTAATTTTTTCTTCTTTCTGAAAATATCCATTTTTATAAACGGTAACCAGGATCAACACCCCGCCATCATTGTATTCGCGAGCCATTCCGTTTTCAACACCACCAATGTATTTTATCGTCTTCGCAAGTGTTCCTTTTTCATTGTAGAATTTTGCCGTGCCGTTTCGCAAACCCATCGAATCGGTTTCTTCCGATTGAATGTTTCCTTTTTGATAATATGTTTTTTGCAAACCGTGTCTTATTCCTTCGCTGTAATTGTATTCCGCGGTTACAAATCCCGAGTCATCATAAAATCTCCACAAGCTGTCAAGCTTAAAGTTCACACGATTCCCTTC
Organism: Bacteroidota bacterium; assembly: GCA_043787975.1. Lineage (GTDB taxonomy): Bacteria > Bacteroidota > Bacteroidia > AKYH767-A > 2013-40CM-41-45 > JAPLDA01. The sequence continues at coordinate 5,799 of JAYVUK010000050.1, forward strand.
GGATTTCAATTTTCCGTTTTCATAATAGCTTTTCCAGTAACCGTCAGGTTTTCCATTGCGCATTGTTCCTTCACTGGACATGTTTCCATTCGGATAATACAATTTTTGGAAACCTTCTTCCGCAAAAATGAAAAACGAAAAATGAAAAAGTAAAATAAAAAGTAAAATAAATTTACTTCCTGATTCCCGTTTCTGATTCCTGATTTTTGATTTCCTAAATTCCATACTGTGCCGATATTTCAAGCATTCTTTTAATGGGTTTCAAAGCCCCAATGCGTACATCTTCCGGAATAGTAATTTCCGGAGATTCGTATTTCAAACAAAGGTAAAGTTTTTCAAGTGTGTTTAATTTCATGTGCGGACAATCGTTGCAGGCACAGGAATTATTTGGCGGCGCGGGAATAAACGTTTTGCCCGGCGATGCTTTTGCCATTTGGTAAATAATCCCCGACTCTGTTGCAACAATAAATTCCTGGTCCGGATTATTGATGGTGTATTTTAATAAACCAGTTGTTGATCCAATGTAATCAGCAAGTTCAAGTACGATCGGCTCACATTCCGGGTGTGCAATAAATTTCGCTTTCGGGTGGTTGTTTTTTAGCATACTAATTTTTTCGAGTGAGAAAATTTCGTGCACCATGCAAACGCCATTCCACAAAACCATGTCTCGTTCTGTTTTTTTTATTATGTAACGACCGAGGTTTCGATCCGGTGCAAAAATTATTTTTTGATCTTTCGGAAGACTATTTACAATTGCAACAGCATTGGATGAAGTACAAATAATATCGCTTAGCGCTTTTGTTTCCGCACTGCAATTGATGTAAGAAATCACAACATGGTTTGGGTGTTCGTCAATAAACTTCTTGAATTTATCTGCTGGGCAAGCATCTGCAAGCGAACACCCGGCACGTAAATCCGGCAACACAACTTTTTTATTCGGGTTAAGGATTTTAGCTGTCTCGCCCATAAAATGAACTCCGGCAAATGCAATGATATCGGCCTTTGTTTTTTCGGCTTCCTGTGAAAGCCCGAGACTGTCGCCAATAAAGTCAGCAACATCCTGTATGTCGGGTTCCTGGTAGTAGTGCGCAAGGATAATTGCATTTTTTTCTTTTTTTAGTTTTTTAATTTCCGAAAACAAATCGAGAGCCGGATCAACTTCGATGTGCAAATATCCTTTTTTTAAAACTGACTTTTTTTCTTCAGTTATTACATCCATACTAATAATATATTTTATTTAATAAGAAATATGTTATTACTACTAGGCTGTTCATGGAGTGTATAAATTTATCTCTGATCACTTGACTTTGGGGTTATACACAAAAGAAAAATCGTTATGAACAAGATGTTATTTTATAATTAGCTGAACAAGATACCATTCGAAGAGTAATAAACATCGGTTGAAAACGTGCACATTGAAAAACTATTTTAATTCATCGGTTCATTAAGTGACCGGATTTTGTGTGGAACTTTTTAAAACTAGTTATTTCTTTTTCTTGCAATCACCGGTTTAATTCTTCATGGGATTAAGTAATGAACAAGACAAAGAATACTTACGCATTCTTAATAACCGATATTAATTTAGTACACAAAGTTAATGTTAATAAGATGGATTCAGACAAGACTATCAATCAGCTTGTTGTTTCATTGAAAATGATTCGTGTTGAAAACAATTAAGTACCTTTGTTTTGCTGATAAAAAATGTTGAAAACATGCTGAAACCCAGAATAGCAGTAGGCTGCGACCATGCAGGATTTGATTACAAAGAAGAAATTAAAAAAATGTTGAGTGAAGCAGGGTTTTCCGTAAAAGATTTCGGAACGTTTTCAAAGGATTCGGTTGACTATCCGGATTTTGTTCACCCGCTCGCTTATTCAATTGAAAATAATGAAAACGATTTGGGCGTGTTGGTTTGTGGCAGCGCAAACGGTGTTGCGATTACAGCCAACAAGCACCAGAAAATTCGTGCAGCCATTGCATGGGAAAACAACGTTGCCGCATTAGCCCGTCAACACAACGATGCAAATGTTATTTGTATTCCGGCGCGTTTCGTTTCTGTGGATGAGGCGAAGCTGTTTGTGGAAACATTTATTAATACATCTTTTGAGGCCGGACGACACGCAACACGCGTAAATAAAATTTCGCTCAGTTATTAGGTAACAGAGGGCCATCGCGTGATATCCAATCGTTTTTCAAAATACCCGCAGAAAATTCTTCTCCTGTTTTCTCTTTTTTCTTTTTTGGCATCATCGGCGCAGGATACAACCGCCATTCATTACAGTAAATTCATCAGCGAAAAAGACGTAAAAGGTTATTTACAGGTTCTCGCTTCTGATTCTCTGGAAGGAAGGGAAACGGGTAAGACAGGACAGAAGAAAGCGGCATCATTTATTGCCTCTCATTTCGCTTCGCTCGGACTAAAAGCAATATCTCACGGCACCTATTTGCAGCATCACTCAATCTCTACCCTAAACAATGTTGGGAAAAACATAGAAGTGAATCAACAATTTTTTCTTTTCATGAAAGATTATTTTTTTATGCCGGGTATGCGAGATACCATGATTGTCCTTGACACCATTCATTTTGTGGGCTACGGAATAACAGAGAATGAATATGACGACTACAAAAATATAAATGTCGGAGGAAAAGCAATTATGTTTTTTGATGGAAATCCAATCGGCAAAAAAAAGGATCTCTCACAGTGGTCGCGTGATTGGCGGAAAAAATTCGCACTCGTTTATGAAAAGCGACCCTCTGTTGTTTTTGTTATTTGTGACACGCTTGATAAAATAATTGATTCATTAAATTACAGTAATCATTTGGAAGAAATCCATCGCCTTAATTCTTCCCCATCGGCAATTCCGGTTGTTTTCATTAGCCGCGAAATGGCAAGAACATTTTTTCCTGAAAGTAATGAAGAGGTTCTTGACAAAGCAAAATCTACGATCGATCGGAAGTCAAAACCAAAAATTTTTGTTACACGAACATCAGCAATCGCGCACATCATAAATAATATTGAGGAACTGGAAGGAGAAAATGTTGTGGGTTTCTTAGAAGGAACAGATAAAAAAGACGAAACAATTGTTGTTACAGCACATTACGATCACCTTGGAAAAAGAGACACACTTGTTTATCATGGAGCCGATGATGATGGAAGCGGAACTTCTGCTGTAATGGAGCTTGCAAAAGTTTTTTCGCTTGCGAAAAAGGAAGGACACGGGCCACGCAGAAACATTTTATTCATGACATTTTCGGGCGAAGAAAAACACTTGCTCGGCTCAGAATATTATGTAACCCATCCATTGGTATCACTTGAGAATACGGTGACGGACCTAAACATTGACATGATTGGAAGAACGGATAAGGCTCACGACACGCTCGGTGTCAGAGATTATGTATATGTGATTGGTTCCAACAAACTAAGCACCGGGCTTCACGGGATCAGTGAAAACGCAAATTCCACTTACACGAAACTTGTTTTGGATTATACTTTTAACAAATCTGATGATCCCAATCGTTTTTATTATCGCAGCGACCATTACAACTTTGCAAAAAATAATATTCCCATCATTTTTTATTTTAACGGCACCCACGAAGATTATCACAAGCCCACCGACACAGTCGACAAGATTGATTTTGGATTGCTAACAAAACGAGCCAGCCTTGTTTTTTTTACAGTTTGGGAGCTTGCCAACCGAAACGAGCGGGTAAGGGTGGACGTGAAAAATTCAGACAAATAGTACGACCACATATTCTGTAAGATTATCGTAAGAAACCACGGGTTTTGTTTCAAACAAACCGGCGCTGTACTCTGTATAATTTAGAACAATAATTAAACATTGTACAGACTACCATGAAGACGATCTTATCGCTTTTCGGCATTTTTATTTTTCTGTCAGGACCATGCGTTCATGCAGAGGAATTGCCCTCACCCAAAAAGGACACCGCATCATTTTATGAAATGTCGCTTGAGCAGCTCATGAATGTTGAGATTTCTGTGGCATCACGTAAATCACTTACTCCCCGCGAATCTCCGGGAATTGTAACGCTGATTACAGAAGATGAAATAAAAAATTCCGGAGCCCAGGATTTGATGGATGTGCTAAAGCTTGTTCCCGGATTTTATTTCGGGGTAGATGTTGAGGGCGCGGTTTCGCTGGGTATTCGTGGTAATTGGGCGCATGAGGGCAAAATGTTGTTACTCATCGATGGACAGGAAATGAACGAAGCGCTTTATTCTACACTTCAATTTGGAAATCACTACCCTGTTGAACAGATAAAAAAGATTGAAATCATTCGGGGGCCGGGTTCGGCCATGTATGGCGGCAATGCGGAATATGCCGTGATTAACATTGTCACCAAAAATGATAAGGACTTTACCGGTGTTTCGGCCGTTGCAAGCTATGGCCAAATGAAAGAAACATTTGCAAGAAGAAATTTATCGCTAAGCGTGGGGCAGCATTTCGGAGATGTGAGTGTAAATGTCGGTGCATTGGTGGGAGAAGGAAACAGAAGCGACCAAATTTATAAAGACTATTTTGGAGAAAGCACAAATATTGGTGGAAAACAAAAACTGGATCCTTCATTCTTAGAAGCGGCGGTTTCATACAAAGACTTTTCGTTTCGTGGTATTGCAGATGTTTACCACACCACCATGGTCGATGGCTACGACCACATTTTATCAAGACCCTATAACAATGATTTTACATCCTATTATTTTGAAGCCAAATACAAGTTGCAGGTGAACAATAAACTGTCCATCGTTCCCCGTTTTAATTTTAAACAGCATACCCCCTGGAATTATATGGGCAACACAAACGATGGCGAATTTGAAGAGTACAACAGAACATCCTATCAACCGCGTTATAACCTGACATGTAATTATGATTTGAACGAGCACTTAAATTTTAATGCAGGCGGAGAATACTTTATAGATCGCGCAAAGGAAAACGTTCAAGGGGCAACATTTAACAATGGAAAAAATACGGTCAGCTATAATAACACTTCGTTCTTCACGCAGGGATTGTGGAGCAACCAGGTTGCAAACATTACCCTGGGTGCACGGCTGAGTGACAATAGCCAATATCAATCATCGTTTGTTCCACGTATAGGAATAACTAAAGTGATAAACAGGTTTCATACGAAACTTTTATTCAGCAAGTCATTTCGTGCGCCGGGAATCGAAAACATTGACCGAAGCCTAAACATAAAACCGGAAAACACGACGGTTGCAGAGTTTGAAACCGGGTACCAGTTCAATGACGTAACCTTTTTTTCAGCAAATCTTTATGACATCACCACCCACGATCCAATTGTTTATTATTATGACAATGGAGATGGCTATAAAAATTATGGAACATCCGGAACCCGGGGAATTGAACTGGATTTTAAATTGAAGGGAAAGCTCGGCTATGCTGACCTGAACTATGCGTTCTATACAACACGCGGAAAGGACGTGATCAGAGATTATTCGGTTTCAGAAAACCGGGCAGTTTCGTTGGCTTTTCCTGCCCACAAAATTAATTTATCGGGAAGCATAAAGATGACAGAGCATATTAGCTTGAGTGGCTCGCTATCATGGAACAGCGAACGATATGATTATATCGGCATGGATACAATAACCATAGAGAACATTACCCAAAAGTATTGTCCGCAATTATTTGCAGGAATTTATTGCAACGTTACCAACATTATCGCGAAAGGATTTTCGGCAGGAATCGGATGCACCAACCCGTTAGATGAACGTGAGATTTATATGCAACCATATAATAGTAATCACGCTCCGCTGCCCGGCTCGTCGCGCGAAATCAGGTTTAGGATTAGTTACGAGATAAACGCATCAAAAAAATAAATCAGGTCGCTACCTTGAAATTTTTCAAAAAAATATTCGACCTCCAATGCATTAACAGCAGGATTAAAATCCTGGTGCTGCTCTTTTTATTGACGGGAATGAAACCGGTCTCTGATGAGGGAAACGAGTACAGCATCAAAGCGATGTTCATTTACAACTTCACCAAATACATTGACTGGTCGCAATCGAATAACACCAAAACGTTTCGTATAGGTGTCGTTGGCAAATCAGAACTGTTTGATGCGCTTGTACTAATTGCTTCACAGAAAAAAATTGATAACAAGCCGGTCGAAGTAAATAAAATAACAGACCAGGACAACACCGTATACGAGGTGATCTTCGTAGCGAAATCAGCATCCCAAAAAGTAGACGAGCTGTCAAAAAAATACCTGAGTAAAGGCGTTTTAATTGTTTCGGAAGAGTGCAAACATTCAGAGCATTGCGCAACGATAAACTTAATAACGACAGACAATAAAGTGAGGTTTGAAATCAACCAAGCCTCTGCACGAAGTGCCGGACTGAAAATATCAACTGTATTAACAAATCTTGCCGTTGTGGTAAATCCATGAAATCACGAGCAAAAAATACCATGAGAAACAAAGACTATAAAATTGATATAGAGATTTATCTTGTCTTCATTTTGGTGATTGGAATTTCGGTATTCAACGCTATTTATAGCTCATTGAATACTACGAAGAACCAGGAGATGAATAGCAAAATCATGGCTGTTGATATTCCATCTCTCCAGGCGCTCGAGAACATGAACCTGATCGTTACCCGTTCCGAAATGTATACAACGAACTGGACATACATTGTAAATAGCAGGGAAGACAAGGAGAAACTGAAAACGCTTCAAACGGTAGAATACCCGGCATTAAAAAACAGAATTTTAGATCTGATGGCCGAGTGGAAGGACTCCGAAAATACAGAGAGCACAAAAAGCATTTTTCTTGATTTCGAAAAACTCATATCATATCAAAAGCAAATCATGGCCGGGCTGGTAAAATTTGATGACTACCAGGATCCGATGAAAAAATTTAGTGCGGAAGAAATTGTCGAAAGCCAGATCATACCACGGACTTCACAAATTGTTTTCAGGTTGAACAATGTTATTGCGAATAAAAAAAATCAAGCCGACATATTACACGCTACGATGCGGGCATCTTATCGTACGTTGATCTGGAGCGTACTCGGCATCGCCCTTATGGTGGTGATGGTTATTTTGTTCGCGGCATTTTACTTGTCAAACAACATGATTGTTCCGTTGATGAAACTCAAGAACCACATTCTTCAAATGGGAAAAGGAGAAGTGCCGAATGTTGCCATGTCCGCTAAAAAGAATGCTGTCGGTCTGATGACAGAGGCTGTGCGAAAATTATCAGACTCCATAAAAAGAACTGCGAGCTTTGCTCACAACATCGGAGAAGGAAATTTTAAAATAGAATTTGAACCACTCGGGCCAAACGATGAACTTGGCAATGCTCTTATCCAGATGCGCGGAAGACTTCGCCAAACGAACGAAGAACTTTCAAATCAAAGCACTTTGCTCCAGGCTTCGGAAGAAGAGCTGAAGAAAAGCAATACCGAGTTGAAGGAAAATTCGAAATTAGTTGAAGAGCAGAATGAGCGCCTGGAACAGGCTCGTGAGGCGCTCAGTATTAAAGTGAAAGAACTGGAGTTAAACAGTAAGTACAAGTCGGAATTTTTGGCAAACATGTCGCATGAATTAAGAACACCGCTGAACAGCGTTTTGATTCTGGCAAAACTTCTTACGGAAAATAAAAATGGCTCACTAACAGAAAAGGAAATAGAGTATGCAAAGGTCATTCACAAATCAGGAGGTGATTTGCTCATGCTCATAAACGATGTATTGGATTTATCAAAAATAGAAGCAGGAAAAATTGAATTACGCCTGACAAACGAGAGTGTCAAACAAATGAAGGATGACATGAAATCTCTTTTTGATGAAGTGGCCAATCAAAAGAAGATAGATTTTAACATTGATGTGCATGCAGACGTTCCCGAATTTATTGTCACCGATAAATTAAGGATAGAACAGATTATTAAAAACCTGCTTTCAAATGCATTTAAATTTACTGGAGCAGGAGGCTATGTTAAATTGAAAATAAAACCAGCCGAAACACACACACAATTCAAAAGCCGGAATCTTATCCGGAAAAATAATGTTATCGAGTTTTCTGTAACTGATTCGGGAATTGGAATCCCGCTGGATCAGCAACAAATTATTTTTGAGGCGTTTCAGCAAGCTGACGGATCAATCAATCGTAAATATGGTGGCACGGGTCTCGGTCTTTCGATTAGCCGGATGCTTGTAACATTACTTGGCGGTGAGTTGCAACTTGTAAGTGAAAAGGATAAAGGCAGTACGTTCTCTCTTTTTGTTCCTTTAGAAAGTTCACACGCGGACTCGGCTGACGGAGATCAAAAGCAAAATCGTAACGAGAAAATTCAGGGAGGAAAAATCGCAAGCGATAAGGAAATGATTGAGAAGCTAACAGGAAATAGTTCTGATAATTGGCGCAATGATTCCAATTTCACAAAGGCGGGCAATCATAAGGAAGATTATTTGCGCGAAAAGGATCTTGCATTACAAAGCACAAAAAGTTATGCAATTCGACAGAATAAGCTTTCTCAAAAAATGTATGAGCAGCTTCAGAATAAAAGCATCCTGATAATTGATGGTGAAATGAGAAACATTTATGCCCTTACCGGATTGCTTGAGCAACAAGGAATGAATGTTGTCGCTGCCGTTGACGGCAGAGATGCGCTTATTAAGATCGGCAAACATCATCACTTTGACATTGTACTACTGGACTGCATGATTGTGGAAACCGAAGGCACTGAGACAATTCGTGAAATCAGAAAACAGAAAAAATTAGAGAAGGTGCCCATCATTGTGCAATCACCAAAAGAGGTTCCGGCAGAAAAGGAAAAGTGGATTCAGGCAGGAGCATCAGACCAAATAATTAAACAAACCAATGCCGAACAATTGCTATCGCTTATGAGTGTTTGGTTGTACAAAGAACAGACGAACTAAAACAAGAAAAAAAATAATTTTATGATTGAGACAATTACCAAGATAACCCAAGCGCATCCACAGACACCGAACAGGTCTGTAAATATTTTACTGGTTGATGACTTGACGGAAAACCTTATTTCGCTTGAAAGCATTCTTGAGCAAGAGGGAAGAACAATTTTTAAAGCAACATCCGGAAATGAAGCACTAAAAATTGCGCTGAATGAGGAAATCGGTTTAATACTTCTTGATGTGCAAATGCCCGAAATGGACGGCTTTGAAGTTGCGAGATTGTTGAAAGAGAATTCGAAGACGAAAGACATTGCCATAATTTTTGTCACGGCAATTAGTAAAGAAGAAAAATTTACCATCCAGGGATACGAAGAGGGTGCAGTGGATTATCTTCATAAACCATTGGAAATAAATATAGTAAAGGCAAAGGTTGGCGTTTTTGAAAAACTTTATTTACAAAAGGTTGACTTGCAAAAATATGCAGCAGAGATAGAAATGACCAATAAACGGTTAGATGAATTTGTTTACATCGTATCACATGATCTAAAGGCGCCATTGCGTGGACTTGCAAGCTTATCAACATTTATGGAAGATGAATTGGGTACATCGGCGAAACCGGAAGTCCTGGATATTTTGGCCATGATGAAGAGTAGAACAGCCAGAATGCAGAATCTTATTGATGGAATTTTACATTATTCAAGATTGGGTAACACAACCATGGAAAAAGAGGATTTAAGTGTTAAAGACCTGATAAACAATATAATTGATTTGATATGCCCACCTGAAAATATCAAGATAGAAACCCAGGATAATCTTCCGATGTTGAATACCGAAAAAATAAAATTGCATGAGGTCTTTCAAAACCTTATCAGTAATGGGATTAAATACAATGACAAGGAAAATGGAGAGATAAAAATTTCTTGCGAAGACCGCGGTGATCATTTTCTATTTACGGTCAGCGATAATGGTGTTGGAATTAAACCGGAGCATCAAGAGAAAATTTTCGGAATATTTCAAACGCTTCAACCAAAAGATAAAGTGGAAAGCACAGGAATAGGATTAACGATTGTAAAGAAAATTATTGAGCAACAGGGAGGATATGTAAAGGTTGAATCAGAGTTTGGGAAGGGTTCATCATTTTTGTTTATCTGGAAAAAATAATTAATTCATTTTCCTGAAGACATAAATTACGCTTGAGTATTTTTCCTGATTTTTTCCTGCAATCAAATTGGATTTGAGACCAATCCAAAACGCGTTTAAGAATGGGAATTTATTTTCCTTGTATTTTTCACTTAAGATTGAGACGTAAAAGGAGTCAAACTTCATCGGAACGGATTCAATGTACTCGAACCCGTGTTGCTGAAACAGCGACTTAATGTTCGTAGCAGAGAAATGATGGAGGTGTCTTGGAATGTCATAGGCAGCCCAATATTTTTCATAATAAACAGCATCATAACTTTCACGATTGGGAACTGCAATAATGGCAACACCATTATATTTTAAAAGACCAGAAAGCTCTTCAATTCTTTTTTTGAGAGTATGAACGTGTTCCAAAACATGCCACATAGTAATGACCTTAAAGGATTTTGGAGAAATTGTTTCAATTTTAGACTCGTCAATAACATCCAGATTATAATTCTCGTGGCATAGACTTCTTGCATTTTTATTCGGCTCTACTCCTTTGGTTAGCCACCCTAGTTTCTTACAGGCATTTAGAAATTCACCCGTGCCACAACCAATATCCAGGAGCGACCGGTCGTCTTCTAAATAACGATCAACTAATTTAATTTTCTTATTCAGTAGATATCTTCTAACGAATTGATATATTTTGTTCAAAAGACCAGCTGTCGAATTACTGTGGCTAATATAATCGCTACTTTCATAATATTTTGAAATGTTGTCCTTTTCGGGGCGTGGATTAGTGAAAATAAAGCCGCATTCTGCACAAGAAGAAAGAGCAAATTTTTCCTTTGAAATGGAATAATCTGTTACGTCCATTAAAGGACTTATTTTTTCACTGCTACAAATAGGGCAATTTGCAAGGGTCTCCATTACAAGTAAAATAGTTTCACGTGAAACATGTACATCACCGACTTAGAAAAATCATCAAAGAGGAAATGTCAGATGGTGATATTCCGCTAATTCTAGACGCCTGACCAAGCGTTCTGGGCTTTATTCTTGAAAGTTTTTGCCTGGCCTCCATTGACAATGAAGGAAATTCATGATAATTAAGATCATCCTTTAAATGAATGTCCTCGTATCTATTAATTCTTTCCACCATGTCCTGTTCTTTCTTGATATAGCTCTCATATTTAATGCTTGTCTCGATTTGGGTTCCCAATTCTTCAAGATCCTCGGGAGGAGTTTTTTCAAAACAACCCATTAATTCAGGAATATTATTAATTAGATCAAAAATGGACACCTGTGGTCGAAGTAGAATATTATAAAGCTTTTGTTTCTGGGTTATTGGCTCAGAGCCAACAGAAATCAAAACGGAATTAATATTCTCGGGAGTAACAGAAAATTTTCGAATAAATGAAATTGTGCTATCAATAACCTTAATCTTTTCCTCCACCCTTTCTAAACGCGCACTGTTAGCTAGTCCAAGCGAATTTCCGAGCGGAGTTAAGCGTATATCTGCATTGTCTTGTCTCAGAAGAGAGCGGTATTCTGCTCTCGAGGTAAACATCCGATAAGGTTCATCGGTTCCTTTTGTCACCAAATCATCTATTAAAACACCAATGTAAGCATCTGATCGCTTCAATATAAAAGGAGGAAGCTCTTTTATTTTTTGACTGGCGTTTATTCCGGCAATTAGCCCCTGGCAAGCAGCTTCTTCGTAGCCTGTGGTTCCATTAATTTGTCCGGCAAAGTATAGGTTTTCAATGTGCTTTGTCTCGAGAGATAAGTGAAGCTGTTGAGGTGGGAAATAGTCGTACTCTATCGCATAGCCAGGGCGAAACATTTTCACATTTTCAAGTCCAGAAACCAATTTAAGTGCCTTATATTGAATATCTTCTGGAAGCGAAGTGCTAAATCCATTCAGATAAACCTCGACCGTATTCCATCCCTCTGGCTCAACGAATAACTGGTGACGTTCTTTGTCAGCAAAGCGATTAATTTTATCTTCAACTGAAGGACAATAGCGTGGGCCGATTCCTTTAATTCTGCCCGAAAACATTGGCGATTGCTCGAAGCCCTCTTTCAGGACTTCGTGTACCTTATCGTTGGTGTAAGTTATATGACAACTTCTTTGTTTTGAAAGTTTTACGGTGTCAGAGAAAGAAAATTTTCCCGGGTTCTCGTCACCCAGCTGTTCTTCCATTTTAGAATAATCGATACTTCGTCCATCAATACGAGGAGGTGTTCCGGTTTTCATTCTACCGCTTTCAAAACCAAGCGAAACCAGTTGTTCGGTTATCCCGGTTGCCGACTTTTCACCTGTTCTTCCTCCTCCGAATTGTTTTTCTCCGATATGGATAATTCCATTAAGAAAAGTTCCGTTTGTGAGAACAACAGCTTTGGCTGAAAAGAGAATTCCTATACTCGTCTTGACGCCAATCACTTTGCCATCCTTAACTGTGAGCTCTTTCACCATGTCTTGCCAGAAGTCAACATTGGGCGTTTGCTCCAACATCATTCTCCATTCGTTAGCAAACAACATCCGGTCGTTTTGGGAGCGCGGGCTCCACATGGCAGGACCTTTCGAGCGGTTCAGCATACGGAACTGAATCATGGAGAGATCGGAAACAATTCCCGAATAACCACCAAGAGCGTCTATTTCACGCACGATTTGTCCTTTTGCAATTCCACCCATGGCCGGGTTACACGACATCTGGGCGATCGTTTGCATGTTCATGGTAATCAATAAGACCTTTGACCCCATGTTTGCCGCTGCTGCCGCTGCTTCACATCCGGCATGGCCAGCTCCTACAACTATGATATCGTAATTTGATTGCATGATTTTATTCGAACCGCAAAGTTAAAAATAAAACAGCCAACCGGTTGTCATTAGAATTTGTGATTCACGTTATTAAAAAAGGGTAGTAATAATTCACAAGAAAAAATTTCTAATAAAAAGAACTGTTGAATTTCTTCTTTATACATTTGCCTTCCTCTTTTTTATTTTTGTTTGAACAAACAAACCATAAACACAGTTACTACAGCAACCCTGCTGGTAACGCTCGGTATCATCTACGGAGACATTGGAACCTCTCCTCTTTATGTACTCAAAGCCATTATTGGTAAGAGTCCCATAAGGCCGGAGTTGGTGCTGGGTGGTCTTTCTTGTGTGTTCTGGACACTTACTATTCAAACCACTTTCAAGTATATCATTCTTACTCTTCGTGCTGATAACAAAGGTGAGGGCGGAATATTTTCGCTTTACGCTTTGGTGAGGCGAACAAAAGTAAAGTGGCTTATATTTCCCGCTATCATTGGCGGCTCGGCGCTGCTTGCTGACGGAATCATTACACCACCCATTTCTGTTTCGTCTGCCATTGAAGGGATGAGAATATTCAATGCGGATATTCCTACTGTACCCATTGTCATTTGTATTATCACTGCGTTATTTCTCATTCAGCAATTCGGAACCAAGTTTGTTGGAGTTTCTTTTGGTCCTATTATGCTTATATGGTTCCTGATGCTTGCCACGCTTGGATTCATTGAGATTGGTGAATTTCCACAAGTATTAAAAGCGGTTAATCCATATTACGCAATTCAACTTTTAGTACAATACCCGGGTGGATTTTGGTTATTGGGCGCGGTGTTCCTGGCTACTACTGGAGCCGAAGCTCTATATAGCGATCTTGGCCATTGCGGAAAAAAAAATATACGCATCACCTGGATATTTGTAAAGACAGCATTGCTGTTGAATTATTTCGGACAAGGAGCCTGGCTTATGCAGAAGCAGGGAGAATTGCTTGGCGACAGAAATCCATTTTACATGATGATGCCGCAATGGTTTTTAATTGTTGGTGTAATCATCGCAACCGCTGCTACTATTGTTGCTTCACAGGCATTGATAAGCGGATCATTTACACTTGTGAACGAAGCAATACGGTTGAATTTTTGGCCTAAAGTCCGAGTCGTTTATCCAACTGATTTGCGCGGACAATTGTATGTACCATCGGTTAACTGGTTGCTTTTAGCGGGCTGTATCGGCATTGTGTTGTTCTTTAAAGAATCGTCGGGAATGGAAGCCGCCTATGGTCTTTCCATTATCATTACGATGCTCAGTACAACAACATTGCTTTCTTATTATCTTTATTTAAGGCGCACAAATATTATTCTGATCGGGTTTACGTTGCTTTTGTTTGCTACGGTTGAACTTTCATTTCTCGTGGCGAACCTCAAAAAATTCCCTCATGGCGGATGGCTTACACTACTAATAGCATCGGTACTCGTTTCATTAATGTTGGCGTGGTACCAAGCAAGAAAGATTCGAAATCGCTTTGTGGAGTTTGTGAAACTGAAAGATTATTTAAAATTGTTGCGTGACCTGAGCCATGATTTTTCCATTCCAAAATATGCAACACACCTGGTGTATCTCACGAGCGCAAATATGCGCGATGAAATAGAGGCTAAGGTTATTTATTCCATTTTACAAAAGCAACCTAAGCGTGCCGACATGTATTGGTTTGTGCATGTAGATGTACTCGATGAACCCTACACGCTCGAATACAAAGTTTCGGAGCTTGTAAAAAATAATATTATTCGTATTGATTTTCGTTTAGGGTTCCGTGTAGAGCCGCGAATTAACCTGATGTTTAGAAAAGTAGTGGAAGACCTGGTACGCAATTTTGAGGTGGACATTACTTCGCGTTACGAATCGCTTGGAAGAAAAAGTCTGATCGGTGATTTTCGCTTCGTGGTGATGGAGAAATTTTTATCGAATGATAACAAGCTTCCGTTCTATGAAAAAATCATCATGGATATTTATTTCTTCTTCAAACATATTTCTTTATCAGAAGAACGAGCCTTCGGACTTGACACCAGTTCTGTAACAATTGAAAAAGTTCCTATGGTAGTGGGACAGGTGAGAGAAGTCAATCTGAAAAGAATAAAATAATAAAGTAGTCAGCGTAAACCAGAAACAGAAATGTCATTAAAACCAAAGACTCCGAAAGAATCACTTGCTGTACTTACAGAAATTGTCCTTCCAAACGATACCAATACACTGGGTAACCTGATGGGCGGGCGCTTGCTTCACTGGATGGACATTGCATCGGCCATTGCAGCGCACCGTCACTGTCAGCGAGTGGTTGTAACTGCTTCAGTCAATAGTGTCTCGTTCAGCCAACCGATTCGGTTGGGAGAAATTGTTACGCTTCATGCAAAAGTTTCACGTGCATTTAATTCTTCAATGGAGGTTTTTATTGATGTGTGGGTGGAGAACAATCAAACCGGTGAAAAGAAAAAATGCAATGAAGCCATTTACATATTCGTTGCCGTTGACCAATTGGGTAACCCGATTAATGTACCCGAACTTATTCCTGAAACGGACGAAGAGAAGATCCGCTATGAAGGTGCGTTGAGAAGAAAACAATTGTCGCTTATTCTTGCCGGCAAAATGAAACCACACGATGCTACCGAATTGAAAGCACTGTTCTTTAGCTAAAAATTTTTTATGATGAAACAAAGCCCGCAATTTCGGCCTCGTCAATTTCCATCATACATTTAAAATGTTTTTTCGGACAGGCATCAAAACCAATTTTTGAACAAGGTCTGCAAGATAAATTTCTGATTTCCGATTTCCGATTTCTGATTTCTGATTTTCCATAATAAGGAGCCATTCCAAATTCCGGAATCGTATTTCCCCACACGCTGATGATTTCTTTTTTGAAAGCAGTAGCAATGTGCATTAATCCCGTATCGTGTGTAATAATTTTTGATGCGTGTTTTACAAGTGCGGCAGATTCATTGATAGAAAATTTTCCGCACCCATTGTAAATGGTTGAACCATCTGATTCACGGATGATAGCCTCTCCCTTTTCAACATCTTCTTTTCCCCCAAGAAGAACGACGGGTTGCTTTATTTTCTTACAAATCGAACGAATCTTTTCCTTCGGCAGTTGTTTGGTAAAATGTTTTGCGCCGATCACAAAACCCACGTAACCGTTTTGATGTGTAATCGGAATTTGTTGCAATACTTTTTCATCTTCGCCTGAAATAAAATAATCCAATCCTTCGCCATCATTGGCTACACCAAATGATTTCAAGGTATCCATGTAACGATCGACAATATGAACTTTGGGAAGCATATTGATTTTAAAATTCACCATCAGCCATTTTTCAAAATTGAGTTTTTCAAATGAGAAACTCTTTACTCCAAGTTTTTTCTTTATGAGAAATGTGCGGATGTTATGATGAAGGTCAATCACATAATCATATTTTTCTTTTTTAAGCTGACGAATTAATTCACCTTGGTTACCTTCCAGGAAATATTTTTTGTCTATGTATGGATTGTGTTCAATGACCGACGAAAAATCCTTCTTCGTCGCATAATGAACTTCCGCATCTTTTACCTGCCGCTTGAGGCATCGCATAACGGGTGTAGTGAGTACGATATCACCGATGGAAGAAAAACGAAGTATGAGAAATTTCGGCACCCGAAGAAAATTGAATAAGCGAAAGTAATTATTTAAAAAAGGATTTCGAATTGCGGATTGTGAATTTCGAATTATACTTTTGTCCGACCGGCAATTACCGGGATCAGCCAACATGATTTTAACTGACACCCATACGCATCTTTACGCAGAAGAGTTCACAAGCGATTTCGATTTGCTGATCAGCGAAGCCATGGACAAAGGCATTCAACGCTTTTTTCTACCGAATATTGACAGCACCTCTGTTGATACGATGCTTGACATTGAAAAAAAATATCCCCTGAATTGCTTTGCCATGATGGGGCTTCATCCTTGTTCGGTGAAGGAAAACTGGAAGGAAGAACTCAGTCTCGTAGAAAAAAAGTTAAGTGAACGAAGTTTTGCAGCCATTGGGGAAATCGGTATTGATTTATATTGGGATAAATCGTTTGTAAAAGAACAGGAAGAAGTTTTCAGACAACAGGTTGAATTAGCGAACAAGTATAAACTTCCCATTGCGATTCATTCACGGGAATCATTTCAAGAGATTTACAACATTCTCCTCGAAACAAAAAAGAAAAAACCTGTTGGCATTTTTCATTGTTTCACGGGAAACGTTGATCAGGCAAAACGTGCAATTGATCTTGGGTTTTATCTCGGCATTGGCGGAGTGGTAACATTTAAAAATTCCGGACTTGATAAAGTGGTTGCTGAAATTGATCTACAGCACCTCGTTCTTGAAACGGACGCTCCCTATCTTGCGCCTGTTCCGTTCCGTGGAAAAAGAAACGTGCCCGCTTATTTGTTGAAAGTAGCAGAGAAGATTGCTGAGATAAAAAACAGTTCTGTTGAAGAGGTCGCAGAAGTAACCACAGAGAACTCTAAAAAAATTTTTGGAATATAACGATGGTAAAGAAAAGCAAGAAGAAGACCGGAGACCGTAAGCACATTTTAATTATTTATACAGGAGGAACAATCGGGATGGTTCGTGATCATGTCAACCATGCGCTAAAGCCTGTTGATTTCAGGTCCATCGCAAACCTGATTCCCGAATTGAAACAATTAAATTGCAAAATTGATTTCCATTCTTTTCAAAAACCGATTGACTCATCCAACGTGCAACCACCGTTGTGGATCGAGTTGGCCAACGTGATTGATAAAAATTATTCGTCCCATGATGGTTTTGTAATTCTTCACGGCACCGATACGATGGCTTATTCTGCATCAGCACTAAGCTTTATGTTTGGAAACCTCGGTATGCCGGTTATATTTACCGGCTCGCAGCTTCCGCTTGGTGTAATCAGAACGGACGCAAAAAGAAATTTAATCACGACCGTAGAAATAGCGGCATCAGAAACGGTTGTCCCCGAAGTGTGCATCTATTTCAACAATCAATTGTTTCGCGGCAACCGTTCGGAGAAGTTTACTTCAAGCAAGTTTGATGCGTTTCAGTCACCTAATTATCCAACGCTTGCAGAAGCCGGAACAGAAATCCGCTTCAACAAAGATGATATCAGAAAAATTAATAATGGGAAATTGAAAATTAAAAAAAATAATTTTAACACCCATGTTGCTTTGATCAGAATATATCCCGGATTGCAAAAGGAAATTATTAAAGCAACACTTTCCGCAAAAAATTTAGAAGCCGTTGTGCTTGAAACATACGGAAGCGGAAATGCGCCAACAGAAAGGTGGTTTATTGATTTGCTGGAAGTCGCAATTGGTCGCGGAATTATCATTCTCAATGTTTCACAATGCAGCGGAGGAATTGTGGAGCAGGGAAAATATGAAACCAGTCTGCAGTTGAAAAAAATCGGAGTAATTTCAGGTAGAGACATTACGCGAGAAGCCGCGCTTACCAAACTTATGTTTTTGCTCGGACAAGGATTGAAAAAAAGCAAAATAAAAAAATTACTACAAAAAAATTTAAGAGGAGAGATGACAGAATGATTATGTGCAAATAATTTTAATGTGCTTCGAGCCAATTCTTTCCTGTTCCAATCCCAATCTCAACAGGAACCTTTAAAGATAGAGCCGTTTTCATCCGGTGTTCCACTAATTTTTTTACGACATCGAGTTCTTCTTTGAAAACATCAAAGACCAACTCATCGTGTACCTGCAAAAGCATTTTTGATTTCAACTTTTTTTCCTGCAGATCATTTTGAATGTTGATCATGGCTATCTTAATCATATCTGCAGCGCTTCCCTGTATTGGAGCATTGATGGCATTGCGTTCTGCAAATCCTCTCACGGTTTGATTGGCCGAATTGATGTCGCGCAAATATCTTCTTCTTCCCATGATGGTTTCCACATATCCCTTTTCCCGCGCACGCTCGATGCTTTCATCCATGTATCTTTTTACGAATGGATACTGGCGGAAATAATTATCAATAATTTCTTTTGCTTCCGTGCGTGAAATATTCAAACGCTCTGCAAGACCAAACGCAGAGATGCCATAGATGATTCCGAAGTTGACCATCTTCGCATTTCGTCTCATGTCGCTCGTTACATCTTTCAAGTTGACACCATACACCTTTGCAGCTGTTGTAGCATGAATGTCTTCTCCGCTTTTAAACGCCTCAATCATTCCGGTGTCACCACTCAATTCTGCAATGATGCGCAATTCAATCTGTGAATAATCGGCAGAGAGTAACGTATATTTATCGTTGCGCGGAATAAACGCTTTACGGATTTCACGTCCGCGTTCTGTTCTGATCGGAATGTTTTGCAGGTTTGGATTGTCAGAACTCAATCTTCCCGTTACGGCGACAACCTGGTTGTACGATGTATGAATTCTTCCTGTGCGTGGATTGATCATTTCCGGAAGAACATCTACATAGGTGTTTTTTAATTTCACCAGCTCTCGATAGTCGAGAATTTTCCGAACGATGACATGCTTGTTTTCCAATTTACTCAATACATCTTCGGCTGTTGAATATTGTCCGGTCTTTGTCTTCTGTGGTTTCTCAACGATTTTTAGTTTCTCGAATAAAACTTCTCCGACTTGTTTGGGAGAAGAAACATTGAATTTTTGTTCTGCCAAATCCTGGATTTCTTTTTCTGTTTTTGCGATATCTGTTTCGAGCGACTTGGAGAGATCGTGCAACGTTTTCTTGTCAATATTTATTCCTTCTGCTTCCATGCTTGCAAGCACAGGAACCAGTGGCATTTCCACCTCTTCAAATAATTTCTGAACTCCGGAATTTTTTAATTGTGGTGCAAATTTCTCATGAAGCTGTAACGTGACGTCAGCGTCTTCCGCAGCATACTCTCCAATTACTTCAATCGGAACATCGCGCATGCTGGTTTGATCTTTCCCTTTTTTTCCAATGAGCGCTTCGATTGAAACGGGAGAATAATTCAAATATGTTTCAGCGAGTACATCCATGCTGTGTCGCATGTCCGGCTGAATCAGAAAATGTGCGATCATGGTATCGAAGACTTTTCCTTTCACTTCGATGTCGTACCACTTCAAAACAGCCATGTCGTATTTTACATTCTGACCGATCTTGTCAATTTTTTCATTGGTAAAAAGAGGAAGGAATTCTTCGACGATTTTGTGTGCTTCATTGTAGTTTTCGGGAATCGGAATGTAATACGCTTCATGTGGCTTATAAGAAAAAGACATTCCCACTAACTCAGCAAGATTTACATCGAGCCCCGTGGTTTCGGTATCGAAACAAAAGATCTTTTGCTTTTGTAATTCAGCAATAAGTTTTTTTCTTTTTTCTTTCGTGTCGACGATGTGATAGGTATGTTTTACGGAATGAATAGTCTGATGCGAACCTGTCGTAACCGTTGATTCTAAACCGTCACCGGCAATTTCTTCTTCTGATGAATGAGAAATTTTTGTTTGTGGAGCATTGGTAAAAAATAAACTGGATTGAACTCCAGAAGAAGCTTTTTTCTTTTCTTCCGTTTTTTCTTTCGGAGGAGCAACAGCAGTTGTCGTTGATGTCAGTCCTATTTGTTCGCCCAATCTTCTGAATTCAAGTTCAGCAAATAATTCTTTGAGCGCATCCCTGTTCCATTCTTTTATTTCAAGCTGGTCAGGATTTACTTTCAGCGGAACATCCGTAATGATGGTCGCAAGTCGTTTTGACTGGATGGCCATTTCTTTATTCAGCTCTACTTTTTCTTTGAGTTTACCCTTTAATTCACTTGTGTTCTTCAAAAGATTTTCGACAGAGCCGAATTGTTTTACCAATTGCATAGCAGTTTTTTCTCCTACTCCGGGAATGCCAGGAATATTATCCACTTTATCTCCCATCAAACCGAGAATGTCGATTAC
Source organism: Bacteroidota bacterium (assembly GCA_043787975.1). Classification (GTDB taxonomy): domain Bacteria; phylum Bacteroidota; class Bacteroidia; order AKYH767-A; family 2013-40CM-41-45; genus JAPLDA01. Next base: position 26,576 of record JAYVUK010000050.1, read on the forward strand.
CTGGTCGACACGCTCTATTTCCCAGCGTTTGCAGACTTCCGCCACACCCAGCACTTCTGCCCCGGTTCCGAAACGCGCTGGCTTGTATATAAAAGTATGTTCGTCCACCAGCTGTCCGAAATCTTTATCGGGAGTCATCATGTATGTTTCGAAACCTTTTTTTTCCGCCTGCTTTGCAAGTGTTCCGATGATGTCGTCTGCTTCGTAACCATCCAATGACAACACGGGAATATTAAAAGCCTCACACACTTTTGCAACATACGGAATGGCGAGCGCAAGATCTTCAGGGATTTCCTGGCGGTTTGCTTTGTATTCCACAAACTCTTCGTGGCGCACTGTGGGTGCAGCGGTATCAAACACAACGGCAATGTGAGTAGGTTGTGCTTTTTTTAATACTTCAAGCAGTGTTGTGGTGAAACCAAAAACAGCAGAAGTGTTTTGTCCTTTTGAATTAATGCGGTGATTATTACTAAAAGCAAAATAGGCACGGTAAATAAGCGCCATGGCATCAAGCAGAAAAAGTTTTTTTGGTGCAGACATGTTTACTTGAAATTTTTTGGGCAATTAAAAATACCACAAGCGAAAGAAAACTATTCGTGGATCTTTCCTGTTCCTCCGCATCTTCCGCAGGTGGCGCTGCCCGCCGGTCTCACAACTTCATTGACGGTATATGTTACAAAGTTCCGGGGACCCATTCCGTTGCTGATATCTTTTGTAACCATTTTATTTTTTCGGATCTCAGCCTGAACAATTTTCCCTTTTCCTTTACATACCGGGCAAACCATTCCGTCTTCGTTTGTCGCAGGAATTTTATCGCCTTCTTTCACATCGGTTTTTGTCGTAGCAACAACTGTATTCATAGCAAGCGGTTTGTCTTCCACTTTCGCCGGAGTTGTGTTTGTTGTGGTTGCCGGTTTATCTTCCGTTTTAACCGGCGGCCGCGGATTAGATGGAGGAGGAGTTGTCACAACCGGTTTTTCTTCATGCTTGGCAATGGTTACAGGAGTTGTTTCCGGCTTCCTCGCAGGCATAGCGAATACCATCATTCCTTCACTTACAATGTTACCATGATCGTAATGATATTCTGTTGCTTCGCCTTCGGCAGTGGTATACACTCCGATTCCGTGAGACTGGTTATTTAAATAATCCCCTGTGTACATATCCCCGGTTGAATAATAATATGTTCCGCAACCATTGTATGATCCGTTGGAAAAAGATCCGATATACATGTCTCCGTTGCTGTAATACCATGCTCCCTCGCCGCTTTGTTTGTCATCTTTAAATTCTCCTTCGTAGTAACTTCCATCAGCCATGGTGAAGACTCCGTGTCCTGTGAAAATTAAATTCACAACCTCTCCTTCGTATTTATTTCCGTCATGATAATAGTATGCACCTTTGCCGGTTTGCTTTCCTTTTGAAAATGCTCCGGCATACTTATCACCATTCGGGTAATTCAATGTGCCGAAACCATCCTGGAGATCATTTGCAAAGCCACCTTCGTAATGACTGCTGTCGTTGAACCACATAATTCCCTGGCCTTGTTTCATAAAATTCACAAATGAACCTTCATAGCGATTGCCACTCGTATATGTAAATGTTCCTTTGCCATCCATCTTTCCGTCTACAAAAGAGCCCTCATATTTATTTCCATTTCTGAAATTATAAACGCCTTTGCCTTGCATTTTTTGATTGACAAAATCTCCTTCGTATACATCCCCGCTTTTATAGGTGAGTTTTCCTTTTCCCTGGTATTTTCCATTGAGGAAATTGCCAGCGTATAAGTTTCCGCTTCCCGAACGGTAAGCTCCATAGCCGTTGTTGCAATCTCCCGAAAGGCAACCTACTTTATTGCTTAAAATTTTTACGCTATCGGTTTGGGCATGCAGATTAACAGACATGAAACAAAGCACGACTGCCGGCAGAATGAAGGATAAAAATTTTCTGTTCACGGTTAAATATTGAGGAAGCCAAAGTAATAAAAATATCAGGAAAATTGGTACTCGTTCATGGTTAAACGGCTATAAATAATGATGATCGAAAACGTATAACGAATAACAATTAACAGAGAACCTTTTTAATTAACTTTATCCGCTTATATTTTCATTTTATGCTCGAAAGGGTTGCGAGAATTATTTTACGTCAACGATTTCCCTTGCTCATTGCGCTTGCATTGATTACTGCTTTCATGGCATACAAAGCGAGTTTTGTAAAACTCAGCTATGAATCGGCAAAAATTCTTCCCGCCTCGGACTCCTCTTACAGCGAATACCTGAAGTTCAAACAAAAATTCGGGGAAGACGGAACCGTGATGGTGATTGGTTTTCAGAGTGCTGATATTTTTCGTCTCGATGTTTTCAACGATTGGTATAACCTGACTAACAAAGTAAAAAGTATTGAAGGAATACAGGAGGTCGTTTCAGTCGCCCGTTGTTATCATTTGGTTCGCAACGACAGTCTTCAGCGACTTGATTTAAAACCGTTGATTGCGCAGCAACTGAAAAGCCAGGAAGAAGTTGACAGTATAAAAAAGCTGGTAGAAAATCTTCCTCTTTACGAAGGATTGCTTTTTAATAAGAAGACGAGTGTTACGCTGATGGCAATTACGCTTGATCAGAATAAACTGAATACAAAAAGCAGGATCGAAACCGTTCACCAGGTGAAAGAAGCGGCCGATCAGTTTGCAGCAAAAAATAATCTTGTTCTTCATTATTCGGGATTGCCTTACATACGTACAGCGGTATCACAAAAAATTCTGGGCGAGATGAAATTGTTTGTGGCGTTGGCATTGATCATTACTACCATCATCTTGTTTTTATTTTTCCGTTCCTTTTACGCTGTTCTTTTTCCAATGATTGTAGTGGTGCTCGGCGTAGCTTGGCTGTTCGGCACACTTGATTTGTTCGGATTCAAGATTACGATTCTTACAAGTTTAATTCCGCCGCTAATAATTGTAATCGGAATTCCAAATTGTATCCTTCTGTTAAATAAATACCAACAGGAATTTCATAAACATGGAAATAAAATAAAAGCATTGGCGAGAACCATTCAGCGAATCGGAGTCACGACTTTTTTTGCGAACGTTACCACATCCATTGGCTTCCTTGTTTTTTATTTTACACGCAGCGAAGTGTTGCAGGAATTCGGGATCATTGCTGCACTTAACGTGATGCTTACCTATTTGATTTCATTAATTTTTATTCCGATTGTTTTCAGTTTTCTTCCGGCGCCTTCAAGCAAGCAGGTACATCATCTCGAAAACAAACGATTGAATTTTATCCTGGCAAAAGTTGATCATTGGGTTCATCATGCGCGATGGAGGGTTTATATTATTGTATTGGCCATTGTTGCGATCAGCATGTACGGTATCAGCAAAATGACGACGGTTGGTTTTGTTGTGGATGATCTTCCGAAGAAGGATGTTATCTACACAGACTTAAAATTCTTTGAAGAAAATTTTCACGGAGTACTTCCTTTTGAAATCACCATTGATACCAAAAAACGCGGAGGCGTTTTAACGTTGCAGACGTTGAATAAAATCAACCGGCTTCAAAAAATATTTCTCGGCTACAAAGAATTTTCAAAACCGTTTTCTGTTGCCGAAGGAATTAAATTTTCTTATGAGGGGTTGAATGACAACGATCCGAAATATTATGTTGTTCCGAATTTGGAAGAGATGGCGAGGCTTACAGGCTATGCGACCAGTGCGCGCGAAAACCAGAATATGTTCCGCTCCATTATTGACAGCACCAAACAATTCACGCGGATTAGTTTCCAGGTAGCCGATATTGGTTCCATAAAAATGAAAAAACTGCTGGCTGAAATAAAACCGCGTGTTGATTCTGTCTTTGATTCGCAGCAATACGATGTGAAGATGACAGGCAATTCAATCATCTTCTTAAAGAACAATGACTATCTCCTCATTAACTTAAAGGAAAGCGTTCTGCTCGCCATTGCGTTGATCGGAGCGGTGATGTTTTTATTGTTCATGTCGTTTCGTATGATTGTTATTTCTCTTATCCCTAGTTTGGTTCCGCTGTTGATTACGGCTGCCATCATGGGTTTTGCGGGCATTCCACTCAAGCCATCCACGATTCTCATCTTTAGCATTGCATTTGGAATTGCATCTGATGGCACCATGTATTTTTTAACCAAGTACAGGCAGGAGCTGAGGCATCATGGTGGAAGTATTTCCAAAACGGTTTCGAAAACCATTAGCGAAACGGGAGTAAGTATGATTTATACAGCGGTGATTTTATTCAGCGGATTTTTCATCTTTACCATTTCCAGTTTCGGTGGAACTTCGGCTTTGGGAGTGCTCATTTCTGTTACTTTGCTAATCGCCATGTGTTCCAACCTGATTTTTCTTCCGACCCTTTTATTATCGCTCGAAAAACGTATAATTACAAAATCATTTCTTAAAGAACCGCTCATTCAAATGTATGATGAGGATGAGGATGTAGAGTTGGATGATCTTAAAATTAAAAGGCCCGAAGAAGAAGCATTGAAAATTGAAAACTAAACCAAGATGATTCTAAAACACAAAAGAGGAATAAAAATCATATTGATTCCATCTGGCAACTTTAAAAAAAACATTCTCAGATGAAAGGAATTATTTTAGCCGGAGGTTCCGGCACACGCTTACATCCGCTTACGCTTGCCATGAGCAAGCAACTGATGCCGGTGTACGACAAGCCGATGATTTATTATCCGTTGTCGGTATTGATGATGGCAGGCATTAATGAGATCCTGATCATCTCGACACCGCACGATTTACCAAGTTTTAAAAAACTGTTCGGTGACGGATCATTGATCGGATGTAAGTTCAGCTATGAAGAACAAGCTGTACCAAACGGTCTTGCGCAAGCGTTTGTAATCGGAGAAAAATTTATCGGGAAAGAAAAAGTGGCGTTGGTACTTGGTGATAATATTTTTTATGGAATGGGCGTGGGAAGATTGCTCCAGGAAAATAAAAATCCGGATGGCGGAGTGGTGTTTGCCTATCACGTTTCTGATCCTGAACGATACGGTGTGGTGGAGTTTGATCAAAACAACAAAGCCATTTCCATTGAAGAGAAACCGAAAAATCCGAAATCAAATTATGCCGTTCCGGGATTGTATTTTTATGATAACTCAGTGGTGGATATTGCAAAGAATCTCAAACCGAGCGCGCGTGGCGAATATGAAATCACCGATATAAATAAAACGTATCTTGAACGGGGAAAATTAAAAGTCGGTATTCTTGATCGCGGAACAGCATGGCTTGACACCGGTACATTTACATCGCTGATGCAGGCTGCACAATTCGTACAGGTTATTGAAGAACGGCAAGGATTGAAAATAGGATGCATCGAAGAAGTTGCTTACAGAATGAAGTACATCAACAGAACACAACTTGAACAAATCGCAAAGCCGTTGTTAAAAAGTGGTTACGGACAATATCTTTTGTCACTTCCTTAGCCCTGATAATGGTGTTGATGACTAAAAATTATTTGTTCACCAACGATTGTAATGGATTGGTGTAAATTCCGATCACCGAATGAAATAATAACAGAAATTTGATTTCGATAATTAAACTCTTTCAAAAATAAAAAGCATGAACAGAAAAATACTTATCACAGGCGGAGCAGGATTCATCGGAAGCAGTCTTGCCGAAAGACTTTGCAAGGATCCTGAAAATTTTGTCGTGATTGCCGATAACCTGCTTACCGGCTCTCATTCAAAGGTTCCGAAGTCGGTCCATAACAATGTAAAGTTTATCAAAGCGGATGTAAATGATTTCAAGGACATCGCAAGTATTTTTCACTCGCATGGATTTGATTATGTGTTTCATTATGCAGCCATGGTGGGAGTCAAACGCACACTTGCAAATCCTGTGATGGTGCTTCACGATATTACAGGGATTAATAACATTTTAAACCTGGCAAAGAACGGAGGCGTGAAGCGAATCTTTTTTACATCGTCTTCGGAAGTTTACGGAGAGCCGGTTGAATACCCGCAAAACGAACATACCACTCCGTTGAATTCACGATTGCCATACGCGATTGTAAAAAATGTTGGCGAAGCATATTTGCGTTCATACAAAAAAGAATATGATCTTGACTATACTATTTTCAGATTGTTCAATACGTTTGGTCCAAAACAAAGCACAGACTTTGTAATTTCAAAATTCCTCGGAGCGGCTTTCAAAAATAAAGACATCAACATTTACGGTGACGGAAGCCAAACGCGAACCTTCTGTTACATTGACGATCATTTAGAAGCGACTGTGAATGCATTCTACAATAATTTAATCGTGAATGATGTGGCGAACATCGGAACAGACAATGAAATATCTGTTCTTGAACTGGCGAAGCTGATTATTAAATTGACGAATTCTCAATCGAAAATTATTCATGCTCCTCAACTGAAAGAGGGAGACATGACGCGCAGAAAACCGGACATCACCAAAATGAAAATGCTTCTTCAGCGTGACCCGACTCCGCTTGAGACAGGCATCAAAGCCATCATCAGCAATAGCCAGTTTGTGCTTTCCTAATTGTACTTTTGACGGATGCACGAGCCGGAATTTTTTCAACGTATTGTTGAGGAAGAATTAAAAAAGATTTCTTTTCACTCATCACCTGCGGAATTGTATGATTCCATCCGGTACATGCTTTCGCTCGGTGGCAAGCGTTTACGTCCGTCTTTGGTGATGATGGCCACCGAACTTTTTGACGGAGATTATAAGCAATCAATTTCACCGGCTCTCGGTATCGAAGTGTTTCACAACTTCACCTTACTCCATGATGACATCATGGACAAAGCGCCATTGAGAAGATCGAAGCAAACGGTGCACAATAAGTGGAACGCTGACATCGCCATTCTTTCCGGTGATACCATGTTTGTAAAATCATGTGAGTTGATGACGCAGGTGGACGATAAAGTTATTCGTCCCGTCATGTCACTTTTTTATGCGACGGCGATTGAAGTTTGCGAAGGACAACAATTCGACATGAATTATGAATCAAAAAAATCAGTCACCATTGATGAGTACATTCACATGATCAGTCTGAAGACAGCTGTGTTGCTTGCATGTTCATTAAAAACGGGAGCGCTTATCGCAGATTCGAATAAAACAGATGCAAACCATTTGTATGATTTCGGAAAAAACATCGGCATTGCTTTCCAATTGCATGATGATATACTCGATGTGTATGGCGATGAACAAAAATTCGGAAAGCAGAGTGGAGGAGACATTGTTTCCAATAAAAAAACATTTCTTCTTTTGAAAGCACTTGAGACGGCAACCGGAAATAGCCTGCAGGAATTGAAGCGTTGGCTTTCCATGAAAGAATTTGATTCACAGAAAAAAGTAGAAGCCATCAAAGAAATTTTTTCTTCACTGAAGATCCGAGAAACTGCCGAACAGAAAATGGATGAATACTTTCAGCAAGCGGTTCGCTCCCTGGATTTCATCAAAGTCCCGGAAGAAAGAAAAACGGTGCTGAGAAATTTTGCGGGAAAGCTGATGGTGAGGGAAGCGTAGCCGATTAAAAAAGTTCAGCAAAAAGGGTTAAATAAAAATTGCGGAGAGAGTGGGATTACCTTCGGTGATCCCGGGAGAAGGACATGCAACATCAACAGCCCTCACTTCGTTCGGATTCATTTACTCTTTTTCTGAAATCTCAAACTTCGTTTGGATTTCAGAAAAACGTAAATGAATTGCTTCGCAGTGCTGTTGATGTTGCGGAGAGAGTGGGATTCGAACCCACGTAACGCTTTTGGCGCTAACACGCTTTCCAAGCGTGCTCCTTCAGCCACTCGGACATCTCTCCTGGTTAGTTTGTAGTTTTTAGTTCTTAGTTAGTAAATAGTTAATAGTGATTGACTTCTTATTTCTTATTTCTTATTTCTTATTTATAATTTATAATTTATAATTTATAATTTATAATTTCGGAATAAGGGGTTGCAAAGATAAAAATTACCCATAGCTCTCAGCATAAATCTTCTTTTGCTCCTTTTTATAAAATAGCCATAGTAATACTCCTGTAGTTAAAATACTAATAAGGACAGAGACGTAGTCATTTTCCGTTCCTAATTTATCGGGATCAACAGTCATCATTTGTTCGTTGAAAAGATAGGTAAAGATGACTGCCGATGCATTGTTCACAAAATGCGCGATGATGGGAAGCCAGAGAGAACCACTCCAAACCAACAGGTAACCAAGTAAAGCACCGAGCATCATGCGCGGAATGAATCCATAAAACTGGACGTGCATGGCGCTGAATAAAATGGCTGAAGTCCATACTCCGATGTGTACATTTTTCGACCACTGCGAAAAAATCTTTTGAATAATTCCTCTGAATAATAATTCCTCTCCAAGAGCCGGCAACAAACCAATCATGAAAACAGTGAAAAGAACATCCGACACAGAATGCATTTCGAGAAAGTTTTTTGTCAGCCGTGCTGCCTGGTCTTCTGAATCTTTCATCCATTTCTCAACTCCCGAAAGAAAAGAAGGAAGTGACATGCGTGAATTCAAATCTCCGAGATAATTGATAAACGGAAGTGCAGCAATTAATGCAACAACGACAAGGAGAACAGAAGAGAGACTTATTTTTTTACTAAGCGATAAATAGTTCAGCGGCTCTTTGTCAAAAAGATAAGCAATAAGAAAAGCCGGAAGAATAAAGGTGCCGATGGTGGAAACGGTTTGTATTAATTTCAGAACAGAAATTGCTTTCGGATTTGAAAAATCTCCCAGCAATGTTTGCAATTCTGTGATATTGATCCTATAAATTCCAACGGCTGCAAGTGTGCTGATCAGTGTAAAAACCACGGCACTGATGAGAATTACGCCCACAGCGAGCAAAAACTTAGAATATGGTGAAGTTCCCGCCCAGGTTGCTTTGAGAGACATAATGGTTTAAATTTGCGTCCGCAATTTAGAGAATAGTTGACGGAATTGAATCGTTTATGGTCAAAATAGGTAACATCATCCTTCCTGATTTCCCCTTACTTCTGGCTCCCATGGAAGATGTAAGTGATCCGCCATTCCGTTACGTGTGCAAACAGTATGGAGCGGACATGATGTACACGGAGTTTATTTCTTCCGAAGGATTGATTCGCGATGCGGCCAAGAGTATGCAAAAGCTCGATATCTTCGAGTATGAACGACCGATCGGTATTCAGTTGTTTGGCGGAGACATCGAACACATGCGCGAAGCCGCCTTGATTGCAGAAGCTGCAAAACCGGATCTCATCGATATTAATTACGGTTGTCCCGTGAAAGCCGTTGCCTGTAAAGGTGCAGGAGCTGCTCTGCTTCAGGACATTCCGAAAATGGTGAGGATGACGGAGGAAATTGTGAAAGCAGTGAAACTTCCCGTTACCGTGAAAACACGTTTGGGCTGGGATGAAAATACATTGAATATTATGGAAGTTGCAGAGCGACTGCAAGACATTGGTATTGCGGCATTGAGTATTCATGGAAGAACACGCAAACAATTGTACAAAGGTCCGGCAGACTGGAGATTAATTGCAGAGGTAAAAAATAATCCGCGCATTCACATTCCGATTTTTGGTAACGGTGATGTTGATTCACCGGAGCGCGCATTGGAAATGAAAAATCGTTACGGAGTTGATGGAGTGATGATCGGCAGAGCTGCGATTGGGAATCCATGGATATTTAACCGGATAAAAACTTTTTTAGAAACGGAGAAACGGAGAAGTGGAGAAGCAGAGACCGCGCCGGTTCACCCATTCACCGGTTCACCGATTCCATATCCTTCTGTTGAACAGCGTGTGGAAGCATGTCGCATTCATTTGAAAAAATCAATTGAATGGAAAGGAGACAAGCTGGGTTTTTTTGAAATGCGAAAACATTATGCAAATTATTTCAGGGGATTCGATCACTTCAAAGATTACAGGATGAAATTGGTAACCTCGATGTCGTTCGATGAAATTAATTCAGTGCTTGATGAAGTACAGGAAAGATACTCATCACCGGACTTGTTTGTGCAAGAGGTTGCCTGATTCCCAGAGATTTTTTTTCTTTAATGTATTATTTTCCGGCTGCGATGGTCTGCTATTATTGAATTATTATTTTCTTAATCACGGTATTTTTCTTCTCATCACATATTCTCATCAAATACATTCCAGGACACATTTCTCCTTTTTCTAAGATCACTTCTTTTCCACTTAGATGTATTGATCTAACTTCATTACCCAACATGTTCATGATTGTTATCGTAGTATTTATTTGCCGTTCATTGAATGTAAGTGTTGTTTGTTTGCTAAACGGATTCGGATAAATGGAATTTGAAACAGGCATCGTGATTTCATTCGTGCCCGGTAGCAATTGTATTCAACGAAATTAATGCGATACCTAAATTTGTATTGGTAGGTATCACATCACCGGGATAATCAGAAATGGCAAGAATTTTTAAATTGTTTGTCGCTTCTGTATAGGGAACAGAAGTTGGCAAAAATAAATAACCGGAATTATGTGTAGGAGGGTTAGGTGGTTCTTTTTGGGTGGGTTTTTTATTTCAGTTTCACAACTACCTTTCCTTTTACCCGGTCAACATACATTCTATTTATTTTTTGAGATTACTAATTAATAATGGAGCATTACTTTTTGCTGGATTCAATATTTTGTGAGCCAACGATGGAAAAAAACGATGTAGAAAATAAACAAGATTTGTAAGCCCTAAACGAATAGTATATCTATCTTTTCTCAAACCGGAAATTAATCCTTTTACCAAGTCTTCGGCAGACATTTTTTTACTATTAAAATCTTTTGTCATTTCAGTATCAACCACGGGCGGTAGCAACTCAAATATTTTTACATTGCTTTTTAGTATTTGCAAATGCTCACGCAATGCAACAGTGTAAAAACGAACTGCCGCTTTTGATGCCGAATAAGTAGGCGATAGCATCGTTGGCAAATAACTTAAAAAAGAAGACACATTGATGATGGCAGATTCCTTTCGTGATTTCAGCATATCTATAAAAAGATTATTCAAACGAATAACGCCTAAATAGTTGATGTTAATTTCTGCTTCAGCTTTTTCAAAATGTATATCGTTAGCCATACCTAAATTATTAGCTGCACCAAAAATGCCTGCATTATTATACAGTATATCAATCCCACCTAAAGCCTGTACTTGAGCCAACAATGATTTAGCATCATCAAAATTTCCTACATCACTTTTAATTGCAGTTATTGATGGATATTTCTTTTTGACTTCGTCTAATTTAGCTTGATTTCTGCCTGTTACTATTACCTTACAACCAGCCTCTAAAAACTGTTTAGTTGCTTCTAATCCAATTCCGGCAGTTCCACCAGTTATTAATATTGTTTTGTTTTTTAATTCCATTTTCTTATTTTTTAATAGTAATAAATTGATTGCTGAATTAACGAAGAAACAGATTGATAAGTCTATCCGTATTTTTATTGAATGGAGCATGCAGAAGATCCATGCCATTCCAGATTCCCTGTTCGTAAATTCCTTTGGCATGACTAAGTGTTCGGAAACCTTCTATACCATGATATGCACCCATACCGCTTTCACCTACACCGCCAAAAGAAAGGTCGTCTTGTGCGATATGTGAAAATGTTCCATTAATCGTAACATTGCCGGAAGTAGTTCGGCTCAATACCTTTGTTTTATTTTCATCATCATGAGTAAAAAAATAAAGAGCCAATGGTCTTGGTCGGGCATTTACATAGTTAATGGCATCATCAATAGTAGCATAAGAAAGTATTGGTAAAATTGGTCCAAATATTTCTTCTTTTGCAATTCTCATTTCATCTGTTACACCTAATACAATTGTGGGAGCCATTGCATGAGGTCGTTTTGATGCATCACCAGGACGGATACCCACTTCTATTATCTGTGCTCCATGTGTTCGGGCATCATCAAGCAGTTCGTTCAATATTTTAAATTGTTGTTCATTTACAATTGAAGTATAATCGTCTCCGGTTGGTCCATCAGGGTAAGCCAACTTTACATTGTGTTCATAAGCCTTTACAAAAGCGTCAACTTCGCTTTCGTGTACCAATGCATAGTCAGGTGCAATACAAGTTTGACCTGCACTTAAAAGTTTTCCATACACAATACGAGAAGCTGCTTTTTCAAGCGAATAACCTTTAGAAACAATGACCGGAGATTTGCCTCCTAATTCCAAGGTAACAGGAACAAGATTTTCGCTTGCCGCTTTCATTACAGCCCGTCCTACCGATGTACTGCCGGTAAAAACAAGATGGTCAAAATGTAATTTGCTGAATGCTGCACCATCACCATTTACCAAGGTTACTTGCTCCTTCGGAAATATTTCGCTGAACATTGAAGCAATCACTGCGTTAGTTGCAGGCGTAAACTTTGATGGTTTAAGCATCACCCTGTTGCCTGCTGCAATTGCAGTAACAACTGGCATCAACGATAAATTAATTGGGTAATTCCAAGGAGAAATAACACCTACTACACCAAGCGGTTGGTATTCTACTCTTGCGTTTCCAAAACGCATGTGCAGAGCAACATTACGCTTGCTTGGAGTCATAAACTTTTTAAGATTGCTGCTCAAATATTTGAGACCTTCTATAACGCCTAAAATTTCTACGATAGCAGTTTCGTGTCGTGAACGATGCCCAAAATCTGCATTTATCGCTTCTTCTATTTCGTGCCTTCTTTCGATTAAGCCGTTTTTAAATTTTTTCAAATCATCCCTTCTTTGTTCAAGTGTAGGCGGACCGTCATGCAAAAAGGCGGCTCTTTGATTTGCCAATATGGTATGTAGTTCGTCTGTTTCTACTGTTTTAATTTCTGTTGCCATTATTTATTTATTTTAAATTGTTATTAAATTTTAGAGAGCATTTACGCACCAAACTGTTTTAAATGATAATCAATGTGCATGGTTAACAACCTTCCCCATTCATTGTCACTCATACTACCAAATAAAGGGTGTGGTCCCCAATTAGAAGTGGTTTTGCTGTTGCATGCTTTATTTATTATTTCAAGTAGTAATTTTTTCTCGTACTCAAAATCAAAATGTTCTGTTGGCGGTATTTTAAAAGTTAATGGTATCAGTAATCCTTTCGGCTGCTCTGAAAGTAAGTCTATCAATAACCATTTAGATACCGTTCTTGACATTAAATAACTTTCATCAGGCAAATCAAAATAACCCAATGCACTTCCGGTAGCCAGATTAAGGTGATGCAACATTTGGTCAGGTGTCATAGTGCCCCATTGTCTTTCGGATTGTGGAGTGATTCTATTTACTCTGCTGGTTAAAGCCTGCAACATTTTATCTGAAAAGAAATCCTTCCCTTTTATTCTTTTCAGAAAAGGTTCTTTCAATATTGCAAATAATATTGGCAAAGTGCTTCCTAATAAATACTTATTAATTATGCTTCGTTTAAGTTTTGCTTTTGATGACATTTCAATAATTGATTTTTGATTTAATAAAAATTGTTAATCTCAACTGACTATGCCCAAGGTTCTAAAATTACTTTACCTGTTGATTTGCGTCCCTCCACAAGACGATGTGCTTCGACAGCTTGCGATAGAGGCAACACTGCACCAATCTGTAAATCCAATTTTCCACTAAGCACAAACCCTATTATTTCTATAAATGTACTTTGAATCATCTCTGGAAAAGCTAAATAAGCAAAGATGCTGAACCCTGTTACCGAACGGGTTGGAACTGTCAAATTCCAAAGGTCTATTTTAGGTATTTCACTACTCGATTGACCCAAATAAATCATACGACCAAATGGAGCCATAGTATCTAATGCCTGTTCGGTAATTTCGCCTCCGGCTAATTCCAACACAATATCAACTCCCTTACCACCTGTCATTTCTTTGACTTGCTCAACCCAACCTGCTACTGTATAATCTACTGATGCATCAGCACCAAGGCTTTCTGCAATTTTACGTTTCTCTAATGTACTTGCAGCAGCTATTACTTTTCCTGCACCATACAATTTTGCCAACTGCACTGCAAAAGAACCTACTCCACCTGCTGCACCTTCAATCAAAATACTTTCACCCGGTTGCATTTTAGCAGCATGCTTTATAGATAGAGCAGCAGTTAATCCTTGTGCCATCAGGGTAGTAGCCTGAACCGCACTTATACCAGCAGGAACAGGAATTACTAAAAATACAGGAACAGATACATATTGTGCATAACCACCTGTTGGTGGAGTTGCAATGACCAATGTACCAATCTCAAATGAAGTAACTTCAGCACCAAGGGCTGTAATTGTACCAACTACTTCTGCACCTATTGTATATGGAGCATCTGTTTGTTCGGGATAATAGCCACCTCTTCTTCGAGTAATATCAGCAAAGTTTACACCTGCCGCTTCAACCTTAATTAGCACTTCACCTTCCTTAGGTTCAGGCATTGACACTTCTTCATAAATTAGTACCTCTGGTCCACCTGTTTTGTGAAATCTTATTGCTTTCATTTTATTTATATTTAAATTGTTTAATTAATTGTTTAGAAAAATATTAATGTATTGTGTTGATAATTCAGGATATTGAAATTGCATTCCATGACCTGAATCAGGTAAAATAATAGGCAACTATATCTCACCTTATACCAATGGGGCTGAACGCCTTTGCTGATAAGGGTTTGCGAGGTTGGATGAATTCGGGTTTTGGAGTTGGTGTGCTTTGATCGGCACATCATTTGAGGGATGACAAAACTACCTATGGATTATTTTAACCCTTTTTCCAATGCTCTGGTATTTTTGCAACAAAGCCATTCTTTAAAGTTATTTCATCGGCAAGTTTGCTTTGATTAAAGCGTGCCTCATATCTTTCTAAATGAATATTGCTATCGCAAAAATTAGCTAAATCGGTGCTGTATCTTTTGGGTGGAAAATATACAAACACCTTATGTTCTGGGCGTACTTCTCTAATAAACTCCAAAGGTGGCATTAAATCACTATCAGCAGAAACCAATATTGAAATATCACATTTCGCTTTTACAAAGTCCCCAATTATATGGGTCGCAATTGATACATCGGTTCTTTTCTCTTCGTGTTTTAAATATTTATGCTTGCATTTAAAACACATAACCTGTTTGGATGTGTATTTGCCTAAAAACAAATTAAACTTGGGATTCAATTTGTTAACCGAAAAAAACAAATCTTGTCTTTTCGCCTTCTGCTGCTCTATTGATGGTGCGGAAAAATATTTTACTTCTACTAACTCCTGATCTGGCCGAATAAATTTTTCAAAAAGCGACACAATATCAATCCAATAAAACTTTCTCCATCTCTTATCTTTTAATCCATTATAGAGATTAAACCCATCAACATAAACTATGACTTTATCTTTTTTTTCCATAGCTTTAAAAAAATAAAGCCCTCTTTCGAGGGCTGAGCCTAAGAATTTCTCATCTTAGGGGGGCAAGAAAACTTACGTTTCCAATAGTGCAATATTACAACATTTAGACCAAGCAACAAAAAATTATAAGGAGTTTACTAACAATTTTATTAGCTCCATTATAATGTTTAAATGCAACAATAATCCTAAATCAATGATTTCACGCATTATAATACGTGAAAATATTGCATTTTGTTCCGATTAAGTCCCCTTTTTATTTCTGGGCTTTTTCTATTAATTGCGAATATTTCAGTCTTCCATGAAACTTGGTCAAGGCACTTGTAAGCCGCTCGTGGTCGGTATTTGCGCGATTATTATAACGGAAGGAAAATTCATTTAGGTATTTTTGAATGTGCTTTCTACTCACTTGATGGTACGTGCCATCAACACAACGCTTGACCACCGACCAAAAATTTTCGATGGTGTTTGTATGTACATCACCAACCACGTAAACCTTAGATATGTGTTGAATTGTATCGTGTTGATACAGTCCTTTTAGTTTGCCGTATGCATGGAAATTTCGCTCAAGTTGACCACCTGATTTCGGGATAAATTGACCACTGGTTTTCGCTCCAAACTGACCACTGGATTTCGGAGCAAACTGACCACC
>JAYVUK010000051.1:0-43188 GCA_043787975.1 Bacteroidota bacterium
GAACCACTGAACCACTGAACCACTGAACCACTGAACCACTGAACCACTGAACCACTGAACCACTGAACCACTGAACCACTGAACCACTGAACCAATTTCGGGCAGCAAAGTTAATTTATCTCTCCACTTAAAACGTTTCTTGTTGGACAACATTTCGACACAATTATTTTCTTTATATTCGCAATCAATTTTTGATTTAGATAAAATTATTTTTTCTTTGCTGAAATGAATTTTCTCTAACCAGCGATCAGACACTTAACCAAATTGAATATGAAAATTTATAAACTCGTTACAGGCACCCTCATCTGCTTGTTAACGATTGTTTCTGTTTATGCTCAGAAAGGATCTGTAGCCGCAGGAGACGCTGCTTTCAGTAAAGGTGATTATTACGATGCCGTTCCTTTGTATAAGAAAGCATTCAGCAAAGAGAAAAATAAAACCAAACGAGCGGAGATTATTTTTAAAACGGCTGAATCATACCGGAAAGTAAACGATTTTAAAAACCAAGAGGTTTGGTATGCAAAAGCGATAAAGGCAGGTTATAAAGAGCCGGTGGCTATTTTGAATCTTGC
Organism: Bacteroidota bacterium; assembly: GCA_043787975.1. Taxonomy (GTDB): domain Bacteria; phylum Bacteroidota; class Bacteroidia; order AKYH767-A; family 2013-40CM-41-45; genus JAPLDA01. Next base: position 573 of record JAYVUK010000051.1, read on the forward strand.
CGATGCGATAAAATTTAATGGCAAATACGATGAAGCCATCGTTCAGTACAATAATTATAAGAAAGCTGCTCCCGATGATCCTCGCGGTGAGGAAGGCGTTGTTTCCTGTGAACAGGCGCAAAAATGGAAAGATAAACCTGTTCGTTACAAAGTGGAAGACCTGTCCCCTCTCAACACAAAATACAACGATTTTGGAGTTGCCTATTCAAACAAAGATCATCGGGCGGTAATTTTTACATCTTCACGTGCAGAAGCAATCGGTAAAAATCCGGATGGTGGAACAGGAGAAAAATTCCAGGATTTGTTTGAAGCAAATGTTGACAAGAAAGGAAAATGGAGCAGTCCGAAACCATTGCTTGAACCTGTTAATACAGGAGCGAATGATGGCGCTGCCATTCTTGATAAGAAAGGAAATGAAATGTTTTTTACACGTTGTGGTTTTGAAAAAGGAAAGACAGGTAATTGTGATGTTTATTTTACAAAACGAAAAGGTCAGGCTTGGGATGAACCTAAACTCATTGTTCTTTCGCAGGACAGCGCCACTGTCGGTCAGCCATGTTTAACTGCCGATGCACAAACCTTGTATTTTGTTTCTGACATGTCCGGCGGACAAGGCGGAAAAGACATTTGGGTAAGCAAGTACGACAAGAAATCCAAAACATGGGGAACTCCTGTTAATCTCGGAAATAAAATTAACACACCTGAAGATGACATGTGGCCTTACATCGCTTCTGATAACGCACTTTACTATGCTACCAAAGGTCATCTCGGAATGGGTGGTCTTGATATTTTCAAAAGCAGCATGGCTACTGATGGTTCATGGGATGAACCTGTGAACCTGAAATACCCTGTCAATACATCTGCCGATGATTTCGCATTTGTAATTGATGACGGTGGCGAACACGGATACTTAAGCTCAAACCGCGAAGGCGGAAAAGGTGGCGATGATATTTATGAATGGAAACTTCCGCCGTTGATTTTCACCGTAGCCGGGAAAGTATTTGATGCTGATTCAAGAGCTAACATTGAAGGTGTGAGCATCGAACTTTTTGGAAGTGACGGCTCATCCATTCCTTTTAAGACAGATAAAACAGGTACATACAAATTTGATCTGAAACCGGAAACGAGTTACAAAGTTTCCGCCATCATGAAAGACTACCTGAATAAATACATTGAAGTGTCAACGGTAGGCATTGAAGTGTCAAAGGATTTTATCGGTGATTTTGATTTTGCCATGAAATCTACACGTAAAGCAATTGAACTGCCGAACATTCTCTATGATGTTTCAAAATGGGATTTGAGACCGGAGTCAAAAGTCGCGTTGGACGGACTGGTAAAAACAATGGATGAAAATCCGACCATCGTGATTGAGTTAGGATCGCACACGGATTCACGTCCTATTCCAATGACGAACGATACCCTTTCACAAAGACGTGCTCAATCAGTTGTAAACTATCTCATCGAAAAAGGAATTGATGCTGATCGTTTGTATGCAAAAGGATATGGAGAAAAAGAACCACGCGTTCTTGACAAAGACAACGGGAGTTTTAAGTCCGGTGACGTGCTGAGTGATGCGTTCATTAATGATCTGAAGAAAACTTCGCTGAAGGAAGAAGCGCATCAACTGAATCGCAGAACGGAATTCAAAGTGCTTCGCACCAATTATGTGAAAGGGCAAAAAGCCATTGAAAGCATTCCACCTCTTGGAATTCCGGTTGATTCAACGGAAACAAAAACGGAAATGAAAGAAGATCCTTCAAAGGCAACACAAGTAGGATCATCAGAAAAAGCGCATGATACGGTTCCGAAAGAGCCGGGTAAAATATACAGCGCAGAGAAGAAAGACACCTACATGTCGATTGCTAAAAAATTCGAACTTACTGTCAAAGATTTAAAAACACTGAATGGTTTAAAAGGCGAGCAGGTGTATGAAGGGATGGAGTTGAAAGTTGAAAAAGACGGAGACTACACAGAGTACGATCGCAATTTTTATACGCTCGACAAAGGCGATGATAGTTATTCAAAACTGGCAAAAAGATTAAACCTGAAAACTTCTGATTTAAAGAAGTGGAATAAAGGTGTTGATGAGGATACGTTTCACCCGGGAAAGAAAATCAGGATAGCAGCAAAGTAGCTGTGATAAATTAGTTGAGAGCGTTCTGTCATCTTTGCTGGCGGAACGCTTTCCATTTTTTATAGCATGAACGAGAAATCGAAATATGAATCACGTGGTGTAAGCGCTTCGAAAGAAGATGTGCATGCAGCGATCAGCAAAATTGACAAGGGAATTTTTCCAAAGGCATTTTGTAAAATAGTTCCTGATTATTTTTCAGGAGATAAGAACTATTGTGTCGTGATGCATGCTGACGGAGCCGGGACCAAATCATCGCTGGCGTATGCGTACTGGAAAGAAACCGGTGATGCATCAGTCTGGAAAGGGATTGCACAGGATGCAATCGTCATGAATGTGGATGACTTGCTTTGTGTCGGAGCTACAGAAAATATGTTGCTTTCATCAACCATCGGAAGAAATAAAAATTTAATTCCGGGTGAAGTGATTTCAGCAATTATCAACGGAACGGAAGAAGTTTTGGAAATGCTTCGTTCACATGGTATCTTGATTCATTCAACGGGCGGAGAAACAGCAGATGTCGGTGATTTGGTGAGAACCATCATCGTGGATTCAACGGTAATTTGCCGGATGAAAAGAAGTGATGTGATCAACAATGCAAACATCAAAGCAGGAGATGTGATTGTCGGGTTTGCTTCGTTCGGTCAGTCAACGTACGAAAACGATTACAATAGTGGAATGGGAAGCAATGGACTTACTTCAGCACGTCATGATGTACTCAATAAAGAAGTCGGGAAAAAATATCCGGAGACATATGATCATGCAGTAGAAGAGAAATTTGTTTATAGTGGAACAAGAAAGCTGACAGAACTGTTGACCGTTGACAATGGACAGTGGACGATCGGAAAATTAATTCTATCACCTACACGAACATATGCTCCTCTTATGAAAAGGATTTTTGAAAATCATCGCGATCAAATTCATGGTATGATTCATTGCAGCGGAGGCGGACAAACCAAAGTGATGCATTTTGTTGACCGGCTTCACGTGGTAAAAGATAATTTGTTTCCTGTTCCTCCTTTGTTCAAACTGATCCGGGAAGAAAGTAAAACAGCGTGGGAGGAAATGTATAAGGTATTTAACATGGGTCATCGGATGGAAATTTATTGCGATGAAAAAAATGCGCAGTCAATGATTGACGTAGCGAAAGAATTTAAGATAGAAGCAAGAATTGTCGGTAGAGTGGAAGCGGGAGAAAAGAAATTGACAATAAAATCGGAGAACGGAACATTCGTTTATTAGCCCACGACATACCAGCCCACGACTTTAGTCGTGGGAATCAAAAAAATCGGAGGAATAAATAATCGTGAGAATTTTAAAATTGAAAAAACAAAAAACCATTTCAATGGTTTTCAAAAAAATAATTTTTAAAAATGTTATTAGAAAAATTAGAATTAATAAATAAGAGATTTCAGGAAGTGGAACTGGAACTCAGCAATGCTGATGCCATGTCTGATATGAAACGATTTGCACAGCTTAACCGCGAGTACAAAGAACTTCAGAAGATTGTCGAGAAATACCACGTCTATAAAAATGTTCAAAGTAACCTGGAGCATTCAAAAAGTGTGGTAGCCAATGAAAAGGACGAAGAATTTCGCGAGATGGCAAAAATCGAAGCGGATGAATTGCAAAAACAAAGCGAGGAGTTGGAAGAAGAAATCCGCCTTATGCTGATTCCTGCAGATCCGGAAGATGACAAAGATGCAATCCTTGAAGTGCGCGGAGGAACAGGCGGAGATGAAGCCAGCATTTTTGCCGGAGATTTATACCGTATGTACACGCGTTTTTGCGAGCGCAAAGGATGGAAGATTGAATTGGTGGATTATACTCAGGGAACTGCCGGAGGTTTTAAAGAAGTAATCATCAACGTACATGGTGATGGCGCGTATGGAATTTTAAAATACGAAAGCGGGGTACATCGCGTGCAGCGTGTTCCTCAAACTGAAACGCAAGGTCGTGTTCACACGTCTGCGGCATCCGTTGTGGTATTACCTGAAGTGGATGAATTTGATGTAGTCATCCAGCCGAATGAGATTCGTAAAGATTTATTTTGTTCGCAGGGTCCGGGCGGACAGTCTGTAAATACAACGTATTCAGCAGTCAGGCTTACACATCTCCCGACGGGAATTGTCGCGCAATGCCAGGATGAAAAATCGCAGATTAAAAATTATTCGAAAGCGCTCCAGGTTTTGCGTGCACGTATTTACGAAGTGGAGTTGAATAAGAGAATGGAAGAACGTTCCAAGAAAAGAAAGACGATGGTGTCAACAGGAGATCGCTCAGCAAAAATCCGCACCTACAACTATCCTCAAAGCCGTGTTACTGATCATAGGATAGGAATGTCAACACATAACCTTCCTTCGTTTGTGGATGGTGATATTGAAGCAATGATCGAAGCGCTGCAGTTGGCAGAGAATGCTGAACGGTTGAAGGAGGGAGTTGTTTAAAGGAGTTGTTGGGTTCTTGAGTTGTTAAGTTGTAAACCAAACAACTTAACAACTCAAGAATTTGATTGACTCAAAAAGATCAGGCTACTTTCAGACGATTGATATTCGCCTTGCTGAATTTTTCTTTTGCATAACTCAATGATACATGAAAATCTTTCTGAGCTTTTGTTGCAGAAGGAACTTCAAACATGGCATCCAAAAGAATGGCTTCGCAAATAGAGCGTAAGCCTCGCGCACCTAATTTGAATTCAAATGCTTTGTCAACAATAAAGTCAAGTGCATTTTTATCGACAGTCAACTGGATGTTCTCGAGTTGGAAAAGTTTTTCATACTGTTTCATCAACGCATTTTTCGGTTCTGTAAGAATAGAACGCAGCGTTTGTTTATCCAGTGGTTCCAAATGTGTGATCACAGGTAAACGACCAATCAGTTCAGGAATTAATCCGAATGCTTTTAAATCAAGCGGACTGAGGTATTGCAAATAATTAGTTTTGTCAACTGCATCGCTGTCTTTGCCGGCTTTGAAACCAATTGCATTCGTTTGAAGACGTTTCGAGATTTTACGTTCGATACCGTCAAACGCACCGCCGCAGATGAACAAAATATTTTGTGTGTCAATTGCAATCATTTTTTGCTCCGGGTGCTTCCGTCCTCCTTGCGGAGGAACATTCACAACAGAACCTTCAAGCAATTTCAAAAGTGCCTGCTGAACTCCTTCTCCGCTCACATCGCGTGTGATGGAAGGGTTGTCGCTTTTACGTGCGATCTTATCTATTTCATCGATGTAAACGATACCTCGCTCTGCAGCAGCAACATCGTAATCGGCTGACTGTAACAAACGGGTCAGGATGCTTTCAACATCTTCTCCGACATAACCTGCTTCTGTTAGAACAGTTGCATCGGCGATGCAGAACGGAACGTTGAGCATTTTAGCAATGGTACGTGCCAGTAAAGTTTTTCCGGTTCCTGTTTCTCCTACCAATATGATGTTCGATTTTTCAATCTCAACATCTTCTCCTTTTTTAGATTTATGAGCAATTCTCTTGTAATGATTGTAAACGGCAACAGCCAATACTTTCTTTGCATCATCCTGGCCGATTACATATTGCTCAAGAAATTTCTTGATCTCCATCGGCTTTAATAAAGTAAGGTGATTGGTAAGGGAAGTTTTCAGACGGCTATTCATCTCATCGCTGAGAATATTCTGTGCCTGCTGAATACATTGGTCACAAATATGACCCGTAATACCTGCTATCAATACGTAGGTCTCACTTTTGTCCCTGCCACAAAAAGAACACTTTATTTCCTTTGGATTTTTCATATTGAGGAGAAAATATAGAAATTAAACGCAAGCTAAAGAATTTAGTTTATTCAAGTCAAGGAATTACCCTTAATAACTTACGTTACCTCAAAATTACTTAAAACAACGGATAATGTTACTTTTTGCGGGTAAGAATTTCGTCAATCATGCCGTATTCTTTTGCTTCTTCGGCAGTCATCCAATGATCACGGTCAGAATCTGCCCATACTTTTTCATAGGTTTGACCGCTATGGCTTGCAATGATCTCGTACAACTCCTTTTTCAGCTTCTGAATCTCACGTGCTGTGATTTCAATGTCGGAAGCCTGTCCTTCGGCTCCTCCCATTGGCTGGTGAATCATGATCCGTGCATGCTTTAAAGCGGCACGTTTGCCTTTATCACCTGCACACATCAATACGGCTCCCATAGACGCTGCCATGCCGGTGCAAATGGTAGCAATACTTGGCTGTACGAATTGCATGGTATCATAAATACCAAGTCCTGCATACACAGAACCGCCCGGACTGTTCAGGTAAATCTGGATGTCTTTTTTTGCATCCACTGATTCGAGGAAAAGTAATTGCGCCTGGATGATGTTTGAAACATAATCGTTGATACCGACTCCAAGAAAGATAATTCGATCCATCATAAGACGGGAGAATACATCCATTGTTGCAATGTTCAACTGGCGCTCTTCAATAATGGTTGGGGAAATATAATCGGCACGAACGGACGATACAAAACTGTCAACCGTTGTGCTGCTGATTCCTTTGTGTTTAATGGCATACTTGCGAAACTCATCTGAGTAATTCATCATAGGGATTAGTTAATAGTGAATAGTGGATAGTGAATAGTGAATAGTGAATAGTGAATAGTGAATGTTGAACAGAATGTTACTATAAAGACGAAGGAGACAACAGAATATTTTCCTTTTGTAAAAATAGTGGAATCAAAAATAATTCGGGAAGGAGGAAAAGAATGGGATGGGGAAAATAGTTTTCAACAAACGGTATCGAATAACGAGAACTTAGAAAGAACGAAAGTGAGAGGGTGTGAAAGTGAGAGAGTATCAAAGTCACGGGACACTCGCATTTTCTCACTCTCTCATCTTCTCACTTTCTAATTGTTATAAAACTCGATCAATGGTGATGCTCTAACTCGTGCTCCGTTTTCTCATTGAGCTTCTTTACAAAGTCTTCGTACGGAAGTTCTTCTACATCCAGCTTCAGTTGCGGTTTCACGAAATCAAAAACTTTCTGATCGAGAATGCTTCGTTCAATTTTTTCACGGTTATTTTGTTCGGTGAGATAACGTGTTACCAAATCATCCAACTTTGCCGCTTCAATGTCATACACTCCGTAGTTGGTAAATTGTTGACGCAACACCTGCTTTGCAACATTGATAACCTCTTCTTCCGAAATTTCAAGACTGTTTGTCTTTGCAATTTTGCTGTTGATCAGGTCCAGGCGAAGATCTTCGGCAACATGATGGTATTCGTGTTCGAAAGCATGTTCATCCATTACTTTTTCTTTTTTGTCCTGGTTTGCTTTCAACATCCGTTTCAAAAAGTCATCCGGCAGCGGAATATCCATCGACTCAAGAAGCGCCTGGCGTAAATCTTTTTTTAATTTGCGGTCGCTTTCACGTTCGAAGTAGGTCACGATTCCGGAGCGTACTTTTTCTTTGAATTCTTCTTCACTTTTTACAGCGCCTTCTCCATAAATCTTGTCAAAAAAATCCTGGTTCATTTCTGCTTTCTCCACCTGGTTGATCGTCATCACCGTGAAACGATAATCTGATTGAAGTGCAGGAGAATCTTTGTCAACCCGTAACATCGCTGAAACTTCCGTTTCATTTTTTAAAGTCTTTAATGGATTAAAGTTTACGGTATCTTCTTTTTTCAAACCGATAAAAGGTTTTCTAGCCTCTGCATCTTTAATCATTTCAATGGAAACAGTGGTGGTTGTCTGGTTGCCACCTTCTTTTATATTTCCTTCCGCATCCAGTTCATTGAATTCACCATACAGGATATTCTTTTCATCGGATGTTTCAGGATTTGAAAACTTCCCATAACGTCTTCTTAAATCGCTGATGTCGTTTTCAACCATCTTTTCATCAATCTTCACAAGTGAATATGGAATTTTTGATTTCGGTAATTTGATTTCGAAGTCAGGAGCAATACCCAACTCGTAGAGGAATTCAAAATTTTGTCCGTCTTCAAATGTTTGTTCAGCATCACTTTTTTTAGGAAGTGGATTTCCGATCACATCAATTTTATTATCGAAAATGTATTTGCCAAGTGTTTCAGAAAGGAGATTATTCAGTTCCTCAACCAGCACGGCTTTGCCATACATTTTTTTGATGACACCGGTCGGTACCATTCCCGGACGGAAGCCCGGAACATTCGCAGTTTTTTGGTATTTTTTAATCACAACATCCACCTTCGGTTTGTAATCTTCCGGAGTAATGTTGATTTTTAAAATTGCGTTTAACGGATCAAGTTGTTCTTTGCTAATATTCATGAGAATGGTTTATTTGTTTACGGTTTACAGTTTACGATAGTAGTCGTAAACTGTAAACCGTAGACTTTTTGTGCGGATGAAGGGACTCGAACCCCCACGCCTTTCGGCACCAGATCCTAAGTCTGGCGCGGCTGCCATTACGCCACATCCGCAAACGGAGCGCGAAGATAAATAAATTTTGTTGCGGTGAAACAGAATAGCAATATGGAAATTTCGTTTATGTTGCATCTCGGTTGTATCAGAAGCAGCGTATGAAATTTCTCCGGTCCAGAAAAAATTTTCAAGAGGATGATGCTTCTGTTATTAATTCATACAAAAAGACATCGGATTCTTTCTACCTCGGGATTCTTTTTGACCGTTACAGCCACCTGGTGTTTGCCGTTTCCATGAACTATTTTAAAAATGAAGAAGACAGCAAGGACGCTGTGATTCATATTTTTGAGCGGCTTACCGGCGATCTTAAAAAATATGAAATCAGGAATTTCAGCCACTGGATTCACAGGGTGACGCGGAATTATTGCCTCCGGCAGTTGAATAAAAAACCATTTACGGTAAAACTGGAGGAAGAGATCAGTTATTTTGCAACGGAAGAAGATCCTCCGGAAACGTTCAGTACTCAGTATCTTTCGCATCTTGAGGAAGCGATGTCAACCTTGAACGAAGAACAGAAGAAGTGCGTGAAGCTGTTTTACATCGAAGAAAAAAGCTACAAGGAAATTGAAACGATGACAGGTTATAATTTTGAAAAAGTGAAAAGCTACATTCAAAACGGAAAGCGCAACCTGAAAATATATTTGTTGAAGAAAAATGAACGGAGATAAAAGAGATAAGGATATTTTCAACAGTTCACACCATCTGACACGTGAAGAACTCGTACGTTATTCCACGTACAGGTTGAATGAAAATGAGCAACATCAAATGGAAAAGCATCTGGTGGATTGTGAATTTTGTTCGGAAGCTCTGAAAGGTATTTCAGAAATGAAGAACGCTTCTTCTCTTTATGAAATAAGCAGAGAATTACACCTTCGTGCACGGAGAAAGCATTTGCTGAAGAAAGGAATTTTTTCTCAGAATGAACTCATCGCTATTTTTGCTGTTGTATTTTTGATCCTGTTTTTAATTCTTATGAGTATTTTCTTTTTCCCGAAACAAAATACAAGAACAAGTCCTGAGGAGAAATCTAAGAGAGAAATAAGACAATAGAATCCATCTCAAAATAAAATAGAAGAATAAAAATTGCCGCCAAGACGGAGAGACTCAAAAAAGGAAATATTCTTCTTAGCGCCTTTCTGTCTTGGCGGTGAAAAAATATTTTTGAAATAATTTCTGGAAATTTTATTGGGTTAGCTTAACAAAGCGCAAATTGAAAACAGAAGAATCCGATTCGATTCTGAGAATGTAAACTCCATTATTCAAATCACTGCAATCAAAATAGGAAGGCAATTTACTTAATGAGGATTTGCGAATTATTTTTCCCTGGACATCAATCATTGAAAAAGTGAAATTTTTCCCTGTTAAGTTTTTTCCATCCGACAAATACAATTTATCAGAAACAGGATTCGGATAAACAGTAACTAACTTATTTTCTGATTGCGATTGAATTGAATTCGGGATTTCATAAAGCGTATTAAAAACTTCGTTTGTAATTACAGGTTGATTGAAATCAAAATAGATCGCTGCTGTGTTTGAAACTACAACAGGTAAACTCAGGTTGTTTTTTGGACGAACTGAATACTTAAAAAATCCCTGGCTCCCGGCGAAATCCGAACCGCTGTCAGGAAGGTGAATGTTTTCAAAAAGTACTTTTAGGATTCTTCCGGTAATGTTTACTTCAGCCGGATGACTGTATGATATAATCCTAAAAGAATTCAGGTCAAGATCAGGGCTTAATGTATCGATCAACTGAATGCGATGGGCCGTCGTATTTCCCGTATTTTGAAAACGAATAGTGTAAGTTAATTCATTCGCTGAGGTTAAATGAACAGGGCCGATTCCTTCAGGTCTGACCTGTTTATCATTCGGATCAAATGAACATGAAACAAAACTGTAATCATCTTTTGAGCAAAGCACCAAACCGGATAGTGCGTCTTTTACTTCTAAATGAAAAGACATCGTGTCATTGATATATGCAGCTCCTGGCATTGACAGAATTGCTGTCGTTTGAAATGACTGAAATGGAAACAAGGTAACAGGTTGCCATGTTACTGTATTGCCATTCTGCAAGGCAATTGTATCGGTGCTTGATACAAATGTTGTCAAGGTATCAAAAGTGAATGAAGCAACTAAATGCTCCGGTACAGAACTTTGGTTGTAGAAACTTATCCAATAAACATTGTTTGAGTCGCATTGCATATCTGCGGAAGTAAAATCACAATGTATATCGTGAGCAATTGGATTTCCGGTAAGCCCGAAATTATAACAGCACGGATCCGAAATTCCGGGAGTTATATGATAAGCAAGAGAATCAGTTGTAATTGTTCCTCCGGTAAAATTATCATATTGGAAAATCCGTGGAGAAGAAGCATCAATTGTAATTTCATAATTGCCTAAGCTGTTTGAAAAATAATATGAGCTATCAGGTAAAACCTTTAACCGCTGCATGGCTATTCCATATTCAGTCAAGCTGTCGTAAACAGTATTTGCATTGAGATCTTCAAAAAAATTTCCTCTGTAAGCATAACCGTCAAATGAAAATTTTGCGATGTGAAAAGTGTTGTCACTTGTAGGGCATCCTTCATTAAGAGCCACATATACATATCTTTTATTATTTGATTCAAAGAATGCATGGGTCATTGGGCCGATATCAAAATTGCATCCGGAATTTAGAAGAAATTCCCCTTGTGAAAATATATTTCCACTCTGATCGACACGTAAAATTCCCGCATATTCATTATGGCTAATCATATTGGTATAAGCATACGGAATATATAATTCATTATTAATGAAATATGGATGCCTTTTATTAAATCCGCTTGTATACAGATCGGAATTGGGAAGATAGAATGTTTGATTGAAAACCAAAACATGAGATGAATTATATTTTTTAAATTCAATTTCTCCTGCATTATATTGCTCAGAAGAAAACCACCAATTATTTAGTGGGTCTTTCCCTGCAAGGGAATTATAGTCATTCGTAAATGAATTGCTCAACAGAATATTTCCAGAAAAATCTCTGACTTCATAAGCATGATAGCTATCAAAATACAATTCATTATTTTCTATTCCTAATAAGCGTGGGCAAGTAGTACATGGGATACTAAATAAATTAGACTCGTTTCCAGAAGAATCGATTTTATTTAGATAAACCGTTGAACTATCAAAATCGTACTCACTAACAAAAAGTTCGTTATTTAGTAAAACAGCTCCGTTATTATTTCCCCCAGTATGTTGGATGACATGATTCCATATTAACTCACCATTGGAATTCATTTTTCTGAAACTCAGACCATTCGAATACTCTAAAGCATAAATAGTATTATTCGAATCAATAATTAAAGCATGATATTCCTCTGGAAATGTGTCCTGCCAAATGACGTTTCCGTCAAGGTCCATTTTATAAAGCCAGGTTAAGTTTTGGTTGACGTGACACATTAACGCAACCAAATTTCCATCGTAGTCAATTTGTAAATCTTCCGGATGGAAGGATAGATTAAAGGTTGTAATATTAAAAACATATTCAGGGAAGTTTTTTTTCCAAACGGAAACACCTTGCGGATCGTACTTTTCAATACGTGAATATAGTATGCTATGCCCATTTTGAGTAGTAGATAAATCTCTGAGAGTGTAAAAATTACCTAATGAATCAACAGCAGAATTACGAATGCTGTTCATTAAGCTATCATCAGACCTTATCCACTCTTTTAAAAACTGTGAATGAGCAGAGAAATTTATTAGAAGAAAAATAATTGTAAAGATTTTTTTCAAAGTGAATATGTTAAGCAAAGTGTATCTCAAAGAAACAAATATCTTTTAGTTAAAGCAAATTTTGGATCGAAGAATCACCATTATAAATCTTTTTTTGTTTCGAATTTTAGGAATACCTGACTGCGAAAATATTTTCCTATTTTTGCAATCCATTAGGTTCAACACCATGAAAGTAATCGTAGACATTAAGGATAGCAAAGCTGAATTTTTTATGGAACTGCTGAAAAGCTTTTCCTTTGTGAAAGCAAGCCCGATCACGCCTTACAAAGCAGAGATTCTGGAGGAATTAAAAGAAGCTGTTGAAAATCTGAACCTCGTTAAAAAAGGTAAGTTGAAAGCACGTCCTGCCAAAGATTTACTGAATGAGCTATAATGTTTTTTCAATTCCTCCTTTTGATAAACAGCTTAAAAAATTAGCTAAAAAATATCCGTCACTAAAAAAGGAATTTGGTCAACTGATAGCAAGTTTGGAATCTTCTCCTAAACAAGGTTCTCCATTAGGAAACAATTGTTACAAGATCAGATTGTTAATAACATCAAAAGGAAAAGGCAAATCCGGTGGAGCGAGAATTATTTCAAATGTTCAGGTTTTGCAGTCTTCGGTTTATCTGCTCTCCATTTATGACAAATCTGACAAAGAGAATATTTCGGATAAGGAACTTTTAGCGTTGTTGCGTTTTATTCAATAATATTTTTTTGTGTTGCAGATTCTTTTTTTAAATTAACTCATAAAGAACAGAATGCTCACCATCAATCCCAAAGAAATAAAGACAGGTTTGTTCCACAGTTATATGTTGTCGGCTATTGCTCCTCGGCCAATAGCTTTTGCAAGTACGATTGATAAAGACGGGAATCCGAATCTTTCTCCGTTTAGTTTTTTCAATGCGTTTGGAAGTCATCCTCCGATTGTGGTTTTTTCTCCGGCACGCAGAGTTCGCGACAATACGATTAAACACACATTGGAAAATGTTCAGGAGATAAAAGAAGTGGTGATCAACGTGGTCAATTATGCGATGGTTCACCAGGCTTCACTTGCCAGCACGGAATATCCGAAAGGTGTCAATGAATTTGTAAAGTCAGGCTTTACGCCGATTGAATCGGTGATGGTGAAACCGTTTCGTGTAAAGGAATCTCCGGTGCAAATGGAATGCAAAGTGTTGAATGTAATTGAAACCGGTCATGAAGGCGGGGCAGCGAACCTGGTGATCTGTGAAATTGTCTTGATGCATGTGAGTGAAGAGGTGTTGACGGAAGATCAAAAAATTGATCCGAATAAAATTGATCTCGTTGCGCGAATGGGTTTTGATTGGTATTGCCGTGCTTCAGGAGATGCATTGTTTGAAGTGGCTAAACCGAATTCAAAACATGGGATTGGAATTGATCAGATTCCTGTGCGAATCAAGCTCTCGAAAGTTCTCACAGGAAACAATCTTGGTCAACTTGGCAACGTGGATGAGTTACCGACGGATGAAGAGATGAATGAATACAGGAAGTCAGCAGAGATAAAAAACGTAACAGATCGTTTCGGAAAAAACTCCGAAGAGTTAGAATTGCATTTGCATCAGCGTGCTAAAGTATTGCTTGAAAAAGGAGAAGTACATGAAGCATGGAAAGTTTTGTTGAGCATTTCCTGATTATCGCTGTTGTATGTATGATGAGTCAGCATGAATGAATTCAACTTTCAGGTCATCAATGTACGCCACATCATTCCCTTCTACTCGCTTGAAATAAATTGAAATGCTGTCGCCGGGAAGTGCTTCTTGCGGAACTTCCAATCCGCTTTGAAATTTTGTCCATTCATTTCTGTGTGTAAAATATTTTGTCCAGTATGGATTACTGCTCACTACTTTTCCGTTCCGAATAAAATCAATGACGAGTAATTCATTTCCGTCATCAGAAGTTCGCTTGATCATGGCTGTGCAACGGATGATGGAATAAAATCCCGGAACCATATAAGCGGGAAGTTTGAAAAATTTCTTTTCGTTTATCGGTTGCATTACACTAACGAATGAAGCGCCTTTACCTGAATAAAAAACATTACCTGTTCTGGTTGAATCGATGTAATCATCAAAAGAAAAAAAATGTTCTTCTTTATTTTGAATACATGCCGGCGGAATCGGGTATTGTGCAACGGGATGGATCTCAAAAAAGTTTTCAAAATAATTTTCAGCTTGTTCATTTTCATTCGCAATGATGGCATACTTGTATTGATGCGTTTGCAACAAACTCAATGGAATGACAACAAGCGCCACCGATTGCGAAACCAATTTTAATCTTCGTTGATAAAAATAATTTAAGAAGATCGCAGCTTGTAAAGCGATGATGCAGTAATAATCTATAAAGGGACGCTGACCGTATGAAGTAGCTCCATACGTCCAGCACCACCAGCAACTTGAAACATAAATAACCGGAGCCCAAAAAATAAACAGGTTAATTTTGTCTGAATTTCTTTTAAAGAAAAATATTCCTGCTAAAGCGATGGCAACAAAAGGTGAATAAACAAGCCAGCCTTGTCTGAAGCTAAACAACACAGCCAACACATGTGGTTTGTTGAAATAGTAATGTTCACCGTGGTATGGATTCAAAAATAATTTTCCGGTCTGGATGTACCATACATAACTGACACGCGCGATCAATAAAAATCCAATCAGCATTCCGATTGCACTTGAAATGGTGAACAAATTATTCTTCAGGATGGATGAAAAGCTTTTTTTTGTGAAACCGAAAAATGGAAGCAACAACAGGATGGCAATATTCTGCGGCCGCAGTGTCATTGTAAAGGCAAGCAAGATAAATGACCACATCAGTGCTTGATTTTTTTTATCGTACTCATCATTCACAAGTCGGATGATGAACCAGAAAAAAGCGGCGATTAGAAAAAAAGAATAGCAATGCGTTTGTGACGACCACGTGGATGCATACAAGAGCATGTTTGTCCCGAATAGCAAAATACTCAATGTAAATACCTGGATGACCGGTGGAATTTTAAAATGAGTTAGGGTTTTTTTCGTGAACTTCAAGCCTAGCCACGTATAAAAAATTCCCGCCATACCGATTCCATATTGATACATATCGGAGAATCCGTCAGCCGGAAGATGCAGGAGTAAGGCAAGCAAATGAGCGATCAGAAAAAAGGGAAGCCAAAGAATAGCTACTCCGGGATAATATTTATTTACACTAACTCCATCAAACGTCCTGATAAAATTTCCGGTAGGCGGATTGTATCCCGGGTTGTAATATTTCGGATACACTTCATTGAAAAACTGAAACGTATAATCATGGTAAATAAAAGTAGCAGGAAGATAAACATAGTAACCAAGCCCTTCAGCCATGATTACCTTATCATATTTGTTGGAAAAATCTTTTGTGTAGAAAAAATATCCTGTTAAAAGAACGATCAGAATTCCGCAGATATATTTATAGACAATACTCACTCGCTGCAAGTTGGATTTATTTTCTAACTATTCTGTATACTGATATTGCCTACTTCCTGCTGCCGCTGCTTTCGTTCACAACCGTGGCTCCCAGCACTTCTTTCGAAACGATGTCTTGTACAAAAACAATAAACTGCACTTCTTTAAAATTTATTTCCTTGTCGTCATTCGTATAAGAAATGGTTGACTTGTTCACTTTGCCAACGGTCTGTGAGCTCATGACGATTCCATTGGTATCAGGCAGCATCGCTCTCATGATATGATTAAACGTATTGAGACCGTTTGAGGTGGTTGAATGATATCGCTCTTTGTAGTCAATGTTGTTTTCTGTTACTACTACAAAAAGTCGTAAGTCTTTGGAAGGGTTGTCCTTTAATGCAGTAACCTTCAATTTTAATTCTGCCTTTTTCAAACTATTTTTTTCTGAACGAATACATTTCACATCCAAATTGAATTGGGCCGGTTGCTCATACATCGTTTGGATGACAGGAGCTTTCACAAAATACAAATGAGCGCTTGTCTCACTTGCTTTTTTGCCATTCACCATGGCAGACGGAAAGCCATCTTTGATTTTATAATATGCGTATCGCTGATCTCCTGTTCTGTTGTAGGTTAAAAAAGGATCCTGCGAATAGAAACAATGGTAACTGATCACGGCAACTTTGGCTGCATTGGTATCAGTAAGCGCTTTGAAAGAAGAATCGTATTCGGCGCAGGCACCGCAACCGGTTTCAGAAAATACCTCTATCAGGACAACATTGCCTGTTTGAGCAAATGAGGTGGAAGATGAAATGAATAAAATGACTCCGGCTGTCATTTTTAAAAAATAAATTGCTGATGTCTTAATCAATGAATTCATAGCAGGCAAAAGTATAAAAGGAATTTAGTTCAAGAGCGAAATAGGTCCGGACTTAAATGAAAGTCCTTTTCACCTGGAAATATGGACTCTGAAAGGTGTTTTTTTGTAAACATTCGGTCTTTTATTATTCTTTCCTTCATTTATATAAACAGCTCAGTCTATTTTTACAAAGAGAATCATTCCGATTTTGGAAAAAAATTCTTGCGATTTAGGAGCACTTTCTCATCTCAATTTTGCGGTGACTTTTCAGAGGAGGAATAATAAATACGATCATGTTCAAAAAATTTTATCAACAAACTTGGTAAATAAGAAAAATGATTTACCTTTGCGTTCCCTAAAAATAGGGCAAAATCGCATAAAATATTGACCGTAAACTAATTCAAAGACAATAGGATGCCTACAATACAGCAGTTGGTTCGAAAAGGACGCTCTAAACTTATGGATAAAAGCAAGTCGCCTGCATTGGTGTCTTGTCCGCAACGCAGAGGTGTTTGTACACGTGTGTACACAACCACCCCAAAGAAGCCGAACTCAGCGATGAGGAAAGTTGCCCGTGTGCGTTTGACGAATAAGTTCGAAGTCTCTGCTTACATTCCGGGTGAAGGACATAACCTTCAGGAGCACTCCATCGTGATGATTCGCGGAGGAAGGGTAAAAGATCTTCCAGGAGTTCGTTACCACATCATTCGCGGTACATTGGATACCGCAGGTGTTGAAGGAAGAAAGCAACAAAGAAGTAAATACGGTGCAAAGAGACCTAAAGAAGGAAAGAAATAAATATGCTGATGCGATGATTGGTTAATTAGCTAATCATCAAATTATCAAATCATCAAATTAAGAAAGATGCGCAAGTCGAAACCTAAAAAGAGAATTCTGTTACCGGATCCGAAGTTCCACGATACGTTGGTAACACGCTTTGTAAATAACCTCATGTACGGCGGAAAGAAAAGTACTGCCTACGGAATATTTTATGATGCAATCGCTAAAGTAGAAGACAAAACAAAAGAAAGTGGATTGGATACCTGGAAAAAAGCAATGACGAATGTGATGCCGACTGTTGAGGTGAAGAGCCGAAGAGTAGGTGGCGCAACATTCCAGATTCCAAGTGAGATTCGTCCTGACAGAAAAGTTGCATTGACAATTAAATGGTTGATCAGTTATTCAAGAAACCGCAACGAAAAATCGATGGCAGAGAGATTAGCCGGAGAAATAATTGCCGCTTCTAAAAATGAAGGTTCTGCAGTAAAGAAGAAAGAAGATACTCATAAGATGGCGGAAGCCAATAAAGCATTTAGCCACTTCAGGGCTTAAAAAATAGTATGGCAACAGATTTATTATTGACACGCAACATCGGAATCTCTGCACACATTGATGCAGGTAAGACAACTACGACAGAACGTGTTCTTTATTATACAGGCAAGGTTCACAAGATTGGTGAAGTGCACGAAGGTGCAGCTACCATGGATTGGATGGTTCAGGAGCAGGAACGTGGTATTACCATTACTTCTGCTGCTACAACTACTTTTTGGAATTACCCTACTCACAACGGAACTGTTACTCCTCAAACTCAGCAATTCAAAGTAAATATTATTGATACTCCCGGCCACGTTGACTTTACTGTAGAAGTAGAGCGTTCATTACGTGTTCTTGATGGAGCTGTTGCATTATTCTGTGCAGTTGGTGGTGTTGAGCCGCAATCTGAAACCGTTTGGAGACAGATGAATAAATACATGGTTCCGCGAATTGGTTTCGTAAACAAAATGGATCGCGCAGGGGCTGACTTCTTAAACGTTGTTGCACAAGTAAAAGAAAGATTGCACGGAAATCCTATTCCGCTTCAATTGCCGATTGGTGCTGAAGATATGTTTAAAGGTGTTGTGGATTTGATTCGCAACAAAGCCATTATCTGGCATGACGAAACCCAGGGAGCAACGTTTGATGAAGTTCCTATTCCAATTGACATGCAGGCTGATGTAAATCACTGGAGAGCTCAATTGGTTGAAGCAGTTGCAGAATTTGATGATCATTTAATGGAGAAGTTTTTTGAAGATCCAAATTCAATTACGGAAGATGAGTTGCGTACTGCTATTCGCAAAGCAACCATCGCTATGAAAATTACTCCGCTTCTTTGCGGATCTGCATTTAAAAACAAAGGTGTTCAGGCCATGCTTGATGCCGTGATTCAATATTTGCCTTCTCCGATGGATATTCCGAGTGTAACCGGAATCAATCCTGATACAGAAAAAGAAGAACAAAGAAGACCGGATGCTTCGGATAAATTTGCAGCATTGGCTTTCAAAATTGCAACCGATCCTTTTGTTGGTCGTCTTGCTTTCTTCCGTGTGTATTCAGGAAAACTGGATGCAGGTTCGTATGTATTGAATGCACGTACCGGAAAGAATGAGCGGATCTCCCGTATCATCCGGATGCATGCGAACAAGCAAACTCCAATTGACAGTATTGAAGCAGGTGATATCGCTGCCGCTGTTGGTTTCAAAGAAATAAAAACAGGAGATACGTTATGTGATCCTGCTGCTCCGATTGTTCTTGAGTCTATGACATTCCCGACCCCGGTTATCGGACTAGCGATTGAGCCAAAAACCCAGGCAGATGTCGATAAGCTCGGTATGGCCTTGGCGAAACTTGCCGAAGAGGATCCGACTTTCAAAGTACACACCGATGAAGATACCGGACAAACGGTAATCAGCGGAATGGGTGAACTTCACCTTGAAATTATTGTTGACCGTTTAAGACGTGAGTTTAAAGTGGAAGCAAATCAAGGTGCTCCCCAGGTTAACTACAAAGAGGCTCTTACAAAGAGTGCTACACATCGTGAAATTTACAAGAAGCAAACAGGTGGTCGCGGTAAGTTCGCTGACATCCAGTTTGAGATTGGTCCTGCAGATAAAGAGTGGTTGGAAAAAGGACATACAGGATTACAATTTGAAAATGAAATCACAGGTGGAAATATTCCACGTGAATTTATTCCGGCTGTTCAGAAAGGTTTCGCGTCAGCGATGACGAATGGTGTGCTTGCGGGTTATGCAAATGACAGCATGAAGATTCGTTTGTACGATGGTTCTTACCACAGTGTCGATTCGGACGCATTGTCATTTGAAATTGCTGCGAAGGTTGCTTTCCGTGAGGCTGCTCCGAAAGCAAAACCTGTATTGATGGAGCCGATCATGAAAGTGGAAGTGGTAACTCCTGATTTATACATGGGTGATGTAATGGGTGACCTGAACAAGAGAAGAGGTCAGTTGGAAGGAATGGATACACGTGCAGGTGCACAGGTAATCCGTGCGAAAGTTCCACTCTCTGAAATGTTTGGTTACGTAACAACACTTCGTACGATTACTTCAGGTCGTGCATCATCTTCGATGGAGTTTTCTCATTATGCTGAAACTCCGAAAGCGATGTCTGAAGAAGTCATTGCAAAAGTGAAAGGCAAAACAAAAGCAGAAAAAATATCATAATCAGTATACATAACGTTCTTTATACTTAAAAAAATGTCACAGCGAATCCGCATCAAATTAAAATCTTACGATCACAACTTAGTAGACAAGTCTGCTGAGAAGATCGTGAAAACTGTGAAGATCACAGGTGCAGTTGTCAATGGACCAATTCCATTACCGACTGACAAAAAAATCTTTACTGTTCTTCGTTCACCACACGTGAATAAGAAAGCACGCGAGCAATTTCAACTGTGCTCTTACAAGCGTTTGCTCGACATTTATAATTCATCAGCTAAGACTGTAGATGCATTAATGAAGCTTGAATTACCAAGCGGAGTTGAAGTAGAAATTAAAGCATCCTAATAATTTATTAATACAAAGTGAATGTTTGTCCAACAGAATCGGTACAAACCTCTGACTTAAAAACGAAACAAAATGTCCGGAATCATTGGAAAAAAAATCGGAATGACCAGCATATTTGCTGCTGACGGTAAATACATTCCATGTACTGTTATAGAAGCAGGACCGTGTGTTGTTACACAGGTAAAGACTGTTGAAAGTGATGGCTACAAAGCTGTTCAGCTTTCTTTCGGTGAAAAGAAAGACAAGCATACAACCTCTGCTTTAAAAGGTCACTTCAAAAAAGCAAGCACAACTCCTAAGAAAAAATTAGTTGAGTTCAGACATTTTCCTGAATTGCCAACACTGGGTTCTGAAATAAAAGCAGAACTTTTTGTGGAAGGTGATTTTGTGGATGTCATCGGAACTTCAAAAGGAAAAGGTTTCCAGGGTGTTGTCAGAAGACATCATTTCCAGGGAGTCGGTGGAACTACGCACGGTCAGCATAACCGTTTGAGAGCGCCGGGTTCAATGGGTGCATCTTCATGGCCGTCACGTGTATTCAAAGGAAAACGTCTTGGTGGACACATGGGTGTTGATCGTGTGAAAATGCAAAACCTTGAAGTGGTAAAAGTAATTCCTGAACAAAATCTTTTGTTGATCAAAGGATCTGTTCCGGGACATATTGGTTCTATTGTAATCGTGGAGAAATAAATCATGGAATTATCAGTCGTAAATACAACCGGTGCAGAAACCGGAAAGAAAGTAAAACTCAGCGCAAGTGTTTTTGGCATTGAGCCAAATGATCATGCGATCTACCTGGATGTGAAACAATACCTCGCTAACCAACGCCAGGGAACTCATAAATCAAAAGAGCGTGCAGAAATTAACCGTACTACCAAAAAGTTGAAGAGGCAAAAAGGTACAGGCGGAGCGCGTGCAGGTTCTATGAAATCTCCGTTGTTTGTCGGTGGTGGCCGTGTATTTGGTCCGCGTCCGAGAGATTATTCTTTCAAGCTGAACAAAAAACTAAAACACATTGCTTGTTTATCAGCATTGACCTATAAAGCAAAAGAAAAAGGCATTATCATCCTTGAAGATTTCAATATTGATCAGCCGAAAACAAAGGCGTACACGGAGATCTTGAAAAACTTAAAGTTGACAGATAAAAAGGTATTGATGGTATTGCCGCAGCATGACAAAAATATATATTTGTCATCCCGCAATTTAGAACGTAATAAAGTAACAACTGCGTCAGAGCTTAACACCTACGATGTTTTGAATGCTCAAAACCTTGTATTGGTGCAGAGTTCTGTTTCCGCATTAGAAACCAGATTGACAAAATGAGCATCCTGAAAAAACCGATCATCACTGAAAAGATGACGAAGGCCGGTGAAAAACTTGGCGCGTATGGGTTTATTGTAGATAAAAATGCAAACAAAATTCAGATCAAGAACGAGATTGAAAAAATGTACAGCGTAACTGTAGAGCGCGTGAACACCATGAAATATTATGGCAAATTGAAATCGCGTTTCACTAAGACAGGTGCAGTCACAGGAAGCAAAGGCGTTTTCAAAAAAGCAATTGTAATACTGAAGAAAGGTGAAACGATTGACTTCTATAGCAACATTTAAGAAATTAGAAATTCTAGATTATAAATTCTAAATAAAAAAGGGATAGAATTCGAAATAAAGATTGACAATCAATCCGAAATTTAAAATCCGAAATCCGAAATAAGAACATGGCAGTTAGAAAACTTAGACCAATGACTCCGAGTCAACGACACACAATCGTTGATTCGTACGATGATATTACAGCTTCAAGTCCGGAGAAAAGTCTGACTTCGCCAAAGAAGCGTTCAGGCGGTCGTAACGACAGCGGTAAGATGACCATGCGCTACATTGGCGGTGGACATAAACAATTATATCGTCAGATTGATTTCAAAAGAGATAAATCAGGCATTGAAGGAATCGTTAAGACAATTGAATACGATCCGAATCGTACTGCACGTATTGCATTAGTGTTTTACAAAGACGGAGAAAAACGTTACATCATTGCTCCAAACGGATTGAAGGTTGACCAGGTGATTATGTCAGGAGAAAAAGCAACTCCGGAAATCGGGAATGCTTTATTCCTTAAAGATATTCCTCTCGGAACATTGATTCACAACATTGAATTACGTCCGGGACAAGGTGGAGAAATTGCTAGAAGTGCGGGATCATTCGCGCAGCTTTCTGCACGCGATGGAAAATATGCCGTATTGAAGATGCCAAGTGGTGAGACACGCATGATTCTTACAACCTGTCTTGCTACAATCGGTACGGTTTCAAATGCAGATCATATCCAGGAAAGTCTTGGTAAAGCAGGCCGTTCACGTTGGATGGGTCGCAGACCAAGAGTACGAGGTGTTGCGATGAACCCGGTAGATCACCCGATGGGTGGAGGTGAAGGCCGTGCATCAGGAGGTCATCCACGTTCACGTAAAGGATTGCTTGCAAAGGGCTACAAGACTCGTAAACCGAAGAATCCTTCAAGTAAGTACATCATCGAAAGAAGAAAGAAATAAAATTAGTTTTCAGTTTACGGTTTCCAGTTAACCGTAAACCGTAAACGATAAACAGTAAATATAACAATGGCTCGTTCACTAAAAAAAGGTCCTTACATCGCTTATCACCTTGACAAAAAAGTTGTCAAGATGAATGAAAGCAAAAAGAAAACTGCGATTAAAACGTATGCACGTTCTTCGATGGTTTCTCCTGACTTTGTTGGTCACACCTTCGCTGTACACAATGGAAATAAATTTATCCCGGTGTACGTCACAGAAAACATGGTGGGTCACAAATTGGGAGAGTTCGCTCCGACTCGTACGTTCAGAGGACACAGTGGAAACAAAACTGAACCATCTAAATAAATTATTAGCCGACATTAATCATGGGAATCAGAAAAAGACAAGCTGCGGAAAACCGTAAAGAAATATTGAAGAGCACTGCCATTGCAAGATTGGTGAATGTTCCTACATCTCCGCGTAAAATGAGATCTGTTGCAGACCTTATTCGTGGGAAGGAAGTTATGATGGCAATGAACATCTTAAAGTACAATGCAAAAGCATCTTCATCACGTCTTGAAATTCTGCTGCAATCAGCGATCTCAAATTGGGAAGCAAAATCAGGAGAAAAGATTGACGAAGGAAAAGCTTTTGTGAAATCAATAGATGTTGACAGTGGCCGTATGTTGAAGAGACTTAAACCTGCTCCGCAAGGAAGAGCGTACAGAGTTCGCAAGCGTTCGAACCATGTGACCATCGTTCTTGGAAACTATGAAGGAAAACAAGAAGTGACAGCAACAGAAGAAAGTAACAAATCCGAATAACAAAAAACGATAATTAATATTTCACATGGGACAAAAATGTAATCCGATTGGTAACAGGTTAGGAATCATCAAAGGATGGGATTCTAACTGGTATGGCGGAAAAAATTATGGCGATAAATTGCTGGAGGATGACAAAATCCGCAAGTATGTAATGGCTCGCCTTCTTAAAGGTGGTGTTTCTAAGATTGTGATCGAACGAACACTGAAGCTTGTTACAGTTACCATTCATACAGCTCGTCCCGGAATTGTGATTGGTAAAGGTGGCCAGGAAGTCGATAAATTAAAAGAAGAATTAAAAAAACTGACGAAGAAAGATGTTCAGATCAACATCTACGAAATAAAACGTCCTGAATTGGATGCACAGTTGGTGGCAGAAGGTGTTGCGCGTCAATTGGAAGCTCGTATCTCTTTCAGAAGAGCAACCAAAATGGCCATTGCAGCGACGATGAGAATGGGTGCAGAAGGAATTAAGGTGATGTGTTCAGGTCGTTTGGGTGGAGCCGAAATGGCAAGATCAGAACAATATAAAGAAGGAAGAATTCCTCTTCATACATTCAGAGCAGATATCGATTTCGCAATCGGTGAAGCACAAACTTCATATGGAAAAATCGGTGTGAAGGTTTGGATCTGCAAAGGTGAAGTATACGGTAAACGTGATCTTTCTCCGAACATCGGACAGGCAACTGTACCGGGAGGCGGACCGAAAGGACAAGGAGACGACAGAAGAAGTGAAGGTCGCGGCGACAGAAGAGGCGGAGACCGCAGAGGTGGCGGAGGCGGAGATCGCAGAGGTGGCGGAGACCGTAGAGGTGGTGCAGGAGGCGGAGATCGCGGACGTGGTGGAGAAAGAAGAAGCTAAAAAATAATTCAGGTTGATTGTAAAAGAAATCTGAGATCTAAAATTTGAAATAAGAAAATGTTACAGCCGAAGAAATCAAAGTTCAGGAAACAACATAAGATGAAAGCAAAAGGCAACGCGACTCGCGGGCATGAGCTTTCTTTCGGATCATTTGGAATTAAATCAGTTGAAACTGCATGGATTCCGAGTAAACAAATTGAAGCAGCCCGTGTTGCGGTAACCCGTTTCATGAAACGTGAAGGTCAAATCTGGTGCAGAATATTTCCGGATAAACCGATTACTAAAAAACCTGCGGAGGTTCGAATGGGAAAAGGAAAAGGAGCACCTGAATATTGGGTAGCTGTTGTAAAGCCGGGAACCATCATCTTCGAAGCGGAAGGTGTAACTGAAGCAACTGCAAAAGAAGCATTGCGTCTGGCAGCACAAAAACTTTCAGTAAGTACAAAGTTCATTGTAAGAAGAGATTATTCGGCAGCAAATTAATAACGAGCATGGAGGTTAGAGGATGGAATTCAGAAATCCTCCATCTAGCATCGATCATCCAACATCTAATAAAAATGAAAAAAGAAGACATCAAAGAATTAACAACAGACGAGCTTCGCATGCGTTTGGCAGAAGAGAGAACTCAGTATTCAAAACTGAAAATGAATCATGCGATATCACCGATTGAAAATCCGTTGAAGATCCGGATTACACGGAGGGGAATTGCGATGATTCAGACAGAATTAACCAAACGCACAAAAGAAGCACAAACTAACAATCAATAATAGAGTTAGAACAAGTTTACAAATGGAAGAGACTACACTAAAAAGAGCATTACGAAAAGAGAGAACAGGAACTGTTGTCAGTAACAAGATGAGTAAAAGCATCGTGGTTGCTGTGGAACGTAAGGTGAAACATCCGATGTACGGGAAGTTTATCAAGAAGAC
The DNA here is from genome assembly GCA_043787975.1 of Bacteroidota bacterium. Taxonomy (GTDB): domain Bacteria; phylum Bacteroidota; class Bacteroidia; order AKYH767-A; family 2013-40CM-41-45; genus JAPLDA01. The sequence continues at coordinate 26,141 of JAYVUK010000051.1, forward strand.
GACCAAGTTCATGGCGCACGATGAAAAGAATGAATGCGGAATCGGTGACCTGGTAACCATCACGGAAACTCGTCCGCTCAGCAAAAACAAGAACTGGAGATTGAAAGCAATTTTAGAGAAAGCAAAATAAAATCAGTTTATAGTTTGATGTTTCCGGTTTACAAATGGGAACAGTGAACAGTAAACAGTAAACTTTTTAAAAGATGATACAGCAAGAATCAAGACTGACAGTAGCCGATAACAGCGGAGCAAAAGAAGTTCTTTGTATACGTGTGTTGGGCGGAACAAGAAAGAAATATGCATCGCTCGGTGATAAAATTGTAGTCACTGTTAAGCATGCACTGCCTTCAGGAAATATTAAAAAAGGAACTGTTACAAAAGCAGTTGTGGTGCGCACAAAGAAAGAAGTAAAAAGACTGGATGGTTCATACATCCGTTTTGATGATAACGCAGTAGTATTGCTTACTGCCCAGGATGAGTTAAGAGGCACGCGTATCTTCGGACCGGTTGCACGGGAACTTCGTGAAAAACAATTTATGAAAATCGTTTCATTGGCTCCGGAAGTATTATAAAAAAATAAAATTCGTAATTCGATCATTCGTATTGATTCGTAATTCGCAAATAGAAAATGGAAAGAAAGAAAAATAAACAACCGAAACTGAAGCTCAGGAAAGGTGACATCGTAAAAGTTCTTGCCGGAGATTCAAAAGGTTCACAGGGAAGAATTCTTGAGATACTTCTTGATAAACGAAGAGTGCTCGTTGAAGGCGTGAATATGGTGAGTAAACACACCAAGCCGAATGCAAAGCAAACACAAGGTGGTATTGTTAAGAAAGAAGCGACCATCCACATTTCAAACCTGATGCTGGTTGACGGCAAAGGCAATGCAACCCGTGTTGGCAGAAAAGAAGAAGATGGTAAACTAGTTCGTTACTCTAAAAAATCAGGGGAGGCAATCAAATGAGTTATACACCGAGATTAAAAACAAAATACAAAGAAGAAGTAGCTCCGGCTCTTCGGAAAAAATTTAATTACAAAAGTGTGATGCAGGTTCCGCGTATCACCAAGATTTGCCTGAACCAGGGTGTTGGTGATGCAGTGAGCGATAAAAAGCTGATTGATTCTGCCATTGCTGAAATGACACAAATCACAGGGCAGAAACCTGTTCCGACAAAATCAAAAAAAGATATTTCAAACTTCAAACTGAGAGTAAATGTTCCGATTGGTGTTCGCGTCACATTGCGCGATAACAACATGTTTGAATTCCTGGATCGCCTGATCGCTGTTGCGCTTCCGCGTATTCGTGACTTCAAAGGCATTAACCCGAAAGGTTTTGATGGAAGCGGAAATTATACACTCGGTGTAACTGAGCAAATCATCTTCCCTGAAATTGATATTGACAAGGTTGGTAAGGTGACAGGTATGGACATCACGTTTGTAACGTCTGCAAAAACGGATGAAGAGGCAATGGAATTGTTGAAAGAATTTGGTTTCCCATTCAAAACAACTGAAAAATAATTAGCTGATGTGATAATTGGGTAATTAGTTAATGAAATAAATAAAATAAAATAAAATCAAAACATCAGCTAATCAGCAAATCAACAAATTAGAAAATGGCAAAAGAATCAATGAAAGCAAGAGAAGTGAAGCGTGCCCGAATGGCTGCCCGTTATGCAGTCAAGAGAGCAGCTTTGAAGGCAGCCGGTGATTATGCAGCACTTGATAAATTACCACGCAATGCTTCTCCTGTTCGTCAACACAACCGTTGCAAATTAACCGGTCGTCCGCGCGGTTATATGCGTGTATTCGGATTATCGAGAAACATGTTCCGCAAGATGGCGCTTGAAGGAAAGATTCCGGGAGTAACAAAAGCAAGCTGGTAAGTTTGAAAATTATAAATTATAAATTTTGAATTATAAATTAAAGAATTCAAAAAACTAAAATAACAATGACAGATACAATTGCAGATTTCCTGACGAGAATAAGAAATGCCGTAAGAGCGAATCATCGCATCGTGGAAATTCCATCATCCAACTTGAAAAAGGAGATGACTAAAATCCTGAAAGACAAAGGGTACATCCTAGATTATAAATTTGAGGACAGCGAAATTCAGGGTGTCATCAAGATTGCGTTGAAATATCATCCGGTTACAAAAGCTCCGGCCATTCATAACATCTCCAGGGTGAGTTCTCCCGGTTTAAGAAGATATGCGGGCATGAATAAAATGCCACGTGTATTGAATGGTTTAGGGATCGCAATTCTTTCTACATCGAAAGGTGTGATGACAAACAAGGAAGCCAAGGAACAGAAAGTAGGGGGAGAAGTGTTATGTTATGTGTATTAAAAATTGAAGATTGTAAATTGAAAATTAATCAGGCAAATACAATTTAAGCAATATTCAATATTCATTATAAAATATTCAATAGAAAATGTCACGAATAGGAAAATTACCAATCACGATTCCTGCAAAGGTGGAAGTGAAAGTCAACGGAAACACGGTTCATGTAAAAGGACCGAAGGGCGAGTTGACTCAGAAAATGGAAGATGGTGTAACTGCAAAAGTTGATGGCACTACGATTACCGTAGAGCGCGCAACTGATCAAAAACGTCATCGTGCATTGCATGGTCTGTACCGCGCACTCATCAACAACATGGTGATTGGTGTATCACAAGGATTCACAAAACAGCAGGAGTTAGTTGGAGTGGGTTACAAGGCATCCAACCAGGGACAATTGCTTGACATGGTGCTCGGTTATTCTCACCATTTCATTTTTGAAATCCCTGTAGAAGTGAAAGTAAGTACCAAGACTGAAAAAGGGAGTAATCCTACCATTATTCTTGAAAGTGCTGACAAGCAATTGCTCGGAGCCATCTCTGCAAAGATCCGTTCATTCCGCGCCCCGGAGCCTTACAAAGGAAAAGGTATCAAGTTTACAGGTGAAATATTAAGAAGAAAAGCAGGTAAGTCTGCAGCTAAGAAGTAAGATTCAAGAATCAAGATATTAGAAACAAGATAAGAGCTCAACACTCTGATCGAAAATCTGAATAAAAATGTTAAGAAAACAATTAAGAAGAAATAGTATTCGTAAACGCATCCGTAAGGTTCTGAAAGGAACTGCTGAGCGTCCCCGCTTATCCATTTACAGAAGCAACAAGCAAATTTATGCTCAGCTGATTGATGATATATCAGGAGTTACTCTTGCTGCGGCATCATCAGCATCCAAAGATGCAGAAGGCATCAAAGGAAACAAGGTTGAGATTGCAAAAGCAGTTGGTAAAGCAATTGCTGAAAAGGCAGCGCAATCAGGTGTTAAATCTGTTGTGTTTGATCGCGGTGGTTACCTGTATCATGGTCGTGTGAAATCATTGGCCGAAGGAGCTCGTGAAGGAGGATTGACTTTCTAAATTGAAAATTAATAATAAATAATTGGAACAAAGATTTTCGGGTAAATCCGAAATCTGAAATCCGAAATCCGAAATAAAAAATGTCAGAAGCAAACATAAAAAGAGTGAAGACCAGCGAGATTGAATTGAAAGATCGTCTCGTGAAAGTAAAGCGTGTTACGAAAGTAACCAAGGGAGGTCGTGCGTTCACATTTGCTGCCATTGTGGTGGTGGGTGATGAGCATGGCGTTGTTGGATATGGTCTCGGCAAAGCAAAGGAAGTAACGGATGCTGTTGCGAAAGGTGTTGATGATGCGAAAAAGAATTTGGTAAAAGTTCCGATCATGAAAGGCACTGTACCGCATGAGCAATACGGAAAATTCGGTGGTGCCTATGTGCTGTTGAAACCGGCTGCTCCGGGAACCGGTGTAATCGCGGGAGGTGCGATGCGTGCTGTACTTGAGAGTGTTGGTGTCCATGATGTATTGGCAAAATCAAAAGGAAGCTCAAACCCGCACAACGTGGTAAAAGCAACCATTGATGCTCTTGCAAAAATGCGTGACCCGGCTACAGTGGCTCAACACAGAGGAATTAAAATGGCAAGAGTGTTTAACGGATAAAAATAATTTGATGATTTGATAATTTGATAATTAGCAAATGACATTATCACATCATCAAATCAACTAATCATCACATCAAGAAATGGCAAAGCTCAGAATCAAATTAGTAAAAAGCGGAATCGACAGATCAGAACGTCAGAAGAGAACCCTGGCTGCATTGGGTCTTCGCAAGTTGCATAACTCGGTAGAACATGAAGCTACTCCGCAGATAAAAGGTATGTTGACGAAAGTTAATCACCTTGTAGAAGTAACTGAAATATAAATTTCCGGTAAGGAATAAAGAAAATTAAAATGAACTTAAGTAATCTCAAACCTGCAGAAGGTTCAGTCAGAAAAAATAAACGTCTTGGTCGCGGAACCGGTTCCGGTCGTGGTGGTACATCTACCCGCGGACACAAAGGAGCACAATCACGTTCAGGCTATAGCAGCAAACGTGGTTTTGAAGGAGGCCAGATGCCGTTGCAAAGACGTGTTCCAAAATTCGGATTCGTCAATCACTTCCGCAGGGAGTTTCACGGTATCAATCTCGATACGTTGCAAACACTTGCTGAAAATAAAAAAATTACTTCCATCGATGTAAATACGCTGGTGGAAAACGGGCTCGCTGCTAAAAAGGATAAAATAAAAATTCTTGGCAGAGGTGAATTGAAAACCAAGCTCAATGTAAAGGTTCACGCATTCTCAGCTTCTGCAAAAACAGCCATCGAAGCACAGGGTGGAACTGTTGAGTTAGTAAGTGAACTAACAGAAAAAAAAATAAATTCTATTCGTAATTCTTAAATTAGTAATGATTCGTATTTCTTAGTATGAAGAACTTCATCCAGACATTAAAAAACATTTTCAAGATTGAAGACTTGAGAATTCGCATTCTCAACACACTCTTCTTTCTGGTAATCTATCGTCTCGGTACACACATCGTGTTGCCGGGTGTTGATCCGGAACAACTCGCTAATCTGCAAAACCAGACTTCGAAAGGTGTTCTCGGATTGCTCGATATGTTTTCGGGTGGAGCATTTTCTCACTCCTCTATTTTTGCATTGGGAATTATGCCTTACATCTCTGCATCCATCGTTGTGCAGTTGTTGAGCATTGCAATTCCATATTTCCAGAAATTACAAAAGGAAGGTGAAAGCGGAAGAAAGAGAATTAACCAGATCACGCGTGGGCTAACGGTTATCATCACTGCTTTCCAAGCTCCGGGTTATATTGTAAATCTTCGCTCACAGGTTCCGGGGGCAATTATTTCCGTTACCAATCCTGAACTTGTTTCTCCATTCCAGTTTTGGTTTACATCTATCGCCATCCTGATGGCAGGAACTATTTTCGTGATGTGGCTCGGTGAGCGGATTACTGATAAAGGAATCGGCAATGGTATTTCCCTCATCATCATGGTGGGTATCATGGCGCGTCTTCCAATCGCTCTTCGCGATGAATTGTTATCACGTTTGAACCAGGGTGGAGGGTTGGTTGTATTCTTACTGGAACTCGTTGCACTGGGTGCCGTTGTTGCATTCGTAATCTTATTGGTGCAGGGAACACGGAGAATTCCGGTGAACTTTGCGAAGAAAATTGTAGGTAACAAGCAATATGGCGGAGTTCGTCAGTACATTCCATTGAAAGTAAATGCAGCCGGTGTAATGCCAATCATCTTTGCGCAGGCAATCATGTTCATCCCGGCAACCATCGCTCAGTTCTTTCCTGAATCAAATGCATCGCAGGGAGTACTTGCTACATTCAGCAATCCGTATTCATTCTGGTACAACTTTGTATTTGCAACACTGATCATTCTCTTTACTTATTTCTATACAGCCATTGCAGTGAATCCAAACCAGATGGCAGAAGACATGAAAAGAAACAATGGTTTTATTCCGGGTGTAAAGCCGGGAAGACAAACTGCAGATTTTATTGATGATGTGATGTCACGGATTACGTTGCCGGGATCTTTCTTCCTTGCAGCAGTAGCCATCATGCCGACATTCGCCATCTTAGCTAATGTGAATAACAACTTCGCTCACTTTTACGGAGGCACTTCGCTTCTGATTTTGGTGGGAGTTGTTTTAGATACACTGCAGCAAATTGAAAGTCATTTGTTGATGCGCCATTACGATGGACTAATGAAGTCCGGACGGATTAAAGGACGGAGTACACAGGTTGCGTCAGCAGTATAGATAGAAAAGATGTTGTATTACAAGACGCAGGAAGAAATTGAATTATTAAGAGAAAGTTCTTTACTTGTTTCAAAAACCTTAGCCGAAGTTGCTAAACAGATCAGGGTTGGAATATCGACTCGTGAATTGGATACACTGGCGGAAGAATTTATCAGGGATCATGGAGGAGTGCCCGCATTCCTTCACTACAACGGGTTTCCAAATTCGTTGTGTATCTCGATGAATTCTGCAGTGGTGCATGGAATTCCGAATGACTACCAACTAAAAGATGGTGACATCTGTTCAGTGGATTGCGGAGTTCTTAAAAATGGATTCTACGGTGACTCAGCATTCACATTTGCTGTTGGTGATGTCAGCAATGAAACACTTCGGTTACTGGAAATTACGAAGGAAAGCCTGCACAGAGGAATTGAGAAAGCTGTTGCCGGAAATCGTTTAGGAGACATCAGCCATGCTGTCCAGGAGTGTGCTGAAAGTAATGGTTATTCAGTGGTTCGCGAGTTGGTCGGACATGGTGTCGGAAGAAGCTTGCATGAGAAACCGGAAGTTCCGAATTATGGAAAGCGAGGTTCAGGCATGGTGTTGAAAGAAGGATTGGTGATTGCGATTGAACCGATGATTAACCAGGGAGGAAAGGCAGTGGTTCATGAACGGGATGGCTGGACAGTAAGAACGGCAGACAAGAAACCATCTGCTCACTTTGAACATACTGTGGCGATAGGAAAAAATAAAGCGGACATACTTTCAACATTCGATTGCATAGAAGAAGCATTAAAGGAAAACAAAAATATAAAAGTCATTAACTGAAAACGTGGCAAAACAAGCGAGCATAGAACAGGATGGAACCATCACGGAGGCTTTATCCAACGCAATGTTCAGGGTGGAATTGGAAAACGGACACGAAATTATTGCCCACATTTCAGGAAAGATGAGAATGAATTACATTAAAATATTACCCGGTGATAAAGTGAAAGTGGAAATGTCACCATACGATTTAACAAAAGGAAGAATAACGTACAGATATAAATAGAACCAAGAGTCTAGAATCAAGATACAAGACAATGAAAGTAAAACCATCTATCAAAAAAAGAAGTGTTGACTGCAAGATTGTCCGCAGAAAGGGAAGATTGTATGTCATCAACAAAAAAAATCCTCGCTTTAAACAAAGACAAGGTTAATTCAATTTGCAGATATGCAAATTTGTTAATTTGAAAATTAAAAAATAATGTGATGTAAGATGAAGGGACGAAAAATCCGAAATCTGAAATCCGAAATTCGAAATAAAAAATGGCTCGTATAGCAGGTATTGATTTACCAAAACACAAAAGAGGAGTGATCGGTCTCACTTACATCTTTGGCATCGGTCACCCCCAGGCGGAACGTATCCTTACGGAAGCCGGCATAGACTTCAGCAAAAAAGTTGAAGAATGGAACGATGATGAACTGAATAAAATCCGTGGTTTAATCAACGAGATGAAAGTGGAAGGTGCGCTTCGTTCTGAAGTTCAGCTTAATGTAAAACGCCTTGTTGATATTAACTGCTACCGTGGAATGCGTCATCGTAATGGCTTGCCTGTTCGCGGACAGCGCACCAAGACTAATTGCCGTACAAGAAAAGGTAAGCGTAAAACCGTTGCGAACAAGAAGAAAGCAACCAAGGTTTAATAATAATAAACACGGATGAAAATCGGCTTAATAAATCCGAAATTCGAAATCCGAAATCCGAAATACTAAATGGCTACTCAAGCAACAACAACTACAACAACAACAAAGAAGGTCTCTAAAAAAAGAGTCGTACGTGTGGATGCCGTAGGTGAGGCACACATTAATGCAACCTTCAATAACATCATCATCTCGTTGACAAACGAAGCGGGACAGGTGATCTCCTGGAGTTCTGCAGGCAAGATGGGTTTCAAGGGATCCAAGAAGAATACTCCGTATGCAGCGCAGATGGCTGCAACTGACTGTGCAAAGGTGGCGCATGATCTTGGCCTCCGCAGGGTGAAAGTGTTTGTCAAAGGTCCGGGTGCAGGACGTGAGTCTGCAATCCGTACGCTTCATCAAAACGGAATCGAAGTGAGTGAAATCGTTGACGGAACTCCGATGCCGCATAACGGCTGTCGTCCTCCTGGAAAAAGAAGAGTTTAATTGAAATACAGAATTTAGAATTCGAACAGTCGAATATAAATCCGAAATCATAAATCCGAAATTCGAAATAAAAAATGGCAAGATACACAGGTCCTAAATCAAGAATAGCGCGTAAGTTCAGAGAACCAATCTTTGGTCCTGATAAAGCATTCGAAAAAAAAAATTACCCTCCGGGACAGCATGGGTTAACAAAGAAAAGAAACAAGCAGTCTGAGTATTCAACTCAGCTGATGGAAAAGCAAAAGGTGAAGTACATGTACGGAATCCTTGAGCGCCAGTTTGCAAAAACATTTGACCGCGCATCACGCATGCAGGGAATCACAGGTGAAAACCTGTTGTTGCTGATTGAGTGTCGCCTCGATAACATGGTGTATCGCTTGGGTGTGGCGCCTTCGCGTACATCTGCTCGTCAGTTAGTAGGACATCGTCACATTACCGTGAATGGTAAAGTGGTGAACATTCCTTCTTACATCTGCAAAGCAGGAGATGTGGTTGCTGTTCGTGAGAAATCAAAAACACTGGAAGTGATTGTTCATTCTGTGGTTGGACGTGTGAATAAATATCCTTGGCTGGATTTCGATAAGTCAACCATGACAGGAAAGATTGTAAGTCTTCCGACACGTGACCAGATTCCTGAGAACATCAAGGAGCAGTTGATTGTCGAGTTGTACTCTAAATAATAGTTCAGAGTTCAAAGTTCAAAGTGTTTGATAACTCTTTCAGAATAGAATCTCTTCAACGAATCAAATTTTAATTAAACAACAAAAACTAAAAAATAAAATGGCAATCTTAGCATTTCAGAGACCAGACAAAGTAATTATGATCAGTTCAACGGATCGTCAAGGACAGTTTGAGTTTCGTCCGCTTGAGCCCGGCTACGGTATTACTGTCGGCAATGCTCTTCGGAGGATTTTGTTATCATCACTGGAAGGTCATGCAATCGTATCCATAAAAATCTCCGGAGTTGATCATGAATTTTCAACTATCAAAGGAGTTGTGGAAGATGTGACTGAAATTGTATTGAACCTTAAACAGGTTCGTTTCAAAAAGCAAATTGAAGGAACAGATACAGAAAAAGTAACAGTGAATGTTACCGGAAAAAGCCAGTTCACGGCAGGTGACATCAGCAAATTCACAACAGCATTTCAGGTGTTGAATCCTGAGTTGGTGATTTGCAACATGGAGTCGAATGTAAAGATCTCCATGGAAATTCAGATTGACAAAGGACGCGGTTATGTTCCTTCAGAAGAAAATAAGACCAGCAGCGCACCGATCGGAACGATCTTCGTGGATTCTATTTTCACACCGATTCGTAACGTGAAATATGCGGTAGAAAACTATCGTGTCGAGCAGAAGACGGATTATGAAAAACTTGTCATGGACATTACCACTGACGGTTCTATTCATCCGAAAGAAGCTTTGAAAGAAGCAGCTGAAATTCTGATTCATCACTTCATGTTGTTCTCTGATGAGAAAATTACATTGGAGACAAAAGAGAAAACTCCGACGGAAGAATTGGATGAGAACACGCTTCACATGCGTCAGTTGCTAGGAACAAAACTAGTTGACATGGATCTTTCAGTTCGTGCATTGAACTGCCTGAAAGCTGCAGACGTAGAGACTTTGGGTGACCTTGTTTCTTACAACAAATCAGACTTGTTAAAGTTCCGCAACTTCGGAAAAAAATCATTGACTGAATTGGAAGAACTCGTTCGTTCAAAAAACCTGACGTTTGGAATGAACATTTCAAAATACAAATTAGATAAGAATTAATTATTGCAGATTGAATATTGTTTGATTGAATTATTATTCAATATTCAATAAAAAATAAAAAATAAAGATGAGACACGGTAAAAAAATAAATCACTTAAGCAGAACGCACAGTCATCGTGCAGCGATGTTGTCGAACATGGCTACTTCGTTGATCATGCATAAGCGCATTGCAACAACACTGGCGAAGGCGAAAGCTTTGCGCAAGTATGTGGAGCCTATCCTTACACGTTCGAAAGAAGACAGTACGCATGCACGCAGGTTGGTGTTTAGCTACCTTCAGAATAAGGATGCAGTTTCTGAATTGTTCAGAGAGGTTGCTCCTAAAATTGCAGAACGTCCGGGTGGATATACCCGCATCCTAAAAACGGGAAACCGTTTGGGTGACAACGCTGAAATGTGCATGATGGAGTTGGTTGACTTCAACGAAAACATGTTGGGTGGAAAAGAAGGCAAGAAAGTAAAAGCAACACGCAGAAGAGGCGGAAAGAAAAAAGCTGACGGTACTGAAGTTGCTGCTGAAGTAACGGAAGTGAAAGCAGAAGATGCTCCGAAAAAGCGCAGCAAGAAGAAAGCGGAAGATTCAGATGATAAAAAAGAAGATTAATGATCGTTACTTGATTTAATATCATGAAAAGGATAAACCTGTTGGTTTGTCCTTTTTTTTTGTCCGAATGTTAAGTTTTTTTAAACCTTATAGATAAAAATGCAGGCACTCTTAGTGTCTTAGTGGTAAAAAAATATAACCACTAAGACATTAACAGCAGAAAGGTTCACTGAGATCTATTCGTTCATCAAAAGAAAATTTCACTGCATTCTAAGCAGTTTCTAAACAATAAATTATATTTGCGTTACTAAGGACCAATGAAATACATCACTAAAAAACCAGCTGTTCTCGTATTGCATGACGGAACGGTGTTTCACGGTAAAGCTGCCGGAGCAATCGGCACCACCACCGGAGAAATATGTTTTAACACCGGGATGACGGGCTACCAGGAGATATTTACGGACCCTTCGTATTACGGACAGCTGCTTGTTGCCACGCATGTACATATTGGCAATTACGGCATCCAGGTGGACGAGGTGGAGAGTGAGAGCATGAAAATCTCAGGATTGATTTGCCGGTCTTTTAACGATGGCTATTCACGGAAGTCAGCGATGTCATCCATTGAAGATTATTTTGTTTCTCAGAAGATGGTTGCCATCTGTGATGTGGATACACGAGCGATCGTTCGTCACATACGAAGCAAAGGCGCGATGAATGCAATCGTTTCGTCAGAGATTCTTGATGTTGAAAAACTGAAAGCAAAATTAAAAGAAGTACCGTCCATGGAGGGATTGGAGCTTTCATCGAAAGTTTCAACCAAAGAATCTTACTTCATCGGTAATCCGAATGCTCAATACAAAGTAGCTGCGTTGGATTATGGAGTGAAGAAAAATATTTTGCGAAACCTCGTGAAGCGCGATTGTTACGTGCAGGTTTTTCCTTCCAATACTTCTTTTGCGGAAATAAAAAAATGGAATCCTGACGGCATCTTTCTCAGCAATGGTCCAGGTGATCCCGGTGTGATGACGGAAGCAGTGAAAACCGTAAAGGAAATTTTAAACAGCAACATACCTGTGTTTGGTATTTGTCTCGGTCATCAATTGCTTGCTGAAGCCTGCGGAATCAGAACCTATAAAATGCATCACGGTCATCGTGGTATCAATCATCCTGTGAAAAATATCGTCACCGGAAAATGTGAAGTGACTTCTCAGAACCATGGTTTCTCTGTGGTGGAAGAAGACGTGAGGAAATCAGACAAAGTGGAAATCACGCATGTCAATTTAAACGATGATACGATTGAAGGAATTCGGGTGAAAGACAAAGTTGCTTTTTCCGTTCAGTACCATCCTGAATCTGCGCCCGGTCCGCACGACAGCGCTTACCTGTTCGATGATTTCATTGAATGCATGAGTAAGGTGGAAGTGGAGCAATAGTCCAATTAGCCTTTTGTTTTACTCTTTGCTTCCGCGTTTGATCCTGTTTATTATTTTTTCATCACTTTTAAATTGATCTGTTCTTAACTCTTATTTTTGTATTACAAAGTCTCCGGACTAGGAACTCCCGACTCAGAACTAATGACTCATACCTATTTAGATGAATTAAACGAGGCGCAAAAGAAAGCAGTCCTTCACACCGAAGGACCTGTGATGATTATTGCGGGAGCAGGTTCAGGAAAGACACGCGTGCTTACGTATCGTATTGCTCATCTGCTGAATCTCGGGGTGGATGCATTCAATATTCTCGCGCTTACATTTACCAACAAGGCATCCAAAGCAATGCGTGAGCGTATTGAAAAACTTACAGGCAGTGAAGCTAAGAATTTATGGATGGGAACTTTTCATGCTGTCTTTGCAAAGATACTTCGCATCGAAGCTGAGAAACTTGGCTATCCGTCCAACTTCGCCATCTACGATACCGATGATGCAAAGAGTTTGATGCGCGACATTCTTCGTGAACAAGGCCTCGATGATAAAGTGTACAAGCCGGAACTTGTGTTGAATCGGATTTCCGCAGCGAAGAATAATTTATATTCATGGAGCGAATACCAGGCAAATGCAAATTTCGTCACCGATGATCAGGTCAGCGGTAAACCCAAGCTGGGACTACTTTTTGAGTTGTACGTGAAACGATGTTTCAAAGCATCAGGAATGGACTTTGATGATTTGCTTTACAATATGTACGTGTTGCTCACAAAGCATCCTGAGACGTTGTACAAGTATCAGCATAAGTTCAAGTACATTTTGGTAGATGAGTTCCAGGATACCAATTATGCTCAGTACATGATTTTGAAAAAGCTCACTGCTGTTCACGAAAATATTTGTGTGGTTGGAGATGATGCACAATCCATTTATGCTTTCCGTGGAGCAAACATTCAGAACATTCTCAATTTTGAAAAAGATTATCCAGATCTGAAAGTTTTTAAACTAGAACAAAATTATCGTTCTACAAAAAATATCGTAAGCGCTGCGAACAGCATCATCGTTCACAATAAGCAACAATTGAAAAAGGATGTGTGGACGCAGAATGACCATGGTGAAAAGATTCAGTTGATGCGTGCTTTGAGCGACAATGAAGAAGGAAACATGGTTGCTAATTCCATCTTCGAAACCAAGGTCAACAAACAGTGGCACAATAAATCGTTTGCGATTTTGTACCGTACGAATGCACAGTCGCGTGCCATGGAAGAGTCGTTACGAAAACTCAACATTGGTTACCGCATTTACGGAGGATTGTCATTTTATAAACGCAAAGAAATCAAAGACCTGATTGCTTATTTCCGTCTTGTCATTAATCAGCATGACGAGGAAGCGTTGAAACGGGTGATCAATGTTCCGGTACGTGGCATCGGTAAAACTACGATTGAAAAGCTGACGGTCACAGCTGCCGAGCAAGATCAAACCATCTGGCAAATTCTTGAAAACCCGGCAGACAATCCTTGTGGTTTTAACAGCGGTACGTTAACGCGACTGAATGAATTCGTGACGATGATTAAAAGTTTTTCAGTGAAGCTCAAAACAGATAATGCATACGATCTTGCAAGTCACATTGCAACTTCGACAGGTCTTCTAAGAGAACTCTATTCTGATAAAACTCCTGAAGGATTGAGTCGGTATGAAAACGTGCAGGAACTTTTAAGCGGTGTGAAAGAGTTTACTGAAACGGGAAGAAGTATTACTCCAAAGGGCGATGAAGACGCATTTCAGGATCAAATTGAATTCAGAACGTTGGATATGTTTATGCAGGACATTGCTTTGCTTACGGACGCTGATGATGAAAATAAAGAAGACAACGATACAGTTTCTCTCATGACAATTCATGCTGCGAAAGGACTTGAGTTTCCTGCTGTGTATGTTGTCGGATTGGAAGAGAATCTTTTTCCGTCACAGCTTTCCATCAACTCGCGTGAAGACATTGAAGAAGAGAGAAGATTATTTTATGTTGCAATGACGCGCGCAGAGCAGAAGCTCACGATTTCATTTGCTTCCAGCCGTTACCGCTGGGGTAACCTGATTAACTGTGAGCCGAGTCGTTTTTTAGAAGAGCTGGATTCATCATTCATTGAAGAAACGAGCGTTCGAAAAAATAAAAAGGATCCTTTTGCCTTTGATGAAAAACCTTTGCAGCGCTGGGATAAAAAGACTGTCTCGAATCAGCGATCAGCAACATTCAAACAACCACCGGCTCATTTGAAGAAAATTAATTCTTCTGATGTGCAGAATTTTACGGGTGATGATACGAGCGAAATTCAGACGGGAATGGAAGTGGAGCATGCGCGTTTTGGAATCGGGAAAGTGTTGCTTGTGGAAGGCAAATTCCCTGATATGAAGGCAACTATATTTTTCCAGGGCATTGGTCAGAAGCAATTACTGTTGAAATTCGCCAAGCTAAAGATCATTAACAACTCAGGAGATTCATTGGAATAATTTTCCTATCTTCGAGTACTGTCAATTACTTTTTAATATAGATGAATATGAGTCACGATACCTTGCAACTTGAATACAACTCTGCACGAAATCACATGATCATCCCTGAATACGGACGTAACATTCAGAAGATGATTGAACATGCAGTTACCATTGAAGACCGCGAAGAGCGCAACCGCGCTGCCAAAGCAATTGTTGCCGTGATGGGTTATCTCAATCCGCAATTACGCGACATCGTTGACTTCAAACATAAATTGTGGGATCACTTGTTTTTGATTTCTGATTTTAAACTCGATGTTGACTCTCCGTACCCGATTCCTCCGCAGGAAACGTTAAAGGTAAAACCGCAACGTATTTCTTATCCTGCTGCGAAAATCCGGTACAAGTATTATGGTAAGACGATGGAGCAGATGATTCGTCAAATTGCAGAGATGGAAGATGGTCCGCGTAAAGAACAAATCGCGCAGAACTTGGCGAACTTTATGAAGATGTCGTACCTCACGTGGAACAAAGACAGCGTGGATGATTCAACCATCATCGGACATTTGGATGAATTGTCGGGTCAAAAAATTAAACTGCACGAAACTGTTCGGCTAAATCATACCGCTGAAATACTTGCAATGGCTGCGCAAAAGCGACAACAACAACAATCGAAAAATAATTCCGGCAAGCAACGCAATCAACAACGCAGGAAAAAGAAATAAGAAGCAATTCAACTTAAAAAAAATGCTCATCATTTATGATGAGCATTTTTTTTTACTACCCATTGTTCTGTTGTCGTTTTGAAATTAGAAATTTCAGAATGTAAAATAAGGAGACCAGCAGAAAAATTCCTCCAAGCACTGCAACAATGGATGATCCTGCCGGGAAATCATATTTGTAAGAAACGTACAATCCAAAAAGTGCTCCTCCAATACTGAGCAATGCCGCAATCGAAACCATGCCCCATGTTTTTTTCGCCAGCATAATTGCCCCTACTGCAGGGATAATCAGGAATGAAAATACCGGGATTACACCACTGATGCGGACGGCAAATACAATACTCAGCCCGATAGAAAGATAGAAAAGAAAATTCCACAGGTTAAAGATTCCAATGGTATGTCCTTCTCCGTTTTCAAAACGCTTTGTAAGTGCAAAGAATTTTTTATGAAACAATGCATGGAGGATGGCGATGCCTCCGAATACAATGGCGACTGTGCGGATTTGCTCCCAGCTCACTGATAGAATATTTCCAAACAATACTTCCTGGATATCTGAATCGCCATGAGGTGTCTTGGAAATAAGCATGACAGTGGCGGCAGAAGCGACTGCGTAAATAATTCCGATCACAGCTTCAAGCTTTAAGCGTTTATCACGGATGTTGATCAATGACATAAGGAAAGCGCCCAACAATGCAAACAGGATCGGGATGAATGTTTTTCCTTTTCCGATGTAATCAGAGAAAGCGACACCTAGCGATGAAATTTGTCCGAGTGCGAGATCGACAAACACAATTCCTCGTCCAACTACATGTACACCAAGATATGAGAGTACAATTCCTACAATCACACTCAGGATAAAAGCCTGTGTGATAAAATCAAGTTGAAACATTTCGAACATTGTAGATTATTTTTTAGTTTGAATTTTTGATTTTTGATTTTGAAAGTAAAGCTGACCGGTAATTTATTTTAGTAAGCTCACCAATTCATTAATATTATACTCAAACACGTCATAATAATTTTTTACAGAGTCGAATGCGCCAACGGAAGTTGCCAGTGTCAGTACTTTGGCTCCAGTTTGTTTGGCAACTACTTCAGACGATGAGTTTGTAAAATAAGGGGATGAGATAATTACCTTGATGAAATTGCTTTTCACTTCTTTGATGATCTTCACCAATTGCGAGGGAGTGGGAGGAATGCCGGGTTTCGGTTCCAGGAAGTCGACAATCTGCAAGCCAAAACGGTTTTCAAAGTAGCACCACTCGTTGTGGTAAGCGATCACTTTTGTTCCTTTATATTTTGCCATTGTTGCGTTCCACATTATCATTTTCTGATCAATCGTTTCGTTGAATGTCCTCAGGTTATCTTCAAAGAAATTTTTATTCTCGGGAGAAACTCTTTCCAGTCCGTCACAAATA
Source organism: Bacteroidota bacterium (assembly GCA_043787975.1). Taxonomy (GTDB): domain Bacteria; phylum Bacteroidota; class Bacteroidia; order AKYH767-A; family 2013-40CM-41-45; genus JAPLDA01. The sequence goes on from JAYVUK010000051.1 coordinate 42,817, forward strand.
TTTCTTGCAATGTGTTTTCCGTTCAACGGATCAAGCCAGTAGTGAGGGTTTCCGAAAATATGAATGTCGCCTTCTGCACGGTTGATACTTGAAGGCACCTGCATCAGTTGGACACCGACCGATGCATCCACATATCCTGCACTTCCCTTCTGGATTTTCGTGTTTCTTGAACTGGAAAGCAGTGAAGGGGACCAACCTGTTTCCAGATCAAGACCAAGAGTTACATACAAATCTGCATTCGATAGTTTGATAATATAACTTGGTTTCGGATCCACGAAGTGTGGATTCTGATATCCGGTTGCAATACCAAACACATCTACTTTATTTCCGCCGATCAATTCCGCGATACTTTTCGTATCCTGAGTTGTAGTG
>JAYVUK010000052.1:0-2901 GCA_043787975.1 Bacteroidota bacterium
AGAACAACTACTTCATCAACTGTAAAAATTTGTGAAAATACAATAGCAGCATAATTTTTTTTTTATTTTTTTTTACAGAATATTTGTTCTCTCACAACAACAACAACAACAAAGAATACAATCAGAAAATAAAATAACCACCGGCAGAAATGCCAACACGAATCGAACACTAACAGTACTATATTTAACCACCCCCTTAAAAACATCTTTTCGAGAACGCCCATGGAGAAAACTTGCGAAAGTATTTGGAATAAGTGCCTGCAGATTATTCAAGATAATGTGAGTCCACAAAGTTTCAAAACCTGGTTTGAGCCGATTAAACCGGTGAAGCTGGATGGAAAAATTTTGACCATAGAAGTACCCAGTCAATTTTTTTACGAATGGCTGGAGGAGCACTACATCACACTTCTTCGTAAAACACTTCGTCAACAATTAGGCAATGAAGGTCGCTTGGAATACAGCATCGTAATGGAACATGCTGTTGCAGACGCAAAACCGTACACAGTTAAAATACCGACACGAACACATGGTGAATTGAAAAACTCTCCGATGACTGTTCCGTTGAATGCAGGAAACAACACGATTCGTAATCCATTTATCATTCCCGGCCTGAAAAAGGTAAACGTTGAGTCTCAATTAAATCCGAATTACACATTCGAAAATTTTGTTGAAGGCGATTGCAATCGCTTGGCACGTTCAGCAGGATATGCAGTTTCCAACAAGCCGGGCGGAACTTCTTTTAATCCACTCTTATTATATGGCGGCGTCGGAATGGGGAAAACCCATCTTGCCCACTCTATTGGTATTGAAATCAAAAACAATCACCCGGGAAAGACAGTTCTATATGTATCCTCTGAAAAATTTACACATCAGTTCATTGATTCAGTAAAGAATAACGAACAAAATGACTTCGTGCATTTTTATCAGATGATCGATGTATTGATTCTCGATGACATTCAGTTTTTTGCAGGAAAAGAAAAAACACAGGATGTATTCTTCCACGTGTTCAACCACCTGCACCAAACAGGTAAACAACTAATCCTTACCTCAGATAAAGCTCCGGTTGATTTGCAGGGAATGGAACAACGCTTGTTAAGCCGTTTCAAATGGGGATTGGCCGCAGATCTACAAATGCCGGATCTGGAAACCAGAATCGCCATCCTGAATAAGAAAATGTATATCGACGGAATTGAACTTCCGAAAGAGATAGTTGAATACATTGCATACAGCATCACTTCTAACGTTCGTGAACTTGAAGGAGCTTTAATCTCTATTCTTGCTCAGGCTTCTCTCAACCGTAAAGCTGTAACACTGGAACTTGCGAAACAAATGATTGACAAATTCGTGAAGAATACAACTCACGAAGTTTCTATCGACTACATCCAAAAAGTGGTTTGTGATTATTTTGATCTACCAATCGAAATGTTGAAATCCAAAACACGCAAACGCCAGGTAGTACAAGCGCGTCAGATTGCCATGTATTTCGCAAAGAACATGACGAAGTCATCGCTCAGCAGTATCGGAGCACATTGCGGCGGAAAAGATCACGCAACTGTTCTCCACGCTTGCCGTACCGTAAATAACCTCATCGAAACCGATAAGAAATTTAAAGCCAGCGTGCAGGAGCTTCAGAAGAAGATTAGCATTAGTGGGAAGTAGAAGGTTTAAGGTTTGAGGTTTAAAAGTTTCAATGTACAGAGATTGAAATAAGAAATATAAAATAGTAAAGCGACTCAAGTGCAGTTAATTCTGTTTTGAGTCGCTTTTTTTTGTTCAAAGTATTCCGAAATCCCTTACGCGTCATGTAACTGCCCAACTGATCGCTGATCACCGAGAGCAGATCACTGAAAGCTATAAGAACGGATGTCTCTTAAACTCCTTCTCTCTGTCAAACAAATACCGATACGTTTTTAAGACACGAGTTCTGGTGGTACCCAAACTTTCAGCTATAGTCAACATCTTCGGATTGAAGTCGCCGATCCATTGCATTTCAAATTCTTCGTAGAGGTGCTCCTTCTTAATCAAGTTAGCACCTTGAACAATGATAAAACTGTCAAGTCCTTTTCCTTGATGTTCGGGAACAATTCCAAAAACAAGTCCAATAAATTTTTTCGTTATCCTACGTTTCAACAGATATAGGAAACGAATTTTTTCTATTACCCCAAATTTGCCATTGAATTTTCCGAAGAGTTCGTTTATGTCGGGCAGATTTATCCACACTGCCACAGGCTCTTCACCTTTGTACACAAACCAGATTATCTTTTCATCAATAACCGGTTTCATTTTTTTAAAAAAACCTTGGACTTGTCTACTGTCCAGTTCTTTTCCTCCTCCATGTTTTGCCCAGGCTTTATTATAAACGACTCGAAAGTCTTCTGCATATTTTGAAAGTTTTGATTTGCGCAGATACTCGGCTCGGTAAACACCTTCTTTAGTTATTTTTTCATGTCGTTCATAAAATTTATCCTGAATTCTCCTTAGCGGATCAAGCGAATAACACCATTGTTCGAAATATGTCTGAAAGCCATACGACTCAAACAAATCGACATAATAGGGCTTGTTATAATTCATTTTATACGGTGGTGGAGAAAATCCTTCTGTAATCAATCCCCACCAACTATCTCGTTCACCGAAGTTGATCGGGCCATCCATCGCTTCCATTCCACGTTCCATCAACCAGCGTTTGCAATGATCAAATAATTTATGTGCTGCTTTTTTGTCGTTAACGCATTCGAAAAATCCTATTCCACCGGTAGGTTGATCTTCCCGCTTTGCAGTTTTCTCATTGATAAAAACCGCAATTCTTCCAATGGGTTTATTTCGCTCATCGAGCAAAAGAAAGCGTGTGCATTTTCCGTGACGAAAGAATTTATTTTTTTCCGGATCAAACACCTCTTCAAT
>JAYVUK010000053.1:0-55577 GCA_043787975.1 Bacteroidota bacterium
TTCCAGATACCAAAGCCCTCCCTTCGGGAGGGTTGAGTGGGCTATAATTTTATCATGTTAACCGGATCTTCAAAATCTTTTCTCAATGGAAATCCTTCAAAGTCATCCGTTAAAATCAGTTTTCGTAAATCAGGATGATTTAAAAATTTCACTCCGAACAGTTCGTATTGTTCACGCTCATGGAACTCGGCTGTGCGCCAGATATCACACACTGTTTCTATTTCAGGATTTGTTCTGTCAAGTTTTGCTTTTACAACAAGGGAATGACGATGAGTTGTGGACGTCAAATGATAAACCATTGTCAAATGCGTTTTCCAATCCACACATGTTACACAGAACAAATAATCGAAATTCAAATCGGGATTGCTGCGAAGATTTTTCGCAAACGGTTTCCAGTCCTTCGGCTCCAATGCCAATGTCAACCACTCTGTCCCTTCTTCAAATATTGCTGAAGGAAGAAGTTCGCTTACTTTTATTTTCAATTCCTCGTTCGTCATTCTATGTTTACGGTTTACAGTTTACAGTTTACGCGTGAACCGTAAACTGTGAACTGTAAACTAAGTCTTTTTCTCCTCTTGTTTAATCTGCTCTCTTGTATGCCCGCTTTTTATTTTTTGTTGCAATGATATCAACGCATGCAAAAGTGCTTCGGGACGCGGCGGACAACCTGCAACATATACGTCCACAGGGATGACGTGATCCGCGCCTTTGACAACCGAATAGGTATTGTAAAAGAAAGGGCCTCCACTAATAGCGCAGGCACCCATCGCAATCACGTATTTCGGATCAGCCATTTGATCGTACAATCTCTTTAACACCGGAGCCATCTTATTCACGATGGTTCCGGCAATGATGATGACATCCGCTTGTCGTGGCGTTGCCCGTGCTACTTCAAAACCGAATCTTGAAAAATCATATTTTGCTGAAGCAACGGACATCATTTCTATTCCGCAACAGCTTGTCGCAAATGTGAGAGGCCATAATGAATTCGACCGCGCCCAGTTAATGATGTCATCCAGTTTTGTCGTAACAACATCAACACCGGCAACGGGATAGACAATGCCTGGAAACTCCTCAGAATTTTTATGTTGCTGGTCCACCTACTTAATTTAAAATTTATAATTCCTACTTTATAATTTCTTCTACATCCACTTCAACGCTCCCTTTTTATGAGCATATAAGAAACCCATGAAAAGAATGAAGATGAAAATAAGGATATCGATAAATGCAATCCATCCCATTTTCTTCACCACCACAGCCCACGGATAAAGAAATATTAATTCAACATCGAAGATGAGGAAGATGAGTGCGAATAAATAATATCCGACACTGAACTGCACCCATGATTTTCCCACCGTTGGAAGACCACACTCGTATGCTTCACCCTTTGCTTTATTCTTTGTTCCCTTCACAAATATTTTGGAGACAAGAATTCCTCCTGCCGAAAAGGCAATCGCAGCAAGGATCAGAACAATCAATGTTGATGCGCCCATACAATAAATTCAGGAGGTGAAGTTATAAATTTTAGGTATGACAAACGAGTGCAACTGCATATCAGATGCGCCAAAGATAATTTTTCAGGGTTCATGCTGCAACGGGAAAAAGATTAATTTTGAACAGGCAAAATGTCCGCCTTGCGGATTTTATTTCCTTTCATTTAAACTTACCCCTTTATGTTGATTGATCGCTTCGGACGTGTACATGACTATCTTCGGATTTCGTTGACGGAAACGTGCAACCTGCGTTGCAGCTATTGCATGCCCGATGAATTTCAAACGGAGTTGCACCAATCCCGGCGAATGTCTGCCGAAGAAATTGATCAGTTTGCTAAAATCTTTATTGATCTTGGAGTAAAGAAAATACGATTGACAGGAGGCGAACCGCTTGTGAGAAAAGATGCGAGGCAGATTATTCGTACTCTTTCAAAATATTCTTCAGCGGAAAATAATTGCGAAGCAGTAAAACTTACGATCACAACCAACGGAGTTTTCGTTCATGATTTCATTGATGAGTTTAAAAATGCGAATATCCATTCCGTCAATGTCAGCCTTGATTCATTAATGCCTGAGCGGTTTGAAGCCATTACGAAACGGAATTATTTTCACCAGGTGGTTTCAAATATTCATCTCCTTCTTCAGAATAATTTTCATGTCAAGGTAAATGTTGTGGTCATGAAAGGAGTGAATGATGATGAGTTGATTGACTTTGTTCAATGGACGCGCGATTACCCGATCCATGTTCGTTTCATAGAGTTCATGCCGTTTGACGGTAATCATTGGAATAAAGAAAAAGTTTTTCCTTACAAAGAAATGCTGGATCGTATCAGCGCTTTTTATGAAGTGATGCCTCTCGAAAATGAAAAACACGATACGGCAAAAAAATTTAAGGTGGTCGGGTTTGAAGGAACATTTGCTGTGATCAGTACCATGAGTGCTCCGTTTTGCAGTGACTGCAACCGTTTGCGCCTGACCGCTGACGGTAAAATGAAGAATTGTCTTTTCTCAAAAGGCGAAGTTGATCTGTTAACTCCATTACGAAAAGGAGAAAACATAAAACAACTGATTCTTGATTGCCTTTATTTAAAACATGAATCATTAGGCGGACAATTTAGTCCAGTGGATTTACCTTCTGAAACTCATCCGCTGGAAAACAGGAGTATGATTGCAATTGGTGGTTAACTTTTTATTTCAACCAACCGTTTGCTTTGTACCATTCAATCGTTTCTTTCAACCCGCTTTCGAGATTGTGCTCCGCTTTAAAACCAATTTCATTTTGCAATGGAGTGGAATCAATGCTCCAGTTACGGGCTTCAAATTCTTTCAGACGTTCGCGGTTGATGGTGGCGATTGTTCCGAAAAGTGCTGCAACCATTTCAACCGTAAAAGCAATCGGTTTCAAGATTGAAGTCGGAATGGTGACGGCAATGGTTTTTTTCTGCAGGTATTTTTTTGCTGTTGCATTAAACATTTTTGAATCATAAATATTTCCATCGGAAACAAAATATTCCTTTTGCTTATGCGGAGATTCAAGCGTAAGGAAAATAGCGCGAACCAAATCTTTCACATGCACAAAGCTCAACACCTGTTTTCCAAATCCAAGGTATGCTTCAAAATTACTGTTCAGCATTTTTATCAGGATAAAAATATCTTTGTCGCGCGGGCCATACACGGCAGTCGGGCGAATGATGATGTAAGGAAAACCGTTCAGCGAGCGCAAATAATTTTCTGATTCGAGCTTACTTTTTCCGTACGATGTGACAGGATTTGGTTTATCACTTTGCCTGATAGGTTCCTGTGTTAAGCCCGGACCATAGGCAGCAAGACTGCTCATGTAAACAAATTTTCCAGGCGTGTTGTTACTACTTATTAAAGCATCAACAAGATTTTTCGTGTACTGAAAATTGACTGTAAAATAATCCTGTGTCTTCTTTGCTTTGGTTATTCCTGCATTGTGAATCACGTACTCAAACTTACCATGTTTATTACTGAAATTAGCAAGTTGTTCTTCCAGTTTTTCCCGGCTGGTGAAATCAAGCTCAATGAATTTGATCCGCTCATCCGCCAAATATTTCTTACTGCTTGATTTGCGAATGCCTGCCACTATTTCATATCCGCTTCTTAATCCTTCTTCAACAAGAGAACTTCCTATAAAACCACTGGCACCTGTAATGAGAACTTTTTTCATGGATACTTTTAGAATTATTTTTTAAAATGATTTATTATGCTCCTTATTCATTTCAATTCTAGCCTCAATTTTAGCCCATTGATCAATATATTCATCCTCGGTTATTTTATGTTTCTTCCTTTTCTTCTCCAAAAGTATTTGCATCATAGTCAATGAATTTTCTTCTTCGAGGTATTTTGTGTGAATAAAAGTCTGTATTATATCAAGGCGAAGCTCTCGCATGGCTTTATCTTCATTCGCCTGTTTATTGTATTCAAATAAAAAACCTCCAGCGAAAAACGCAATCAAAATTATCCATATCAAAATTGTTGCTATTCTTTTCATCTTTTTATGTAGATTGACTTAAATAAGTAATTCAATGACAAATGTAAAATCATTTCGCAGATGCAATCAGAGAATCTTCAGTCAGTTTTTAATGTTTATTTTTAGCCGATGAAATTTACCGTATCTATTCTTTCGTTGCTGATGATCTTCAACGCTTGTCAGCAAAAACCATCAAACTCAAATCAAACAAACGATTCAACCATGCACGTAACCGATCCACATACTTTTGCACGACCTGAAGAAGCAGTTGTAAAACATCTTGATCTCGACATCACTGTCGACTTTGAACGAAAAGTGCTTTCCGGAAAAGCAACCTGTCAAATAGAAAACAGGAAGAATGCACAACACATTATTTTAGACACACGCGATCTTATCATCGAAAAAGTAACACTCGACCAGAATGAACCTGCCCAATTTTCTCTTGGTGATGAAGTAAAATTTATGGGTCGTTCCTTAACCATACACTGTAAACCGGAAACAAAAAGTGTAACGGTTTATTACCACACAAGCCCTTCCGCATCCGCTTTGCAATGGCTAACGAAAGAACAAACTGCCGGAAAAAAAGCGCCGTTCTTCTTTACACAATCGGAAGCAATTCTCGCACGCACGTGGGCCCCTTGCCAGGATAGTCCCGGAATTCGTTTTACCTACTCTGCAACCGTACGTGTTCCGAAAGGATTGATGGCTGTGATGAGTGCTGAAAATCCAACGACTGTTAACACTGATGGAATTTATCATTTCAACATGCCGCAACCGATTCCTGCATATTTACTTGCTCTTGCTGTAGGTGATTTTGTTTTTAAGCCGATCGGCAAACTCACCGGTGTCTATGCTGAATCCGTCACCATCGATAAAGCGGTATATGAATTTGCCGATCTTGATAAGATGGTAGACGCAGCAGAAAAATTGTATGGTGCTTATGAGTGGGGACGCTACGATCTGATTGTTCTTCCTCCAAGTTTTCCGTTTGGTGGAATGGAAAATCCGCGACTTACTTTTTGTACGCCAACCATACTCGCAGGAGACCGTTCGCTCGTGAGCCTGGTTGCACACGAACTTGCACATTCGTGGAGCGGAAATTTGGTGACGAATGCAACCTGGAATGACTTCTGGATGAATGAAGGCTTCACCGTTTATTTTGAAAACAGAATTATGGAAGCGCTTTATGGAAAATCATTTTCTGATATGCAATCTTTGCTTGGGTTGGAAGATTTGAAAGAAACCATGACAGATCTTGGTCATACAAGCATTGATACACATTTAAAACTTAGCCTGAAAGACCGCGATCCGGATGATGGAATGAATGATGTTGCATACGAGAAAGGACATTTTCTTTTGCTGCTGATTGAACAAACAGTAGGACGCGAAAAGTTTGATGCCTTCCTGAAAAGTTATTTTCAGAAACATAAATTTCAAACCATTACTACAGAACAGTTTCTTGCTGAATACAGAAATGATCTGATCAAAGATGACAGCGCTGCAGCAAAAAAAATTGATATCGAAAGATGGGTATATGGTCCGGGCATCCCTGACAATTGCCCGCAAATTACTTCCGAGCGATTCAATGCTGTGGATGCAACCGTTGAAGCATGGAAGAAAGGAACGTCTGCAAAAAATCTCAACACAAAAGATTATTCAAGCAATGAATGGCAGCGTTTCATCCGTATACTGCCACAACAAATGACGGTTGCACAGATGAAAGAACTGGATGACGCCTTTCATTTTACAAATTCGGGCAACTCCGAAATTCTGGCTGTCTGGTTCGATCACGTCATTGCAAACAAATACGAAACAGGATATCCTGCCTTAGAGAATTTTTTGGAAAATGTTGGAAGAAGAAAATTCTGCAAACCGCTGTATGCTTCACTGGCAAAAACTCCTGGCGGACTGGAACTGGCGAAAAAGATTTACGCGAAAGCCCGCCCAAACTATCACAGCATAACGCAGGGAACGATTGATGAAATCTTAGGGTGGAAATAGTTTATAGGATTACTATTACCTCAAAGACATTTTAAAGTCCATATACTTGTCGGGGATATTATTTTTTTGATGCGAAATACTTTCATTTCCTTTTACGGAATGATCGAAGTTGTTCACGCTTCAAACGAGAGACAGGGTTTCGACCATTGGAGTCATTTGGATTAATGTACAATAGAAATTTTTTGTACAATTTGATCCTTGCTATTGCAACATCGTATGATATAAATTCCACTGTTCAGAAAAGAAAGATCAACCGTAGGCTTTTGCATTTTTTGTGAAAAAACTTTTTGCCCTCTCAAATTATATACTTCGAGATTGAATATATCATCCGGATGTACAAATCCTTTCATCTCAACAATCCCTGAACCTGTATTGGTGAAACATACGTTTGAAGAGTTGGAGAATTCTGAAATGCCCACTCCTGCTGAACCTAATTTCGCTACCAGGATATTTGAACTGAAGTTTCCTACAAACAACGTATCCGTTCCAAAGACGAGATTGTAACTATATGTACCGGCTACAAAGCCATTGCCATACTTATCAAACCCTATAGCATAACCGTAGGTGTACCCATTTAAATAAGAACAAACTCCGTTTCCCCAGAGTGCGTTGCCGTCGTTATCAAATTTCGCTGCAAAGATTCCTGTGTTAGACAAGGCTATTACATCGGTATTGAAAGTTGCGGTACCACTATAACTTCCGGTCATATAACAATTGCCAGCGCTATCTGCTCTTAGCCCTCTAACTTTTGAATTATTCGGATCAACACCTGAAGAAGAGATTTCATTTACCCAAATAAAATTTCCGTCTTTACTGAACTTGGCTAAGTTACCAAGGTTGTTCCAACTAACGGTGACTCCAAAATAAATTCCGTTTACTCCGAGAAGAGTTCCTGCGAGATATACATATCCGGAGTCATTCACACACAATGACTGCGGATATTGACTTCCACTATAGTCGGCAAATTTCGCCCACTGAACATGTCCTGCAGGATTAAATTTTGCCATATACATAAAGCCACCCGCTCCAATCGATACATCGATGTGAGCCGTATCAATCACCGTATGTTCAGCAGGCATGTATCCTGTAAAATAACAGTTACCATCACCATCTGTTCCGATGCTTTGAAAATTTTCATCTAACCCATCAGTGCCGGTTACTTTACAGGCCCATTGACAAACTCCATTGTTATCAAACCTTGCAACATATTTAAGCGACTGGGTTGATGGATCAGAAAGTGTTATAGTTCCCATCGTAGCTGCTGTTGTAAAATGCCCGTTCACACAGCTGTTTCCATTCTTATCCACACTTATGGCGTAGCATTTATCAGCCGCATTTTTTGCCCACAAGGCAGTTCCGTTTGCATCGTACTTGGCAATAAATCCGCGACCTCCGGCTGAAGATAATGTAACAGAATTTCCGAAATCTGCCGTTCCGAAAAAGCGTCCGACAACATAGCAATTGCCAAGCGGATCAAGGTCCACCTTATAGGCGGAATACGAACCTGTGTTTCCAAGTGCAATGGCTTTCGCCCAAACAATAACTCCGTTCGGATTATATTTCGCAACAAATGGTTCTGAAGCGAAAGAATATAAAGTTGTCAAAGTAATTCCTGAACCGAAATTTACTGTCCCGGAATATTGTCCAACAACATAAGAGTTCCCATACGCATCGGTGGCTATTCCTTTTCCTTCACAATCTCCTGCAATGCCAACTCCCTTTTCCCATGCCCATGGTGGAGATTGGGCATTTGAAAAATGTATTGACACGATGAGTAATGTCAAAAGCGAAATAGTAAATTTTGTTTTCATGATGTTTGGTATTTAGTATTGTCCTACTCATTTGGCTTTTCAGAGTCGCCCCGTTTTTAGAAGTGATTTCCGGTCTTCACTTTGCATAGAGTTGATACTATCTAAGCATACGCCAAAACTATTCTGATTAGTATGGACGAGGAATCCCAACCAGCAGGTATTTTCATATCAGCGGTAGCGCGGATGCAACTAAACGGAATTGAGACCATTATTTCTCCATTCTGTTTCCTTTCTTAAATTTGCACCTTCAAACTAACAATAGCCCAAATGAAAAAAATATTCAGATCAGCATTGCTCATTTGTTTAGTGACAATCAGCTTTGCTATAGTTGCACAGACAAAAGAAAAAACATCTTCTTACGGTGAAAAGATTACGGATAAAAATGCCGTGGATACAAAAACTCTCTCTGCCCGCCTGACAGCAAAGGATTCTGTTTCTATAAAAGTGAAAGGAACAGTAATTAATGTATGCCAGCGCAAAGGTTGCTGGATGAATGTTGACCTTGGCAATGGAGAGCAAATGATGGTACGTTTCAAAGACTACGGCTTTTTTGTTCCGAAAGATGCCGGCGGGAAAACTGTGGTGATGCAAGGCATTGCTTTTAAAGATGAAACTTCCGTAGAACAACTTCGCCATTATGCACAGGATGCCGGTAAGAGCAAAGAAGAAATTGCAAAGATTACGAAACCTGAAAAAGCCATTGCATTCGAAGCTTCAGGAGTTCTTCTTATCAATGAATAAGTTATTCATATTCATCCCGCTTTTTTTATTGGTTGCTTTGTCGAGCCAGTTTACTGAAAGCGAACCTGCGTCCATACCTGTTTGTAAAGATTCCGTGGATGTCAATCCGAATGGTTCCAGCGAACTTTCATTGTTGATGCGTAAGATGTATGATCATGCTGCTGCTGCACGAAAAGACGTAAAGGCAAAAAAAATCAAGCGAACATATCCTGCGGAGTTTTCAAAAATATATACGGCAACTCCGACTGATTCGTTAACGAAAAATGAACATTTCAATACGTTTGCTGATCTCTATATTCAATCGCTGAAAAATTTCAAATCATCCAATGCAGGAAATCTCACAGACAATTACAACGCTATTGTAAGCGCCTGTGTGGTCTGCCATTCCCAACATTGCCCGGGGCCACTGTTCAAAATAAAACTGCTGATGATTAATGAAACTAAAAAATAAGACCACAGCTATTCATGATGATCATGTTTTACGCTGATCTCTATCTTAATGAATCATGAATATCTTGAAAATCTGTGTTCCATTTCTATCGAATCATCTAAAGCAATAATAAACTCAACAACGGAATTCCTATCAACATTTTAGTTTGGGGGATTGTCTTCTTAGTTTTTGTTTTCGCTTTCAGATTTAGTTTTTCCAGGTTCTCCTTCGCTCTGAATTTTACAATTTTACCTATCAAAGAAAAAGGCATTGGTTTGCCTAACGGAAATTTTACAGAACCTTTTGCAATCTCATACACCGATAATTCTTTTTTAAATGCTGTGATTGCAGAGGAGACGGGATAAAATCCAATGTGATTTTTCCATGCAGCAAAATAGACCAACATGCCGTAATACCTGAAGGCAGGCATTTGATAGCTGATCACTTCTTCAGCATCAGGTGCTGCAGCTTTAATTGTTCGTCGGAATTTTTCGAGCACACCTCTCACCTTTTCAGGTTGTGAAAGAATGTACTCATCAACGGTTGTTGTTTTTTTTGATTTAGATATCATCGCCTTACATTGTTGAAGAGGCTCCTTGTATTTTTTTGTGATATAAGATATAGGATATCACAAGAAGAATAATCGGAAGAACCATGAAAGATACCTGTGGTTGAAATCCGCTAATCGCAACAACAGAATACGTTGCGCCAATTAAATCAAAAGCTAATCCGGCGTATGCCCACTCCTTGATCCTGGGAAAACTGGGAATAAGTATCGCAACGATGCCTAACAATTTGGCGACACCTAAAAACGGAATGATGTAGTTAGGATAGCCTAATCCATTCATGAAAGTAACTGCATCCGGAACAACCAATATGTCAGGAATAGCTGAAAACAACATGAATGCTGAAAACAGTGCTGTGATAATCCAGTAAAAAATATTTTTTCTTTTCATTTTGATTGAGTTTACTTCAAATTTTTCAGTTAAAATTTTGAAACCGCAAAGGACGCAGAGTGTTCGCAAAGTTGCGCAGAGTTTTCCTTACTGAATGTCTCACCTTTTTTCTCTGCGGATCTCCGCGAACACTCTGCGTCCTTTGCGGTTTCATTTTTCTCTATAATATTCGCTTTTAATTCCGGTCGTAATTCAGTAACCAGTGATTCCCAAACTTGTCAGTAAGGTCACCAAACAAGGCACCCCAGAAAGTATCTTCCAACGGGTGATCCATCTTGCCACCTGAAGAAAGTTTTTTGTAATAGGTTCTTATTTCTTCTTCGCTGCTGCAATTAAGAGAAAGTGAAACAGCGTTCCCCTTCTTCAGGCCTTGTTCGCTCACCATATCAGAGCCCATCAATACCAACGGACCTTTTGAAAGCGTAGAATGCAACACGCAATCTTTCATCTGTGCCGGCATTTTTTCAGACAACGGAGATTCACCGATTGTTTGCACCATGAGTTCACCACCCAAACACTCTTTGTAGAATGTCATGGCTTCACGACAGTTGCCGTTGAATGTGAGGTATGAATGTATTTGTGCCATTTCTTAGTATTTTGTTTTGGGTATTTAGTGTTGAGTTTGGAGATAAAACAACGTCTTCAAACAAAATACTAAATACCAAATACCATCTAACTATGCATGCTCCAACGCCTCAATGTCAAACTTTTTCATTTTCAGAAACGCCTGGATCACACGTTGAGACCGTTCAGGATCGCCCATCAGTTTACCAAGAATCGCCGGAACAATTTGCCACGATACTCCAAACTTATCTTTCAACCAGCCACACATGCTCTCTTCTCCTCCTTCAGTAAGTTTGTTCCAGAAAAAATCTATTTCTTTTTGTGTTTCACATTCCACCACAAATGAAACAGCTTCATTGAACGTGTATTCATGAACTCCCGGGCCGTCCATTGCAATGAGATCGTATTGATTCAATTTAAATTCTGAATACATCACCTTCCCCGCATTTGCCTTATCTTCTTTCGGATAATGCATCATCAAATCAGAAGATGACTTATCAAAAACGGAAGAATAAAATTTAACTGCTTCTTCGGCCCTTCCAAATTGATTGTTTGTAAATAAGAAAGATGGCCTTAGTTGAGGTTTATTATCCGGACTATTTACAATGGAAATTTGCCAGGTCATACCAAACTTATCCTGTGCCCAGCCATACCGTTCACTCCACGGCTGTTTATCAATTGGAATTAATGCTTTCCCGCCATCCATTATTTTATTCCAAACTTCATTCGTTTCATCAATGGTTTTAAGCGTAACGAAAATTGAAATGGCAGGAGTAAACTTAAACATCGGTCCGCCATTTAAACCCATGAATTTCTTTCCATTTAGTTCAAAAATGACGACCAAAGGATTTTCAGAAACGACCTTTGAATTCTTAAAAATCGAGCAGTAAAAATCTGCGGCAACCTTGGCTTGTCCATCAAACCATAAGCAAGGGTAAATTGGATTTATCATTGTTTTTTTTTATTTTAGGATTAATTGAATAAGTAATTGAATAAGACAAAAGGAATATAGGAATGATGGAATCGTATATCTTTCCAATATTTCATTGTTCTAACTTTCCACATCTTAATGACTTTCTGTGTATTTCTTAAAGTTATCCAGGATAGCCTGCCATCCTCCACGCTGCATATCAATTGGATTTTCGTTTTCGGCTTCAAAGGTTTCTGTCACTTTTGTTTGATTGCCTTCATTTGTAAAAATTATTTTCACTCTTCTGCCATCACCCATCGTGTATTCAATAACTTCATTTGATTTCACGACATCGTACACGCCACCGAAATCAAAACCGAAGCTGCCGTCTTTGGCTTCCATGCGCGTGAGGAACTTGCCTCCAACACGCACATCATTTTCGGCACGCGGTGCATGCCAGTCGTCAGATGCATTGCACCATTTAATGATGTGTTCGGGTGATGTCCAGAATTTCCAGACCTTTTCTACTGGAGCATGTACTGTATTCTCTACCGTGATGTTTGTTTTTCTTAGAGTTTCCATTGGTAATCTTTTTTAATGTGAATATTCATGTTTGAATTAACGGTACAAAGATGCAGCGTAAAAATGGAAGCAGTGATGGGTAAAAACGACAATTCAAGGGGTTGATTACGACAACTACACTTTCTATATTTGACCCATCAAATGCAACCTGTTATTGGCATTGTTTGACAAATAAAAACAAATTAAATTCAACATGAAAAATGTTTCGATTCTCATTCCTGAGACTGCTGTCATAGAAGCTGTAGCAGACCCACATTATATGTTCAAAGCGGTGAACCGGCTTTTAGAATCATCCGGCAAACGTCCATTGTTCAATGTACAATTAGTCGGACTTACCAAAGAAGTAAAACTGGAAAACAGACTGTATTCCGTTCACCCTGAAAAATTACTGAAGGATGTGAAGAAAACGGATTTGATTTTTATTCCTGCATTGAGTGGTGATATGAAAACTGCGTTGAAACTGAACAAGAACTTTGTTCCGTGGATTGTGGAGCAATATAAAAACGGCGCTGAAGTGGCTTCACTTTGCATCGGTTCCTTTTTGCTCGCATCAACAGGATTGCTGAATGGAAAAAAATGCTCATCACACTGGAATTCTGCAAATGAATTCAGAACTATGTTTCCTGAAGTGGAACTGGTGGATGGAAGCATCATCACCGAAGAACATGGAATTTACTCCAGCGGCGGCGCCAATTCATATTGGAGTTTGCTTTTGTATTTGGTTGAAAAGTATACCGACCGTGATACAGCCATTCTTGCTTCCAAATTTTTTGCCGTAGACATTGACCGCGACAGCCAGGCAGCTTTCATGATGTTTGAAGGACAGAAAAATCATGAAGATGCCGAAATACTAAAAGCTCAGCTTTTTATTGAATCTAATTACCACCAGAAAATAACGGTTGACCAGTTGGCGGAAATAGTTGGAATCGGCAGAAGAAGTTTTGAAAGAAGATTCAAGAAAGCGACCAACAACACGATGGTTGAATACATTCAGCGCGTAAAAATTGAGGCAGCAAAAAGAAGTTTTGAATCGAGTCGGAAAAATATCAATGAAGTGATGTTTGATGTGGGCTACACAGATACCAAAGCATTCCGGACCATCTTCAAAAAAATCACAGGACTCACACCGATTGAATACAGGAACAAGTACAACAAGCAGATGATGGTCATTTAGATTATTTATTTTTTCACAATTTTCTTTACAACAGTTTTCCTTTCGCTTTTCAGTTTCAGAAAATAAATTCCGGAAGAGAGATTTTTTATATCAACAAAAGTTTTTTCTTTTGTTAATTCACCCGAAATTATTTTCTCTCCCATGAGATTATAAAGATCATAACTGATTTTTTCGATTGACGGAAAACCGGAAACGAATAACTGATCTTCAACCGGATTTGGAAAGGCCGTGACAGAAAAATTATTTTCTCCATTCAGCTCTTGTACAGAAGTGGTAACACAGGAAGCATCAAGAAACCAGGACAACAAACGTACATACGAAGCCTGCGTGTAGATACCGCATTCCGTAACCGTCCAGGAATTCTGTGGCCAGTTTGTATTCCAGTCGCGATACGATTTCTGAATGGGTTGGTTAAGCGGTGGAGTAACAAGTGTTGCATTACATAAAGCGTTATTGCCGGAACCTCCGCAGGATGCCGGACAACAACCATCGACATCGTACGTCGGATTCGGCCCACCAGGAATGTAACCGGGAGCCGGACCATACGTGGAAGTCCCTACTCTGTCCCATAGTGCACTTCCGTCGGCAAACCACGAATGATAAAATTCATTGATGGAATTTTCCGCTCCGAAATTTCCCATGTTGCTCAGGTAAGCGAATGCTGTCGGGTTTACACCATGAAAATAATTTACAAACCCAAGAGCAGCTTCACGGTAACTTGTATCGTTAGACGGATTGAGATTGTAATAGATCATGTTCGTGAACATGTTTCCTTGTCTGCCTTTCGTTGTATTGCTTCCCCACGTATAGTTATTGTCAGCGAGGTAAGCGCGATACGCGTCCGTATGGTTCACGTATGCAGGAAGATTATCGCTGTTGTTCGTTTGCATGGAATTGCCGAAAGCATTTCGAATGTCATTGGCAACTGAAGTTGTCGCGCCACTCAACGAAGTATAATAAAGCAGCATGTCCTGCTGACCGGTTTCAAACGGATACGCATAGCCCCACTGAATCAAATCCATCTGCGAATAATTGTTGTCAAAAAATGTTTTGTACGATGTAGTTCCTGTAAGCGCAAAAAGAAAAACCGAAGCCGCCATCTTGCGAACCAACACATCATACGCTCCCACTTCCTGTTCTCCCGCAGCAACAATTCCTGAATTGTAAAACGTCACATTCGGATTTGCAACAGCCCAACTGTAAGCACTGATAGCAGCCGCTTGCAACGTGGTCGCATAACTTGTTTGTCCGATGGAATTAAATTGAATTGCTGCGAGTGCAAACAATGCAGCAGCAGTAAACGATGCCGAAGTTGTTGCCGGTCCGTAAACACGCTGAGTAAGATCAGCCGATGGCGGACTTGCAGAAGCAAAACCCTCCACACCGACAACACTCAACACAGAGCCGTCATTTTGCTGCATACGAAGAAGCCAATCCAATTCATATTTTACTTCATCAAGTATGTCGGGAATTCCATTTCCTGATTCGGGAATATTAACATCATCGCTCCACACCGTTGGATTCTCTGCATATGCAAGCATCAAATCCATCATGGTTTCAAAAGTGAAGTTTACATATTTGTTGTAGTCGCCTGCATCGTGCCATCCGCCGGAAAGATTTTTTGATGTGGCTACAGATGTATCGCTGTAAAGCCTACAGTCTGTGTCTTGCAAAGCTCCCATGTGACAGGCTGTATCCGTCCATCCTGTTTGTGCATATGGAGATGACTTTGCAATACCACAACGCTGGTAATAAAACATACGTAACGCTTGCTTCATCACATCACGATACACGCAATCACCGATTTCAAATTGATAGGAACCGACATTGTTACTTACATCAAAAACATAATAAGAACCTGAAGTAGTGACCGAAGAAAAATCAAACCACCATACTTTGTCACCGCTTTGTGCATGCGTAGCACCACTGTTCCATGGTGTAACTGTTCCTGTATAAACGATTACATCATCACTCGATCTTCTTACTTCGTATGTGGAGCCGGCATTAAATGAACTTCCGGAATTATAACCAACCTGCGGATTACTGATGACCGCAATTTTTTTGTCAGTAGTCCGATAACCAAACTGATCAACCTTGATGTGGTTATCAACTGTTGGGGAAACCGCAAAAATGGACGTGACGATGAATGCTGATAAAAGAAAAATAAGTAAACAGGAAGTAAATTTTTTCATCTGCTGAATTTTGGGTACATAAAATTAAAATAATTTACGTTTGATCACAGCAAATGAATGACAAGAAAAAATGGAACTGTTGCCTAAAAGAGGAATAATTATGTGAAAGACTCTTTTACTTAACCCGGAAAATTTAATTCGTTAATCTCTCCTGCTTCTTCAGTTAAAATTGTTTCCTCAGGAATTGACTCAGAAAGTGTTTTTCTGTTACCTATAATTTTAAAGCAGACAACATTACTAAGTACATCAAGAAGGGTAACTGATAATTTTATCATTTTAATGTGTGTTTATGTATTGTTAAACACACTTCCAATGGATGTTGTTTTTGCAAAAAAGATAAAAAGCTTACAGTTTTTGAAAAAGATATAATACAGAATATGTTTTTTCGCGCTTTTCTCTTCCTGAAGTATCCGTTCAATCTTTGAGTCCTTTACTTCTAATTTCTTTGTGTCCTTTGAGGTAAAAAAAAATTACCACAAAGAATACAAAGTCTTTCACGAAGATCACAAAGAGGATTTAGATTTAAGTTCTGCTGAAAAAATTAATAAGGAATAGTTTCCAGTTCCAGGATGTGATGCAAATGATGCTGTGCATGTTTCACATAATCCTGCGCCAGCCATTCAATAGTATGTAGTTCTACAGTTCCTTTTCCGGTATCAACTGTACTGCTGTAATTTTTTTCAGGCATTGATTTCAAAACTTCACATATTTGTAGATTGAGTAATTCCCAATAGCTGATTAAATCGGTATTCATCTGTTGGTAGTTTGAAACACCAACCCAAAAGTTTTGATCATATACAATTTTAGGATTCGTTTCATACTGCCCGACAATAAACCTTCTGAGGTTGTTATGCGCTGAATCAATTAAATGTCCCAGCTCTTCGCTCTTGCTCCATTTCCCGGGAGCCGCCTTAAAAGAAAACTCATCATCAGGAATTTCAAAAAGCTTTTCAATATAATATGAAAGCTGTTGCTCAAATTGTTCGATTGATTTTTTCATGGTTAGTTTCTTGAACTCAAAGTGAATACTTTTTTTCGAAACATCAAAATGAACTTTGAAAAGCTAAAAGATTCCTATTAAGGAAAGAAAACCTATTTTTGCGCAACAATTTTTTGAATATGTTGCAACTAAATACCATCCGGGAAAACAAAGAGCATGTAATTACGAGACTTGCTGTTAAAAATTTCGATGCGAAAACAATTGTCGAAAGCATTTACGAGCTGGATGAAAGCCGCAGAAAAATTCAGCAGGAACATGATGCGTTGCTTTCCGAACAAAATCAATTGGCAAAACAGGTTGGTGAGCTTTATAAATCAGGAAAGAAAGCAGAAGGAGACGATCTGAAAAACAAAAGCGCTGCACTGAAGATAAGCACGCATGAACTGGGCGAAAAACTTTCTACTATAGAAAAAGAATTGCATCATGAATTGGTAAAGCTTCCCAATCTTCCTTCTGAAAAAGTTCCCCGCGGTAAAACGCCTGAAGACAATGAGATCACACACCAGGAAGGAACATTGCCAACACTCTATGCGGATGCGAAACCTCATTGGGATTTAACTTCGAAGTATGACATCATCGATTTCGAACTCGGTGTAAAACTTGCCGGCGCCGGCTTTCCCGTATACAAAGGCAAAGGCGCTCGTTTACAGCGTGCGCTCATCAATTATTTTCTCGACAAAGCAACAGCAGCAGGTTACAAAGAAATTCAACCTCCGATCCTGGTGAATGAAGATTCAGGTTTTGGTACGGGACAATTACCTGACAAAGAGGGACAGATGTATCATGTTGGTCTCGACAATTTGTATCTCATTCCAACGGCAGAAGTTCCTGTTACAAATATTTTTCGCGATGTGATTGTAAAAGCGGATGAGCTTCCGTTGAAGCTTTGCGGCTACACTCCTTGCTTTCGCAGGGAAGCAGGCAGCTATGGAAAAGATGTCCGCGGATTGAACCGTTTGCACCAATTTGATAAAGTGGAGATCGTACAAATCCAGCATCCTGATAAATCCTATCATACACTGGACGAAATGGTGGAACATGTTTCATCATTACTTCGTCCGTTGCAGCTTCCCTTTCGTATTCTCCGGCTTTGTGGTGGAGATATGAGCTTTGCTTCTGCTTTGACATACGACTTTGAAGTGTATTCTGCCGCACAGAAAAAATGGCTGGAGGTGAGTTCAGTTTCCAACTTTGAAACATTTCAATCGAACCGGATGAAACTTCGTTTTAAAAATGCAGAAGGAAAAACTCAGTTTCCACATACACTGAATGGAAGTGCGCTCGCATTACCTAGAATTGTCGCGGCGCTGTTAGAGAACAACCAGACGGAAGACGGAATAATAATTCCCGATGCGATTCGTTCATATACAGGATTTGACAGGATTAGTTAATTTGATGATTAGCTAATTTGATAATTGAGATATTGATGAGAATTTATTTTTTAGAATTAGATAATAAACTTCGGATTCACCTTGTGAACTGTAAACGGAAAACTGTAAACGTTTTCCTGTTCCTGTTTTTTCTTTTTTCCATATCTGTTTCCGCTCAGCAAAACACACAGCGCCAGCTTGCAGATCAGTATTTAAATAACGGAGAATTTGACAAAGCCGCTGCTGTGTATGATAAAATTTATGACCAGGATCCGTTTGGTGTGTATCCGAATTACCTGCGCGCACTGATGTCGTTAAAAGAGTTTGACAAGTCTGAAAAATTAATTAAGAAGATGGTCAAAAAAAATCCTGACAATCTTTATTTCCTAGTTGATCTCGGTTTTCTTTATTTCACAGAAGGCGATAACAGCAAGGCAAAGCAACAGTATGAGAAAGCCATCAAGCAGATGAAGCCGGATCAGCAACAGGTCATCCTGCTTGCAAATGCTTTCCTGGTAAGACAGGAACTGGATTATGCGTTGACCACCTACCAGGAAGGAAAAAAACTTTTGCGAGGAATCTATCCGTTCAATTTCGAGACGGCAGAAATTTATTACCAGAAGCGTGATTACGCAAAAATGATTGATGAATACCTGGATGTCCTCTCGACCAATCCAACATACATTCAGAATGTTCAGAATATTCTACAGGCGAGAATGGGCAACGATCCCGACAATTCAAAAAATGACTTGCTGCGAACCGCATTACTCCGGAAAATTCAGAAAGGTGCCGAGCCTATCTTTTCCGAGTTGCTGATCTGGCTATTCGTTCAGCAAAAGGATTTTGATTCAGCGTTCATGCAAGCCAAAGCGCTCGACAAAAGACAACACGAAGATGGCGGACGCTTGATGTCACTCGGAAGCCTGAGTTCGTCCAATCAAAACTATGATGCAGCCGTGAAATGCTTCCAGTATGTAGTTGATAAAGGTGTAAACGGTCCGTATTATATCAATGCGCGCATGGAATTGCTGAACACACTGAATAAAAAAATTACAGAGAGCAATACATATACTCAAACTGATTTGCTGAAACTGGAAACAGATTATGTAAGCGCTTTGAATGAATTAGGAAAAAACGCACAGACGGCTTCATTGATCAGGGGCTTATCACACCTGCGTGTTTTTTATCTCGACAAGACTGAACAGGCGATGAATGATCTTGATTCGGCAATTAATTTTCCGGGCATCACCAAACAAGTTCAGGCAGAATGTAAACTCGAATTGGGTGATGTACTTTTATTCACCGGCAATGTGTGGGATTCTGATTTGCTGTATGCACAGGTTGACAAATCATTCAAGAATGATCCGCTCGGACAAGAAGCAAAATTCAGGGCAGCGAGGTTGGATTATTACCGCGGAGATTTTCTGTGGGCACAGGCACAATTGGATGTGCTCAAATCCGCCACATCGCAACTCATCGCGAATGATGCGCTTTCACTTTCACTTTTAATTTCCGATAATATTGGTGCTGATTCTTCCGAAGATGAGTTAATGATGTATTCTCATGCTGATCTTTTAAGTTATCAGAATAAAAATGATCTTGCTTTGCTGACACTCGATTCATTGCAGAAACAATATCCCGATCATTCACTCATCGATGATGTTTGGTATAAGGAAGCACAGATCTATGATGTGAAAAGAAATTTTGCCATGGAAGATTCCTTGTTAAAAAAAATCGTTGAAAAATATGCTGATGGGATTCTTGCTGATGATGCATTGTTTGACCGTGCTGAACTCTATGAACGAAAACTGAACGACAAATCCCAAGCCATGCAGTTGTACCAGGATTTACTCACGAAATATCCCGGCAGTTTATATTGCGTTGAAGCAAGAAAGCGGTACAGATCATTGCGAGGAGACGTTCTGAATTAGCTGATTGAAGAAATGGTTTTAACATTTTCACTGATTGGCTGCATTTGCATTATCACATTAGCTAATCATCAAATTATCAAATTGGTTTATGATTATTTACAATGTTACAATCAACATCGATCATGCTGTTCACGATGAATGGTTGAAGTGGATGAAAGAAGTTCACATTCCTGATGTGATGCGCTCTGACCTGTTCACTGAAAATCGAATGCTGAAGGTCCTTGCCGATGAGGATTCAGGCGGAGTAACGTATTCCGTACAATATACCTGCAAAAACATGGATGATTTTAAAAAATACGAACGTAATTTCGCCCCCGCTCTCCGGGAAGAGTACAATCGGAAATACAAAGACAAATTTGTTGCATTCAGAACCTTGCTCGAAATAGTTGAATAAATTTTGTGGAACTTTTTTCAGCATGAAGATAAAACTACTACTCGTCTTTTCATTTTTTCTTTCCCTTCAATCCTTCTCGCAGGATCAGCAGGCAAAAGCACTTCTAAAAAAAATGCTGGGAGCATGTGATGCCGTCAAGTCAGCAAAATTTATTCTGAATTCCACCGAGAGAGAAGAAAACAACAAACTGGAGAAAAGTGAATTGATCATCAAGTTGCAAACCGAACCGGTGAAAATTTATCTTTACATGATACGTCCTCATGCCGGCGCTGAATGCCTGTGGAAAAAGGGAGAAATCTCAGACAGAGTCCTGGTAAACCCGAATGGTTTTCCTTACATCAATTTAAAATTAAGTCCCTACAATAGTTTGCTGCGAAAGGATTCACACCATCTTATCAGTGATCTTGGTTTCGACTACATCGCTTCCATGACAAAATATTACCTGAATAAATTGGGAGATTCTTTCTTCAAATATCTAAGCATAACAGATACATTGCAATGGGACAGCCGGACATGTTATGAACTTACTTTTGATTACACACCTTTTAAATACATGGATTACACGGTAAAGCTGAATGAAACATTAACCACGATAGCGGCTCAATGCCACATCAACGATTATGTTCTTCTCAATCACAATCCGAATGTAAAAGATTATGATGAAGTAAAGCCCGGAGAAGTAATAAAGGTTCCGAACTTCTATAACCGTAAAATTATTTTCTATGTTGATCACCAGAGTTTTCTTCCCTTGGTTCAGATCACCTATGATGAAAATGGATTGCTTGAAAAATATGAGATGAAAAGTTTCATTCTCAACCCTGATTTGCAACCTGAGGAATTCACCTCCGATTTCAAAGAATATGGCTTTTAGATATGAAACGAGTCCGCGCAAAAAAATCTCTTGGTCAGCATTTTCTCAAAGACGAGCATATCGCGAAGCGAATTGTTGAAAGTCTTACTATAAACGGCTATGAACATGTTCTTGAAATCGGTCCGGGAATGGGAGTACTCACTCAATTTCTTTTTCAGCATCCGGAATATAAAACTAGGCTGATTGAAATTGACAAGGATTCAATTGTTTACCTGAAAGAAAAATATCCTGGCTGTATCGATCAACTGATCGAAGGAGATTTTCTTCAGCTTGATCTGAAAAAACAGTTTCGTGAACCGTTTGCGATCATCGGAAATTTCCCTTACAACATTTCTTCTCAAATACTTTTTAAGACTCTTGAAAACAAAGAAATAATTCCTGAAGTAATCGGAATGTTCCAGAAAGAAGTGGGAGTGCGCATTGCCTCCAAGCCCGGGAACAGAGATTACGGAATACTAAGTGTACTGATGCAAGCATTTTACGATGTTGAATTACTGTTTATCCTCGATGAAAATGATTTTGCACCGCCACCGAAAGTAAAGTCGGCCGTTCTTCGTTTTATGCGAAAAGAAAAAATTAAGCTTGACTGCGATGAGAAATTCTTTTTCAGGGTGGTGAAGACAGCTTTCAATCAACGAAGAAAAACATTGCGGAATGCTTTGTCTCAATTTCTGGATCAAAAGAAAAAAGAAAACATTCCTTACCTTGACAAACGAGCTGAAGCATTAAGCTGGCAGCAGTTTGTGGAACTCACAAATCAGTTGACAGTAGACAACATAAAAGAGTAGACAATGTTTTGCAAGATCATTTTGTCTGCAGAAATATTGTTTATTGTCTACTTTCTATATTTACCGAATGAAAATCATTTTCATTGATACGGCTCATCCCGTTCTTCAAAAACTTCTTGAAGAGCATAAACACACCTGTATTGATGGGTCGAAGAAATTGCGCGAAGAAATTCTGAAAAACATTCACTCGTTTGATGGAATTATTATCCGGAGCCGGATTCGCATAGATAAAGAAATGTTGGATGCAGCGACCAACCTGAAATTTATTGCGCGCGCCGGAGCAGGAATGGAAAGTATTGATGTCCGCTACGCTGAAAGTAAAGGAATCGTTTGCCTGAATTCACCGGAAGGAAGTTCTGATGCTGTTGGTGAACACACCATCGCCTTGTTGTTATCTTTATTTAATAATCTCAACAAAGCAGATCGTGAAGTGCGTATAGGAAAATGGATTCGCGAAGATAACCGTGGAACAGAGATTCACGGGAAAACAATTGGCATACTCGGTTATGGAAATATGGGAAGTTCATTTGCAAAAAAACTTTCCGGTTTTGATTGCCATGTAATTGCGTATGACAAATACAGGGATAATTTTTCAGA
The DNA here is from genome assembly GCA_043787975.1 of Bacteroidota bacterium. Taxonomy (GTDB): domain Bacteria; phylum Bacteroidota; class Bacteroidia; order AKYH767-A; family 2013-40CM-41-45; genus JAPLDA01. The sequence goes on from JAYVUK010000053.1 coordinate 22,300, forward strand.
CAAGTATGCAAAAGAAGTTTCTCTGGAAAAGATTTTCGAAGAAGCCGATGTATTGAGTTTGCACGTTCCTTTAACAAGTGAAACGGAATTTATGGTCAATGATGATTTCCTTCGGCGATTTAAAAAAAACATCTACCTCATTAATGTTGCCCGTGGTAAAGTTTTAAGAACAGACGACCTGGTCAAAAATATGAAATCAGGAAAAGTGCTCGGAGCCTGCCTGGACGTAAATGAATATGAAGATTCTTCGTTTGAGAAATCAGAAATCGCAGAAATTCAGGATTCCTGGAATTACCTTCTTCATTCTGACCGAACAATTCTCTCTCCGCACATAGCCGGTTGGACGCATGAGTCCGATGAAAAAATTTCAAGTGTTTTGTTTGAAAAAATTAGAAAAATATATTTTCCTTAACTTTTTCGGTGACCGAAATGAAAAAAATTATCGTGTTCGTTTCCTCTAATTGTTCTGAAAAGGAGGGGAATGGTGGCAAACACGAGAAAAAAATTAACGAGTATTCCGGCATTCAGAATAAAAAAGCCGATCGCCCAACAGGCAAACAGCAAAAATGAAATCAGGTATAATATATAGTTCATCGCATTATTGATTAATTAATTCAAGCCGAAATTTTAACTGTTCTCTTTTCGTAGTTTCTTTTCTTTAAAACAATTTCTGTTAAAATTTTTCGCACCCTTCTTCCGCCTACACTTTGATAAAGCGACGGATAATGTTCTTCGAGATAGGAAGAAATTTTTTCAATTTTCGTTTGAGTGGTTGGTTTACGTAACATGAGAATATAAGTTTACAGTTTCATAAAATGTTGCCAAGAACAATGCCATGCCATAACGATCAACCTCAAAATAAGAAAGGCTGCAAAAAATTTGCAGCCCTCCTCATATATAGAAGCGAAATATTAAATTTAAGGAACCGGGATAATACCGAGTTCAGTTATTTGACCAAGGGTTACTGTTACGGTCGTAGAATATGTAAGAATTACATGAGGCAACTGTGGTACTATTACAATAGTATATGTACCAACTGCCATTCCCTGCAACAAGAAATTTCCGGATGCATCTGTAGACGTTGTTGCAATGGTGTCCGTACCCTGGATAGCAAGCACAGTGGCAGGCAAAGCATCAGCCGGCGCAACTGTACCATGGATGGAACCCGATGTAGCTTGGGTAATCACACGGATAACCGGTTTAAGTTTGTAAGTACCGCTGCCTGTTACTATGATCGAACGGTTTGCATCAAAGTCTAATAACATAGCGTATGTAACTCCGGCCTGCAATTCTGCATGAACATTCAGTTTCAAACCTGATTCCTGTGCACTTGGGGTATCCAGCGAATGAATTCCTGTTGAATCCTCCACCGAGTTATTGTTTCCCAATATCAATCGCACCTGCGAAACTGTTGACGTAGGAATATTACCAACAGCGATCAGGGTATCAACTCCATTCGCATAATCCAGGAGGTTATATACACCGGGATTAATATTCAGCATAATTGTACCTCCGTTATTTGTTTTTACTTCAACGGCCTGTACATCTATATTCACTGCAATATAATTCGCAGGCGCATCCGTCATCCGTAATTCAAATGGTGTTGTTGCAGTAGCTGTAGCTTCTTTATCTTTTGAACAAGATAAAATGAAACATTCACAGACTGCTGCAAGTAAAAGTGTAAGAATTTTGGTCTTTCTCATAATTGTTGAAGTTTAGTTGGGATTATTACTCTTTCTGTTAAACAAAAATGAATCCACGCAAAGATACTTATAAGGAAACCTTACTATGTAGAAATAGTGGTGAAATGCTTACACACATTGGGGAATTCCATTCCTTTCTAATCTCAACTGCATATCAAGTAAACTTGACAATTTAGATTTGATTCCGTCTTTCAGATAGCGGCATGGTTCTGTTATAAATTAAAGAAATAAAAAATAAAATAAATTAACCTTAAAAAATAAATCCTATGAAAAAGTACCTGTTAATGATTCCGATAGTATTGGCTTTTGGTTGTCACGATTACAAAGCTGATATCGATAAATTACAAAAAGAAAAACAAGATCTCGTTCAATCAACTAATTACAAAGACTCTACGTTGATGTCTTACATCAATGAAATCAATGAAATTGAAACAAATATTTCATCGATCGAACAAAAGCAAGCTAATATTTCTGAAAACTCAAAAACGAATGAGTTAAAAGGAACTCAGATTGATCGAATCAATGAAAATATCAAGGCGATTAATGACCTGATGAAAGAAAATAAAGACAGGATTGCTGTTTTAACAAACAAACTTAAAGGTTCAAATATTAAAATAGCTGAGTTTCAAAAAATGATTGCCAGTTTAAACGAACAGATTGGTGAGAAAGACAAACAGTTGGCTGATCTAAATACAAAGCTTGCATCTCTTAATACGCAGGTTGAGAAGTTAAATACTGATGTTGGTACGCTGACCACCACCAACACCGAGAAACAAAAGATGATTGAAGATCAAACTTCAAAATTGCATACAGCTTATTATACAACCGGAACGTATAAAGAACTTCAGACCAAACAAGTCGTGAATAAAGAAGGTGGTTTCCTTGGAATCGGAAAAAATAAAAAAATGAAAACCAATTTTAATTCTTCAGAATTTACAACCATCGACATTACAAAGACCTCAACTATTCCTCTTGATTCAAAAGATGCTCAGGTTTTAACCAATCATCCGACTGATAGTTACACCATTGAGCACAAAGGAAAAACAGTTTCCAACCTGACGATTACGGATCCTGAAAAGTTCTGGAAAGCCTCTAAGTACCTTGTTGTGGTAGTTGACAAATAAAATAAGTCATAGCGTGTTTTGGAATCAACAATTCCAACAAAAGGTAAAGTGCTTTCAAAAATCCCTCGAATTAATTCGGGGGATTTTTTTTTGAAAAGAATTAATTTACGCATTCATCAAAAAACCAATGCTGAATTTTGTCCCTATACCCGGATCGCTTTCCACATCAATGGTTCCTTTATGCGTCAAAATAATATTCTGAGTTGCTGTCAATCCCAATCCCATCCCTTGGCTCTTTTTGCTGTAGAAGGGTTCAAACAAGTGTTCCAGGTTTTCCTTTTCTATTCCTGCTCCATTATCCTCAATGGTAATTATGCAACGATGATGAATAACCAAACAGGAAATTTTTAAAATTCCTTTTCCGGGTTCCATGGCCTCAATGGCGTTAATGACAAGGTTAAGCAACGCCGTTTTTAATTTATCTGCGTCCATGTAAATCACAATGTTTTCAGGACAATAATTTTTCTCCAGACTTATTTCTTTCAATCGTAACCTGTCAATTGCCAATTCAAGTGTTTCATCCAGTAATTTATGGACCGGATACTTATCTAATTTTAATTCCGCCGGTTTCGAAGAGTTCAATAACTCAGTAATAAGCTGGTTGATGCGTTCAGAATTTCTGGTGATGATGTCAAAATACATTTCATGTTCATCAGCAGGTTCGTCTTTCAGATGTTCAACGGAAAGATTGATATTCGTAAGTGGGTTTCTTACTTCATGAGCAATTGTGCGTGCTAAGCGCCCAGTTACGGTCAGTTTTTCTGCATTCATTAATTGTTGTAATGCATTTTTTCTTTTTGAAATATCGTTGATCGTAACAGCAAGTCCGTCTTCAAGCTTCACCGCCGACAGCAATAACCATTTTTTAAAATGTTCAGAATAGTATTCGTGATTCAGCGGCTCATCGGTCTCGACAACAGCCGTAAACATATCGATCCAGCCTTCTTTTTTTATTGTCGGAATTTCAACTGATAATTTTTTTCGGTAGACTTGTTTGTAGTTGATATCAAACAAGGTTTGAGATGCAGGATTTATCAACGTCCATTCAAAGTCAACAATCTTGTCAGATTCATTCCTGACAGAATTAAACGCCATGATGGAGCTGAGTGAACTATTCAAAACTCCGCTCAGGATTTCTTCCACCGTTTTTCTTTCTTTCACTTCCTTATTGAGTTTACCGATTACTGTCTGCTCATTTTTGTGTGTCTGAAGATAATTCAAACTCAATCCGATAAAAGGAATGAAATAGGTAAAAGCCGCTATCAAATGAGAAATATTGAAGTTGTTGTCAAACATTTCATCGGATCCGAATGCCATGTAAATCTGTGTGGCAACAGCCGGTATCATGCTTAGCAAGAGCGTTTGAGAAAAAACGGAGGGAAACCGTTCATAGAATTTAGGAAGAATATAAAATCCTGAAAAAAGATAGAGCGCAACAGGAATCAGGTCGTACGGCCGGGCAATGTTACGATAAGGAAAAACCCACCTTGGAATGTCTTTGTCATTGAACAAAATTGTCATCGTAGCAATCGTGAGCAAAACAAAAATAACACCGATATAGACAATAAATTTCCTTTTGTTATGAACCGTTTCTTCGTGAAATGACTTCGATTGAAAAAGCAGGATGCTTGTGCCGAGTAATAAAATAGAGGCATGAAAAACCCTGCAAAAAAACCAGGTGAACGACGTGAGATAAAATTGCTGGGAAGGAACAGAAATTAATTTCGTTGCGACCAAGACATGAAATGCATAGAACACACCGGAACAAAAAAGTGCTGCCCCGACAATGGGAGTACTCAGTTCACCCTTAATTCTGAAATCAATAAATGCAAGAATGATGGTAAGAAATGAAATGGCAATGGAAAAAGAAACAAACATCACATGAACATAGCGTCCGCGAATGATGCTTTGCAGATCCTTTTGACTCTCAAAATCAATGATCCTGGTGATCATCTCCAAACTGACCTGTTTATTTCCAAGCCCCAAATTAATTCCCAAAATATTTAATACAATTGGAAGAGCACATACACAGGCAATAAGCCAGATATATCTCTCCTTTATATCATATTTATTCTGAAGCAACATCCGTCACGCTTTATTTGAAGATTAAAAAAGATTATACATCATCTTCACTGAGCAGGTTGAACGCTTTCATTTTGTTATACAACGTTTTCCTATCGATGTTGAGAAGTTTAGCCGCTTTCGTTTTATTAAAGTTGACCTGTTTCAGTATTTTTATGATGGCTTCGCTTTCCGCTTCCTGTGCGGCATTTTTCAAACTTGTATTCACAGAAGCATCCCTACCATTACTCATTTGTGGCATTTCAACTGAAATGAACTTGGCAGGATTGGAAATCTCCAGAGGAAGATGTTTCGCCCGAATCTCCGAATCGTCAGTAAGTAACGCAGCCCGTTTAATTACATTTTTCAACTCACGAATATTTCCCGGCCATTGGTATTGCATAAAACAATTCACTGCATCGTCACTAAAACCTGCAATGTTTTTATTTAATTCAGTATTGGAAGATTTCAAAAACCGGTTTGCAAAAATCATGATGTCTTTTTTACGATCGCGAAGTGCTGGAACTACCATATTGAATTCATTGAAACGATGAAACAAATCTTCCCTGAACCTTCCGTTCCGATGAGATTCGTTGAGGTTTTCATTGGACGCAACAAGTATTCTTACGTCCAGTTCAATTTCTTTAGTGCCACCTAATTTCCTGACCTTTCTTTCCTGCACCACACGCAGCAATGCGGTCTGCACATCAAACGGAAGATTTGCAATTTCATCAAGAAACAATGTGCCTCCGTTGGCCATTTCAAAATGACCGGTCTTTGCACCAATGGCTCCGGTGAAAGCGCCTTTCTCATGACCGAATAATTCGCTCGCCGCAAGTTCCCTTGAAATAGCACCGCAATCCAACGCTACAAAAGGTTTGTCGCTGCGCTGACTCCTGTTGTGAATGGTTCTTGCCACGGCTTCTTTTCCGGCTCCGCTTTCTCCATAGATGATCACGCTGTAGTTGGTCGGAGCAACCAAATCAATCTGCCTGTAAAGTTCGATTGCTTCCGGGCTTGTACCGGCAATAAATTCTTCGCCAACCGGTTTGTTATTTTCCTTTTTCACACGTACAGCTTCTTCCGATGTTGGTGACGAAGGACCTTGTAACGCTTTTTTTATCGAGTGAAGAATTTCATCCGGGATAATTGGTTTCGCAACATAATCCTGCGCTCCCGATTTAATCACATTGACAGCGGTTCTGATATCCGAATATCCTGTAATGATGATGACAGGAATTGTCGGAGAGATCTTTTTTATCTCGGTCAATATTTCAGTTCCTTCCATATCGCCCAACCTGAAATCAGAAAGAACCAAATCAAAGCGACCTGCATTTAACAGAGCCATGGCGGCTTTTCCGCTGTATGCCTGCTCTACTTCAAAACCATTTTTGCCAAGGAAACGTGAGAGCAGTGTACATATGTCCACATCATCATCAACAACGAGTATTTTTTTTGTGTCTACCATAGGGTCCAATAATTTAGCTTTTAGTTGGTTCTGTTTGGACGGTCTGTAACGCCTCGCGAATTAATTTTATGTTTAATGGTTTTCCCAGAAATAAATCAGCGCCTGATTCCATGGCCTTTTTCCTTTCGTTCAAGCCATCATACGCACTCATCATCACAATTTTCAAAAGTGGATGTTGAACCCGAATTTCTTTGAGTGTTTCCAAGCCTGATCCGTCAGGCAAACGAATATCAAGAAATAAAACGGAGGGCTTCTTCGACTTCAACATTGCAAGACCATCACTTAAGTTATTTGCAATATGCACTGTAAATTTTTTTTCACTCAATACTTTGCCAAGCAGAAAACAAATATCTTTTTCATCATCGATAATAAGTGCAGGACGTTGAATCATTTTGCCGTAAACTCGTTTACTTGATCACTCTAAATTACTAAAAGTAAAACAATACAGAGTCAATTCTGATTCTATCTTGCAGCGAAGACAATCGCTTGGTTTCTGCAAGCTCTCTAAAAAACTGTTCTCAGCTAAATTCAGCAAGGATGGTTTCTCCACCTATAACCTTTTGGTTCAATTGAATTTTCAGTTTTGCAGAAAGTGGGAGAAATACATCCACACGTGAACCGAATTTTATAAATCCCATTTCAGCGCCTTGCATGGCAGCATCACCTTGCTTCGGATAACAAACAATTCTTCGTGCAACGGCTCCTGCAATTTGTCGCATGAGTATCGGTGTTTTGTTTTCTGTTTCTACAACCACTGTCGTCCGTTCATTTTCTGTGGATGATTTCGGATGCCACGCTACCAAATAAAGTCCCGGATGATATTTGCAAAAAGTCACTTTGCCACTTACGGGAAAACGATTCACATGAACATTAAGTGGCGACATGAAAATAGAAACCTGGATGCGTTTGTCTTTCAGCACTTCGGTTTCTTCTGTCTCCTCAATCACGACCACCTTACCATCAGCGGGAGCGATTACAAATTTTTCATTGATCGAAGTTTGTCTTTTCGGACTCCTGAAAAATTGAAGAATCATACAGAAGAATCCGATCGATAAAACAAGAATGATGATCCTGATCAGCTGATAGTTTACGAGAAATTTATCAGCGATGATATGCAACGCAATTAATGCAAGCAGCGTGACAGTGAGCGAAGCATATCCTTCTTTGTGAATAGTCATGGTTTATTTTTTGAGCAGTTAAGGAAGCAGTTGAAGATAGGTAAAAACAAATGGAGCGGAAATAAAAATGGCATCAAAACGATCAAGAAATCCGCCATGCCCGGGCAGCGTATTGCCTGAATCTTTGATGTGAATACTTCGCTTAAACATGGATTCAACCAAATCGCCGAGCGTTCCTGCAGCAACAACGATCGCTGCCAGGATAAGCCAATCGATCAAATGCAGGTCTGAAAAATAGTTGGAGACAACAAACGCCATCACCAACGCACTCAGTGTTCCACCCATGCTTCCCTCCCATGTTTTATTCGGAGAAATGCGTTCAAACAATTTCCGTTTGCCGAACTTTTTTCCGAAAAAATATCCACCAATATCGCTGGCCCATACAATAAAAAGATACCCGATGATAATTTTCGGATGGTAATTGCCTGAAGAATTTTCCAAACCAAACTGTGAAATAAGATTCATCAAAGCCATTGGTAGAGCAAGGTAAACGACTCCGAGAATTGTAATTGCAATATTGGTGAATGGATTTTCTGATTTCGCATAAAGTTCCCTGATGAAAATGCAAAACACCAATGGAAGAATCACTACAAATAGTTTAACGGGAATAAACGTGTTGTTGAAATAAGAGAAAAACAAAAACACCAACATGCCAATGAGAACACCCATAAACTTCTGCGGCTGAATTGCATTCTTTTCACACCATGAATAAAACTCGCACATGGCCATCACGGTAATAAAAAGAAAAAGCGCACTGAACGAATATTCATTCCAAAGGATCGCGCCAATCATGATGCTTACTCCGATAATTCCTGTAATGAAACGCTGGGCAAGATTACTCACAGATTATTTTTTTCGATTAAAAATTTTGAGAGAACTACATCGTTGTTCTTCACATACAATTCAATGTATCCGATCGTCATGGAAGTAGAATCCCTTCTGTCCACTTCAAACGATTGAATACCATTTTCGGCAAGCACTGCTTTCACGATTTCAACAAGATGCGTTCTGTCGGAAATATAAATTTGTTCCCATCCTTTTTCCATAAACCAGTTTATGATTTCGAAGAATCATCCACCAAAAAAATAAAAATTTCTTTCGGTCCGTGTGCGCCTGTCACCAATGTTTTTTCAATGTCGGCGGTACGGCTTGGCCCGGTGATGGTTGCAATTTGTGAAGGAAGCTGATCCTGGTATTTCGTGCGGATAAATTGCAATCCGTCCTTTAACTCCTGCACAATTTGAGAAGTATAAGCCAGCACAATATGCGTGGTAGATATGCCAGGCAACCGTCTTCCCGATTGCTGCCTGGAAGAAACCATGACGCTTCCCAAACGCGCTACGAGCGCTTCACAAAGTGTGATGCCAATCATTCCTTCTTCAAAATTTTCATTCTCCTTTTGCTGATACGGAAAATCACACTGATCCATTAAATCGGTGATCTTTGTTTCCCAACAGAAAAAATTTTTCCATCCTTTTTGCTCAGCAAGTGAAATAATATTCTCAAGAAATTCCAACTCATTTTCGCAAAAAACAAATTGGCCGCCAACTTTTGTAAATGCTTTTGCGAATTGTTCTTCCGGACTATCAGGCGAGACTACATAGACGGATTTATCCACATCAATATTCAGGAAGGGTTGATTGGTTTTATGAATCAACGCATTCCTGATTTTCTTCAACACTTTTTCGCGTGGTGTGCTGTCCTGCATAACTACTTTGCGAAAGTACTAATAAAAGATGTTGTTTTTCCATGCGAACGTGCGTTCTTGCGAACTTGAAATTTTTTGAGCGCATGGACGCAAGCAGGCGAGTGTATTAACTTAACCATGTATCTTCGCAGCTATTTTTAAATTCATCAAGATTGAATTCATCAGATTTTTTAGAGGCAAAAGAGGAGAAAAACGGAAAGCAATTGTATGCTTACCAGCACGGTGCGATTGACGAAATATTCAAACGCCTGAAAGATCATCCGGCACGGTACAACCTGTTGTACCAGCTGCCGACCGGTGGCGGCAAGACCGTCATCTTCTCAGAGATCGCAAGACGATACATCAACGAGACGGGTAAAAAAGTAATGATCCTGACGCACCGTGTTGAACTATGCGCGCAAACATCACAGATGCTGGATGAGTTCGGTGTAAAAAATAAAGTGATCAACAGCGCTGTAAAAGAGATGCCCGTTCCCAATGATTACATGTGTTATGTTGCCATGGTTGAAACACTGAACAACCGTCTCCGCGATAAAATTCTAAATCTCGATAACATCGGTTTGATGATTGTGGATGAAGCGCACTACAACTCTTTTGGCAAATTGCTCCGGTTCTATGAAAAGGGAGTTGTACTGGGAGTTACAGCAACTCCTTTAAGTTCGAATATCAACATTCGAATGAAGGATACTTACGATGAGTTAATCGTGGGCGAATCCATTTCATCACTTATAGAAACAGGTTTCCTCGCACGGGCAACCACGTATCATTACCAGGTCGGACTTACTTCGTTGAAAGTGGGCAGCACCGGCGATTACACGGTGAGTTCTTCCGAACGCCTTTACAACAATCACGCGATGCAGGATAAATTGTTGAGTGCTTATAGGGAAAAATGCATCGGTAAAAAAACGTTGATCTTCAATAACGGTATCTCAACTTCTCAATATGTATATGCTTCGTTCCAGGAAGCAGGTTATGAAATCAAACACCTTGATCATACCTATAGCGCAAAAGAGCGGAAAGAAATACTGCAGTGGTTTCGCGAGAAACCTGATGCTATTCTCACTTCGGTGAGTATTTTGACAACAGGTTTTGACGAACCAACTGTAGAGAGTATCATCTTAAACCGGGCGACCAAATCTCTCACGCTGTATTTTCAAATGATCGGAAGAGGATCGCGGTTGTTGCCTGACAAAAAAGAATTTAGTGTGATTGACCTCGGCAATAACCTGAACAGGTTCGGGCTTTGGGATGCACCAATTGACTGGGCTGCAATTTTCAAAACCCCTGAAATTTATTTGGAAGGAATTCTGAGTGATGAAGAGATTGAAGGAAGTTATCGCTATACAATGCCAGATGAATTGCGTGAAAAATTTCGCAACTCCTCTCCCATTGATATGGATATCCCGGAAGAGCATCGGATCGCCATGAGCAGACACCAACGCCCGAAAGTGGTAATCGAAAATTCTATTGAACAACACATCCGAATGTGTAGTGAAAATAGTTCCGGAACCGAAGAAGCATTGTTACTTGCTGATCTGTTGAAAGAAGAAATTGAATTCCGTGTGCGCATGTACACACGCTGCTTAAGCAAAACTTCCGAGAGCTATGTAAAGTGGTTGCAGGATGATTACAAACGAAAGCTAAAAGTGACACTGATCAGAAATGCGCATGCTGTTACTGGTGATGGTTCTTTATCGAGCATGGAAGAAAACTCCAATTAGATTTTTTCACCACGAAGACACAAAGGCACAAAGGCAAGAAAGCTTCGCAAAAAAATCACTCGTGAAAATAAACGCGTTTCACGCGTTGCGAAACGTTCGTCAGGATTTCATACGGAATGGTCCCAAGTGATTTCGCCATTTCATGTACGGACAGTTCCGCCCCAAACACAATCACTTCATCACCTTCTTTTGCATTCACGTCCGTGATATCAAGCATGCACATGTCCATGCAAATGTTTCCGATGATAGGGACACGTTTTCCATTCACGAACATTTTTCCTGCACCGTTGCTTAACCTGCGATTGATGCCATCTGCATAACCGATGGCAACCGTAGCAACCTGTGTATCGCGTTTCAGTTTTCCGGAACGGCTGTAACCAACCGTTTCATTCGCCGGAACATTTTTTATCTGCGAGATGGTTGTCTTCAGGGTTGCTACATTTTGCAAATGTGCTTGTTCGTGTGAGGTTGCTGCAAAGCCATACAAGCCAATTCCCAACCGCACCATGTCGAACTGCGCCTCCTGGAAACGAAAGACTCCCGCCGAGTTGAGCAAATGCTGAATAATCGGGTAATCAAACGCAGGTACGATCTGTTCACTCATGTGTTTGAATTTTGCAACCTGTATTTTTGTAAAGCCATCGTGTTCGGCTTCATCGCTGCCTGCAAGATGAGAGAACACCGATTGAATGCGAATGTTTTTGTTGTTCTTCAACCGAACAATCAATTCAGGAATATCACTCTCATCAAAACCCAGGCGGTGCATGCCTGTATCCAGTTTCAGGTGAATGGAAAAAGTGGTGGAGGTCCCGTCATTTCTATTCAGCAATTCACTGAGTTGGTTCAGCAGACGAAAATTATAAATCTCCGGTTCGAGTTTGTACTGAATCATTGCATCAAAACTCTGCACTTCGGGATTCATCACCATGATCGGTAACGTAATTCCTGTTTTGCGAAGTTCCACTCCTTCATCGGTATACGCTACGGCCAGGTAATCCACGTGATGAAACTGCATGACGTTAGCGATCTCAAAACTTCCGCTGCCATACGAAAATGCTTTTACCATCGCCATGATTTTTGTGGATGGTTTCAAACGTGAACGGTAGTAATTCAAATTATGTATGAGTGCATTGAGATTAATTTCAAGCACCGTTTCATGTGCTTTCTGCTGCAACGCTTTGGTAATTTTCTCGAAACCAAATGGTCGCGCACCCTTGATCAAAACAGTTTCATCTTTAAACGAAGTCGGGGAAAAATCACGAAGAAAATCTTCCGTGTTGCCATAAAAAAATTTTGGCAGGTTGAAAAGATTTTGCTGACGGGAGATGGCCTCACCCACTCCGATCATCTTGTTGACGCCTTTTGCTTTGAGCAACTCAGCAACTTCACTGTATAAACTTTCTTCGTTCTTTCCGCTCTGTAAAATGTCGGAAAGAATAATGGTTTTCGTTTTATGCTGCTTCTGCTGATTTAAAAAATCGAGTGCAATGGTGAGTGAACCAATGTCAGAATTGTAACTGTCGTTGATGATTGAACAATTGTTAATTCCTTCTTTCATCTCCAGCCGCATCGCTACAGGACTGAGGAAAGACATCCGGTCTTCGATTACCTCCTGTGAATAACCGAGGAGCAACATGAAAGCCCAACAATGAATCGCGTTTTCGATGGAAGCATCGTCGGTAAATGGAATTTTTATTTTGGAAAAATCATTTTTATAAACACCCTGGATCTCGCATTCATCCTGGCTTTTACTGACACGACCGATTTGCAGGTCAGCTTTTGCTTTCCTCGACCAGGTGAAATAGTGCAATTCTTTCGGGAGAAAATCTGCTTTCTGAATTTCATCGTGAATCACATTGTAATCTTTCGAATAGATGAGCATTTCAGAAGAAGAAAACAATTTCAATTTCTCACTCACCTTTTGCTGGATGCTTTCAAAATTTTCATCGTGAGCGGTTCCGATGTTTGTGAAAATGCCAATGGTAGGAAGAATAATTTTTTCCAGCTTTTCCATTTCATCGGCTTTTGAAATGCCGGCTTCAATCAAAGCCAATTGGTTTTCAGAAGTGATCTGCCACACTGAAAGCGGAACTCCAACCTGTGAATTGTAACTCTTCGGACTTCTTACAATATTCTTATCGGCACGAAGGAGTTGATACAACCATTCTTTCACAATTGTTTTTCCGTTGCTTCCCGTGATTCCCGCAACCGGAAGAGAATATTGTTTGCGATGAAATGCACAGAGTTGCTGCAATGCATTCAATGCATCCGTAACAACTACAAAATTTGCGTTGAGAGTTTTGAAACTTTCTTTGTATTCGCTGACTACAAAATTGAAAACACCGCGCTCAATACAATCTTCAATAAACCGATGTCCATCGTGTCGTTCACCTTTGATCGCAAAGAACAACGAGGTCTCCGCCCTTACAACTTTGCGGTTGTCCGTTAATAAATCTTCAATCGAAATATGATCAGGAGCGTTCACGAAAATTTTTCCGCCCATTATCACACTTACTTTTTGAATGGTGTATTCAGTCATACTAAAAAATCAACTTTTGTTTTTTTCTTCATTGAAACAACTTCGACAAAGCGCTACATAGCTGTCCTGCTCTCCGAGTAAAATGCGTGAATCGTTACCAACAGTGCGGTGAGAATGGTTAGCGAGGTTTCCGCATTTCATACAGATCGCGTGAACCTTGGTAACATATTCCGCTGTCGCCATCAGGTTAGGAACCGGGCCAAACGGTTTGCCGAGATAATCCATATCCAGCCCTGCAACGATCACCCGGATACCACGATTGGCAAGCGTTGTGCAAACCTGCGGCAATTCATCGTCAAAAAATTGTGCTTCATCAATACCGATCACTTCCACATCATTTGCCAGCAATAAAATCCGCGAAGACGATTCAACCGGAGTTGACGGAATGGAATTCGCATCGTGTGAAACAACATTTACCTCATCGTAACGTGTATCGAATTTCGGTTTGAATATTTCCACCTTCTGCTGCGCAATGCGCGCACGCTTCAGCCTGCGTATAAGTTCTTCTGTTTTCCCGGAAAACATGGAGCCGCAGATCACTTCAACGAAGCCCTTTTTAACATCGTATGATTTTAAATGTTCAAGAAACATAACTCAAATTGATTTAATTTTCTTCCTACCTTCGAGGACAAAAATAAAGTAAAACCAACACCGTTTAGTAGGAAGCAAAAACATTTATCATGAACCGTCAAAGTATTCACCAGCAGATTGAAATTCTATTAAATACGCTCACGACTCAGCATGAGCAATTCAGGGGAGCAAAATACTCCATTCCTCAACAGGAACTTGACTTGCTCCTTCAGAATTCGCAGCAGCTCTATGAAGCCATGTTGATGCTAAATCATACGAATGCCTTGTCATCGCTTGACGAAGTGAAAGCGGCCGTTACGCAACGGATTTTAGCGGAGAAAAGAGCGATCGAAATGAAAGCAGGAGAAGCAAAAATTGAAACTCCTAAACTAGTGGAAACTCCTGTTGCTGAAGTAAAGACGGAGCCGGTACATCATAAAATGGAAGAAGTGATTTCTAAAGTTGCTGATGCTGTGAGCATGGATTCTCCCGAAAAACCTGCAGAAGAGAAAAAAGAAAAGTCTGTAAAGACAATCCACCTGAGGCGGACCGGTGGCGTGAATGCAACCCTATTTGAAGATACACCTACACTTTCCGACAATTTTGAAGATGAAATGAGTTTGCACGAACACATTGCCGGGAAAAATTCGGGGCAAACGGTTTCGGAGCATCATCACCGCAAACCTGTTCATGATTTAAAAGCAGCGATCGGAATTAATGAAAAATTTTTATTCATCAATCAACTCTTTGATGGCAATCTCCATGATTATTCTGAAGCGATTGAGAAACTGAATGCGATGAAGGATCTGAATACCGCAAAGCAATTTGTCGCTGCGGAAGTAGCGAACCGTTTCAGCTGGGAAAACAACAATGACCATGTGAAGAACTTTATGGATCTTGTTGAAAGACGCTTTATTTCCTGATCGTAATTTTGCCTGAAGTAAACAGGCAACTGTAAACCGTAAACCATCATCATGAAATTATTTATCCGCAACCTGGAGGAATCCATTAATGAAATGCAACTGGAAGGGTTGTTCGCGCAATTCGGTCCCGTGCTCAGTTCAAAAATCATTTACGATAAGATTACATGGGAATCGAAAGGATATGGTTTTCTTGAAATGAAAAACAAAGCCGATGCTGAAAAAGCAATTGCCGCTTTGAACGGAAAAGAAATCCGTGGCAAAGAATTAATGGTTATGGAAGCCGACGAGAAAAAAAAATAGTCTGGTCTTTTTATCTTTTCAGGGTTTCATTTTCGCGCATACAACAGTAAAAACACCCGTTTTGTTTTCTATGAAATGAATGATACTTTTGGTTGAATAAATATTAGACCAATGCATGACATTTTTAATGTACAGCTAGCAGTTTTTGTTTTACGGAGTGTAACAGGAATTCTTTTTTTAACCCAAGGTTACGACAGAGCTTTTAAAATAAGAGCCGATGAAATTGTAAGCGCCTTTCAAACGGATGTCATCAAAAAAATTCTGCCTGAGAGTATGCTGAAATTAACCGTTCATCTTTCTGCCTACATCGAATTGATCGGCGGAATCATGTTACTCGTTGGGTTCGAGCGCGACATTGCACTCTATATTCTTTCTGCAGAAATGATTTTTGTAACGCTTGCTTTTAGCCTCATTCAGCCGATGTGGGACATGCAATATTTTTTTCCGCGGTTTGCTTTCATCATCACGTTACTCATTCTTCCCGGAGAATGGGATCGGTTTTCTATTGATCATGTGTTGAAGTAAAATTTGTTAAAGTGCGTGTCGCTTTGAACAATTAAATGTTTCACCATTTTCGTACGCGCGCGCGCACCTGCGCACGCACTCACTTTCTCATAAAATCTTCTCCACTTCCGAATCTTCCGTCAACATTAATTTTTCCAAATCAACATATTTAATCCAGTTCAGTCCCGGCTTTTTTCCTTTTTCGATACTTCCTATTTCTTTATTAAACCCGAGAAACTCAGAGCCATTCAGCGTTGCCCAACGAAGTAGCGTTTCCAACGGAATAAAGGGAGCATGCTGCGAAATTGTTTTCAACTCATCTAGAATTGAGAGGCTCCAGTTGGATGCATAACTATCTGTTCCTACTGTCATGCGGCAACCGGCATCAACAAAGATTTTATAGTCAGGAATTTTATTTTCAATAAAAAGATTTGCATTGGCACACGTGCACCACCAGGTCATCATGCTGTAAAGATGCGCCCAGGTTATATCTTCAGCCGTGGTAAACGTATTGTGAACAAGCTGCATCTTGTTGCATTTCGGAAGATGAACAAGCGTTGACGCAAGCGAATTAAATCCTGTCGGCCTGAACCATGATAAATCCACACCCAGATTTTGAAAAGTTTCATACAATGTTCCTTTGCCGTGAAGAAACATTTCATTTTCACTTGATGTTTCCTGGTTGTGAATGCTGATTAATGAATCATTCTCGTACGCATACTTATTAATCAACTTTAAAAGCTTTGAAGAAACAGAATAAGGAGCGTGTGGTGTAAGAGAAGTCCGGAGTTCAGAGTTCGGAGTTCGAAGTTTACTCGCTTTATCAAATTCCTCCATTAGTTTTATTCCTTGCTCAAACTGCATTTCAGCGCGTTCAGGATTCAGATCAAACAACTCAATAAACGTGTGATATTTGATTTTACTTTTTTGCTTTACGGAAATGCTGTGGTTGGTATTGGAAATATCTCCGACTGCAACAATACCATTGCGAAACATTTCAGCATCTGCTGCAATCATGGCTTCTTCAATAGAATCGGTTGATGCATTCCGCAGTGCAAGAATCTCTTTTATAAAAACCGGCAATCCTTTTCCTTCTGTCAGTTTACCTTTAAGATGAGAAAGTTCGAGGTGACAATGCGCGTTTACAAAACCGGGACAAATGATGCCGCGGAAAGCTTCAATTTTGTCAACGGTCGACCGTCGACTATCGACCGTTGACAAAACATCCACAATAGTTCCGTCATCGTCAACCACAACAACTCCATCTTTAATCGGTAGAGAAGAAATCTGGAAAATATAATCAGCCGTGATGAATCTCATTGTATGAATAACCTTGGCAAAGATCGAAGAAAAAAGAATAGAAGTAGAACACAGATTTTTATGATACCTATGAGAAACTAAGAGCAAATTATGTTGCCAAAACTTAGCGTTCTCCGCGCCTTCTTTGCATCCTTTGCGGTTCCTGTTTTTCGAACCGCAAAGGATGCAAAGAAGGCGCAAAGGTTCGCAAAGGAAGAATTCGTAATACACATTCCTTCAAAATTCAGCTTCAGGCAAGAGTCGTATCTTGCAGTCGCAATGAATAAAACAGGAAAAAATAACATTCGTGACCTTACGCTTGATGAAATGAAAACCTTTTTCATCGAACACGGTGAAAAAGCGTTTCGTGCCAAGCAGGTATGGGAATGGCTTTGGAAAAAAAGTGCACGGTCATTCGATGCGATGACCAATCTTTCTGTAGAAACAAGAGCCATGCTATCGGACAATTTTTCATTGAACGCTGTTGTTCTTGACACCAAACAAATTAGCAGTGACCGCACAATCAAAAACGCCTTTAAGTTGTACGATGGAAATATCGTAGAAGGAGTTTTGATTCCTACCGCTTCAAGAATGACAGCATGTGTTTCATCCCAGGTTGGTTGCAGTCTTACCTGTTCATTTTGCGCAACAGGAAAGCTGGAACGGCTTCGCAATCTCAACGCGGATGAAATTTATGACCAGGTTGCCATCATCCGTGAACAATCCATGGAACACTACAACATGCCACTGAGCAACATTGTGTTTATGGGAATGGGAGAACCGCTTCTGAATTATGCGAATGTATTGAAAGGCATTGAACGCATCACTGCTGCTGATGGCTTGCAAATGGCGCAACGCAGAGTCACTGTTTCAACAGCAGGGATTGCAAAGATGATTAAGAAACTTGGTGATGATGAAACAAAATTTAATCTTGCTCTTTCACTTCATGCCGCCAATGATGAGAAGCGAAATAAAATTATGCCGATCAACGAACACAACACCCTGGAAGTATTGGCTGATGCACTGAAATATTATTATCAAAAAACTGAAAACACAGTGACGTATGAATACATTGTGTTCAAAGACTTCAACGATGAAATTCAGGATGCAAAAGAACTTGCGGATTTTTGCAGGCATGTTCCCTGTAAAGTAAACCTCATCGAATACAATGCTATTGACGGAGGTCAATTCAGCAACACGTCGGAAGAAAAATTAGAAGCTTTTAAAAATTATTTAGTGGACCGGAAAATTCAGGTGAATGTTCGCAAAAGCCGCGGTAAAGACATTGATGCGGCCTGCGGCCAACTTGCAAATAAAAATGAACATGCAATTGTAAAACTGAAAGCCGTTTGATTTTTTACTGAACGACAATCATGTTCTTCACCTGCTGAATTGCTTCATTTTGTAATCGCAGGTAATAAATTCCGGAAGGATGATTTTCGTTTTCATACCAGAGTTTGTGAGTGCCTTCAGCATATTCACCATCAGCCAGCGTTTTCAGAACTTTTCCTTCGGTATCAAAAACCTGGAGCAGCACATGTCCCCCTTTTGATTTGAATGTAATGTAGGTGGAAGAAGTAAACGGATTTGGATCATTCCATACAATATTCTCCCCTGCTTTCTTATTGATCTCATGAATGTCGGTCGTGCATGCATTGCTTTGCACCAACGGCAACAATTGGAAGTCCTGAAGCATGATCTGGTCAAGGTCTGCCTGGGGAACACAAAACCATTCATTCAGCACCGAAGCATATACAGAACGGAAATCATATTGCATCGCCACGTTATCATTTACGGTTGCAGCTACAGGAATAATCGGGTTGGTTCCAAGAATTCCGTTCTGAACAGGATTGCCGAATAGCAACATCGGTGCACCCACTCCATGGTCGGTTCCGGTACTTCCGTTTGAAATAATTCTTCTTCCGAATTCTGAAAACGTCATTCCTACTACACGGTCAGCAACATTTAAAAAGTTCAGGTCATCCATGAAAGCAGCAACTGCAACTGAAAGTTTCGAGAGTAAGGTTGCATGTGTTCCAATGGTCGGATCACTGGAATCAACCTGGGCAGAATGTGTATCAAAGCCCCCGAGGTTCACCATGTAAATTTTTGTTTTCAAAACACCCGCAACTAAACGGGCAACAATCTTCAATTGATCAGCGAGAGAATTTGTTCCTGCTGTGGGATATGAAGTGGATTGTTGTGTGATCGTATTTGCGGCTGCTGTAATCACCGTTGAATACGCCTGTGATTGCTGCGACACTTCCCTGATGTATGTAAGTTCTCTTCCATAATTATTATTCGGAGCAGGATCCTGGATTCCGTTTATCAGGTTATAAAAGTTTGTCGGATCGGTGATTGCCAATCCCATTCCTACAGCCGGGCCTTGCAATGCAAGAGACAGTGTTGAACCGATTTCCAATGCCAGCGGATCAGGTACCGTTGCATTCGGATATCCGACAGGATAATTCGGATATTCATAATCAAGGTAACGGCCTGCCCAACCGGAGGACAATACCTGGGAACTATCTGATGCAGTCAGCCAAATGTCTGTTGCGCGAAAATGTGAGAAGTTCGGTGAAGGATAACTCACTCCTTGTATAATGTTAGCAACACCGTTGTTAAAAAGTTGCTGAAAGCCTGTCATCGCAGGGTGCAAGCCAGTTGCCACCGTTCCATTGAGCGGGAGAACCTGCGCTGACGGAATCAGAATATTATTTCGCGCGGTGGAAAGATTCGCATACTGATCAAGCGGAATTACCATGTTCAATCCGTCATTTCCTCCATTGAGCTGAATCAACACGAGTACATGATCGTTGTTAGTCGAGCTGGCAAGCGCCTGCAACAACGGCGAAGCAGCGAATGTCTTAAACGAAAAACCATCGAGCAATGCAGGAAGAACTGTTGCTGCAGAGAGAGCTGAAATAAATTTTCTACGTTTCATCTGAATAAATTTGTTGTGTTCTTTTAAGCAAGTTGATATTCGGAAAGATCCATAATGTATTGGTACATCGAACGAAGACGTGTTTTCACAATGTTTAGATTGGTAACATTGGTAGGATCGCTTATATAAGCATTCCAAGCAGTGGTCCAATAAGAATCTGAAATCTGGCCGGAGAGTAAAATACTCTTCAGGTAATCTTTCACAGCCTGTGAGACATCCTCGCTGTAATGCCTGTCAATGACTTCCTGTATTAATAAATTAGGATCGGCAGGAGAAGAAAGTGTTTCCGTGTAAACAACAACATCAGCAATGATATTGGTACTCGCACCATTGATTCCGTTGTAGACCATTCCATCTGTAAATTGATTTCTATATGGAAGTGTCACCGAATTAATCCACAGTTCATGAAACTGTGGCTCCTGGTAATAAGCCGGCCAACCGGCTACATTCGGCGGATCACCGATGTTTTGTGCCAATAAAATTTCCGATTGCTGAACCTTCAACCACAAGGTATATTGAGCAATGAGATTGGATGCATTCGGAAAAATTACATTGTAGTCTCTGCAAAAACCGATGATCACATCCACCGGAGTTTTGATCAGGCATCCGCGGTTTAACGGATCAAAAAAATGTTCACTACTGAATAAAGCCGTCAGCACGGGAATAATATCATAATTACTATTTCTGAAAATGGTTGCAAGCGGTTGAATCACGTTAGTTTCAGCGGCTGCATCAATTTCATAGTATACAAAAAAACGATAGAGCTTGCGACAAATGTTGAGCGCAACTTCATCTTTTGAAAAAATCATCGTGAGCAAATCATCCAGTTCATTTGCACCTGCTGCCCCGCTTTGCCCGGTAATTACTGTATTGTTATAATATGCCGAGAATGTTTTATTCGCCGGATCATGACGTGTCGAATCGAAATAGGAAGTGATGGTCGTGCTGTTTATCCTGTAACCGGTAAGCACGTGAGCGGCTGCTACCACATCGTCCTGGCTGTAATACGGATTTCCGGCTGCATCTTTCCCGACTGTAAATAATTCTTGTAACTCGCGTCCGTAATTTTCGTCGGGAGCATTGTTCGTGTTCGAACTTCCGTTCAGGTATTTCAACATGCCCGGATCTAGCGTAATCAATTTTGTAAGCGCTTTAAAATTACCGAGCGCAAATTGCCTGCACAATGCATTGGTGGTATAACTGTAGCGCGCATCACTCACCACATTCGTTTCGGTAGAAAAATGATTGCACCAGAACAAGGTCATTTTCTCGGCAATGCTTCGCGATTGGTTCAACATCTGTCCGGTCCACCAAGCTTTGAATGATTTCATTCGATAACCATTTGCTGAACCATCATAAGGAGCAGCAACCCAGGTTTGTCCCTGGGCAACATTCGGATCTGCGTAGTTTGCATCGTATGTCCATAACGGAGGAGCAGGGGAACCGGGATCGGTGAGCAATTCTGCAATGGTTGCATTCAGTCCGGAAGTTACAAAATAATCTGCATCGGTTTTCGGTGAGCCGAACATCGTTCTTCTCAGCAAATGTTTGACTTCTGCCAACGTCCATGCGCCTGCATAAGGTGTTAAACCGGATTGTGTTCTGTCTGTGTGCGAAAAATCCTGGCGCTGATGATTCGGCAAATCGAGAGTAAGTAAATCTCTTCTGTTCATGTGAAGGAGAATTAGGAATAAGTCGTTAGATGATAAATAAGACCGTAGGTTTAATCCGATAAAGATAATTGATAAACGTAGTCTTTGACATGGTGCCCGAAGTAAATTTATTAAATCCTGCATGCATAAACCAATGAGCGAATCAACTAATGAACTAATCCCTACCTTTGATTTCTCATGAATCTTTATTCTCATTTACTTCAAAATAAAAAACAAGGCAGGAAAAAATTTGTCGTATTGGTTGATCCTGATAAGGTAACTAACGCTTCCTGCGAAACGCTTGCAAGCGAAGCGCAACTTGCCGGTGTTGATTTTATTTTTGTCGGCAGCAGTTTGCTTACACGCGATCATCTTGACGATTGTATAAAAATTATCAAACAGAATTGTGGAATTCCTATTGTGTTATTTCCCGGAAGCACCATGCAAATCAGTCAGCATGCCGATGCCATTCTTTTGTTATCGCTTATCAGTGGCAGAAACGCCGAGATGTTAATCGGTAAACAAGTGATCGCTGCACCGTTACTGAAAGAAAGCAAGCTTGAAATTATTTCTTCCGGTTACATGTTAATTGATCCCGGTCATCCGACTTCCGTAAGTTACATGAGCAATACGACTCCAGTTCCGCATGATAAGAATGACATTGCACTTTGCACAGCGCTTGCCGGTGAGCAACTCGGACTAAAAACCATTTTCATGGATGCCGGAAGCGGAGCGCGTACGCCTGTGAATAAATCCATGATTGAAGCTGTGAGTAAAACTATTTCGGTTCCGCTCATTGTCGGAGGCGGAATCAGAACACCGGAAAAAGCACTGGAAAACTGCCATGCCGGAGCAGACGTAATCGTTGTCGGGAACCTGTTTGAAAAAAGCCAACAAATGATTTCGGAAATATCGCAAGCCGTACATTCGTTCCGGTCAATGCGTAAAGCAGATTTCGCCACCTGATTTCAATTCCGGTTTTTTTATCCTGAGAACTGTATGCTTCAACTCTTCGGAGAGCAATTATCCTTTGTAGAATTAACCGGAACAATTTTCGGAATCATCGGCGTGTGGCTCACTGTGAAGAAAAACATTCTTTGCTTTCCGGCAGGAATCATCAATGTCGCATTGTATGCATGGTTATTTTTTCAATCGCGGCTGTATGCCGATGCACTTTTGCAAATCGTTTACATCATCTTGCTCATCTATGGCTGGTACCAATGGCTGTATGGAAAAAAAAATGATACAGCATTAGACGTGACTAAAACTTCTTCAGGGATGTTATCTCTTCTATTTCTTCTCTGCATTATTTCAACCGTTGGCATTGGAATTTTTTTCAGGTATAACACAGATGCTTCTCTTCCTTATTTGGATGCGCTCACAACTTCAATAAGCCTGATCGCACAATGGATGATTGCACGAAAGAAAATAGAAAACTGGTTACTGTGGATTGTGGCTGATGTCATCTATGTCGGAATGTACGTGTACAAACATCTTTACTTAACAAGCTTGCTGTATTTCATTTTTATTATTCTTGCCATCATCGGCTGGCAACAATGGAAAAAAGATGTACAACAAATTCCTTCTCGTTAACCTTTTCATGACAACTAAAATAAAACGCATCGCTTTGATAGGTCCTGAATCAACAGGAAAGACAACGCTTTGCAGGGATCTCGCTGAACATTTTAAAACCGTTTGGGTACGGGAATATTCACGAGAATACATGGAACAACTTCACCGTGCTTATACACTCGAGGATATTGAACTCTGCACAAAAAAACAACTTGAAACAGAAGATGAATTACTGTCCGATGCAAATTCATTTATTTTTTGCGATACCGAATTGATTGTAGCAAAAGTTTGGTGTGAAGATGTTTTTAAAATCTGTCCGCCCTGGATTGAAGCAGAAATTGCAAAAAGAAAATATGATTTGTATCTCCTCACCTACCCTGATTTGCCTTTTATGGAAGACAGCGTGCGGGAAAATCCTTTACGCAGGGAATATTTTTATGATCTTTACAAAAGTGAACTCGAAAAAAGAAATTTTTATTTTCAAATTATCAGTAGATCAGGAAAAGGGCGTTTTGAAGCTGCATTGACAGCTATCACTGCCAAGTTTCCAATTTCTGTTTTCTAATTTCCATTTTCCGATTTCCATTCTATCTTTGTCCGCATAATTCATTGGGGTGCTCCCGCCAAGGGCGGGGGCTGAGATTATACCCGTAGAACCTGTACAGGATAATGCCTGCGAAGGGAACATGGTAAAACAATTTTTAAGTGTGCATCTACCCCTGCTGCATACATTGTTGAACCTAATATGAAATCAAATGAAAAATTTAAGAGTGAAGGCTGACGTTTTCTTTCGTGTCTTTGTCGCAGTAATTCTTTTACCTGCAATTGCTTTTTCACAAAACAAATTATCCGGTAAGGTTATCGATGAAATAACCGGAGAAAAAATTTCGGATGCTGTTGTTTCAATTGAGAATTCCTATACAACCGTCATTACGGATGCGTTTGGAAGTTTTGTATTCTCAAACCTGAAAAAAGAAACAGTGAAGATTCACGTCACTCACATTACCTACCAGGATTCTTCTTTTGAAATCCAGGTTTCCGAAAATGTAGTGCTTAAACTGAAACCAAGAATCTTTTTGTCTGATGAAGTGAACATCATCGCAACACGTGCAGGAGATAAGTCTGCCATGGCATATTCCAACGTGAATAAAGCAGAAATCGAAAAACAAAATCTTGGTCAGGATTTGCCGTATCTGCTCAACCTCACTCCTTCTGTTGTTGTTACTTCAGATGCAGGAGCAGGTGTAGGTTACACAGGCATCCGAATTCGTGGCAGCGACGCAACGCATGTGAACGTTACCATCAATGGCATTCCAGTAAATGACGCAGAAGGTCAGTTGGTGTATTGGGTGGATCTTCCCGATCTCGCTTCTACCGTTGATAACATCCAGGTTCAGCGCGGCATCGGAACTTCCACCAACGGAGCCGGAGCATTCGGAGGAAGTGTGAATATTCAGACGTCCAAATTATCATTGGAGCCATTTGCTTCGGTAAACAGTTCGTACGGTTCGTTCAACACCATTAAAAACACGGTTCAGTTCGGAACCGGTTTACACAATAAGTTTGCATTTGAAGGACGTTTATCAAAAATTACCTCTGATGGTTTTGTTGACCGTGCAACTTCTGATCTGAAATCATTTTATTTATCAGGAGGATATTACGGAAGTAAAAGTTCATTGCGAGCAATCATCATGTCGGGAAAAGAAAAAACGTACCAGTCGTGGTATGGAATTCTGGAAGATTCGCTGAAGACAAACAGAACTTACAATCCCGCCGGAGAATATTATGATGTGAATGGCCAAGTCCATTATTACGATAACCAGACAGACAATTACCAGCAAGATTATTATCAATTGCTCTACTCCTATGCTGTGAATTCAAATCTCAATGTGAATGCAGCATTGCATTATACAAAAGGAAAAGGATATTATGAAGAGTATAAACCGGAAGCTTCTCTCAGCGGTTATGGAATCTCCGACTTCATTATCGGCAATGATACAATCATTTCAACTGATCTTATTCGTCAACGCTGGCTAGACAATGATTTTTACGGATTCACCTATTCTGCCAACTATTCAAAAAACAAATTTCAGTTGACGATTGGTGGTGCCGGTAATCAATACAAGGGAAAACACTTCGATGAAATAACCTGGATGGGAACCAATTTCGGAATTCAGTATCCGTATCGATATTCTTACAACGATGCGACAAAAAGTGATTTCAATGTTTTTGCAAAAGCGAATTATGATTTCACAGAACGGCTGAACGCCTTTGTTGATCTGCAATACAGAACCATCGAATATTCCTTTGCAGGATTTAATACGGATTTACTTGCCGCACGCCAGGTAATTGACCTGAATTTTTTCAATCCGAAAGCGGGAATTTCTTTTGACATACAACCAAACCAGAAAATCTATGCTTCATTCATTATCGGACATAAAGAACCGGTCCGTGATGATTATGTTTCTTCGACTCCGCTGAGCCGCCCGAAACCTGAAGGGATGCAGGATGTAGAGGCAGGGTATAAATTGAAGACTGAAAAATTTATGTTCTCTGTGAATGGCTATTTCATGAATTACAAAGATCAATTGATTCTCACCGGAGAGATCAACGATGTTGGTGCATACATCCGTCAAAACATTTCAAAGAGTTATCGAATGGGAGCTGAATTTGAATTTGCTTACCATGCTTTAAAGGAAATCGTCCTGAAAGGAAATGTCACGATCAGTCAAAATAAAATTCAAGCGTATTATGATTATGTTGATGACTACGACCATGGAGGACAACTAGTGGATACACTTCGCAATACGGATATTGCATTTTCCCCTTCTGTAATTTCTGCCGCAACCATTGAATATGTTCCCATAAAAAATTTAACCATCAGTTTCATTTCAAAGTATGTTGGGAAACAGTATCTCGATAATACATCGAACGGAAAACGAAAACTTGATTCATACCTGTTGAATGATCTTATGCTGAATTATCGTATCACGACCAGGTTATTCAAGGATGCAGAAATAAAATTCGGTGCGTATAATTTATTCAATAAAAAATATCAATCAAACGGTTATTCGTACAGTTACTATTCAAGCGGCGAACTCAATACGCAGAATTTTTATTATCCGCAGGCAGGAATTAATTGGTTAGCAGGAATATCAATGAAATTTTAAATTACGAATTGTAAATTATAAATTGAAAAGATAATAGAAGGATTCAATTCTTGCAGTTGCAACTTGGCGATAGATACACTTTCGCATTCGGCAGCAATGTATCCAGCCGCAAATGTTCTTCATCCGTAAAAAGAATGCCGCGGAGTTCGAGCACTTTCAGGTTGGTGCATTTAGCGATCTCCTCCGGAATGGTATCCAGCTCGTTGTCCCACAACTCAAGTACTTCAAGGTTTTGAAGATTGCCGATAGAAGGCGGAAGAGACTCGATCAGGTTTCTGTTCAATCCAAGATAAGTAAGTTCGGTAAGCCTTCCGATTTCGTCCGGTAACTGAACAATCTTGTTGTTCGCCATGTTCAGGCGTTGAAGATTGACCAGTGTTCCTATTTCAGGCGGAACAGAATCAAGTTTGTTGCGGCTTAAATTCAGGTCACGAAGATTTTTCAATTTAAAAATATCTGAAGGAAAAACTTTCAGCTTGTGCCTGCTCAGATTAAGCCTGTAAACTTTTTCGGGATTTTCAAGTGCAGCACTGATACTTCGGTAAATGTAAGCTGTGTCATCAATCGCAGGTCCATCATCTTTCTGAGCAAATGCAGAAGAAGAAATCAAAAGCAGGAAAAGAAGGAAATGTTTCATCTTATTTTTGGATGTCATAAATCACTAACGTTCGGAAAGAATTTTTGTTGCCTTGATTTTGTCTTCCTTCATTTTCTCTTTAAGCAATTCAATATTCTCAAAATGTTGATCACCTCGAATGAATGCTTTAAAAAATACCGTGATCTTTTTATCGTAAACATCTTCATTGAAATTAAAAATATTTACTTCCACACTCAGCTTGTTCCCATTAAAGGCAGGGCGTTTCCCGATGTATAACATCCCTTCATGCATCCGGTTTTCTATACTCATCGTTACTGCATAAATTCCTTCCGCCGGAATGAGTTTGTAGTTTTCTTCAACGTTGATATTGGCGGTTGGAAAGCCAAGGCTATGCCCGACCTGTTCTCCTTTCACAATTTGTCCGGTCAACGAAAAATCATGACCGAGTAACGCATTTGCTGTTTGGATATCTCCTTCCAGCAATGCATTCCGGATCTTTGTTGAACTGACTGCCACATCATTTACATCCTGCTCTGTGATTTCTTCCAGCCTGAAGTCATACACAGGAGCAAGTTCTTCCAGGTTTTTATATGACCCTTCCCTGTTTCTGCCAAAGTGGTGATCGTAACCGATAACAAGAATGCGCGTTCCGATTTTGTTGACGAGAATATCACGCACAAATTCAGTTGCACTGATTCGCGAAAACTCTTTATTGAATGGCTGAATGATGAGGTGCTGGATGCCGAACTTCCGCAGCAACTCAATTTTTTCATCCATCGTGGTTATCATCTTCAGCGTATTATCATCGGGCTGAAGAACCATACGCGGATGTGGAAAGAAAGTAACTACAACAGTCTCCCCGTTATTCGCCTGCGCAAGTTCCGTCAACCTGGAAATTATTTTTTGGTGACCGGCATGAACTCCGTCAAACGTCCCGATGGTAACTACTGCAAACGGAATTCGGGAAAATTCGTCTATGGATTGATATACTTTCATTGTCTGTGCAAAAATAACTTTTAGAAAATAACTAACTCCATTTAATTATTTGCAAACAACCGATACATTTGCAAGCCATGCTAATTAACGAGTTGTATTCCATTTTCCTGAAACATCCGGTTGTTTCGACCGATAGCCGAACCATTACAAAGGATTGCCTCTTCTTTGCTTTGAAGGGAGAAAACTTCAACGGTAATTCTTTTGCCGCAGAAGCAATAAAACAAGGTGCTTCCTATTCCATTGTTGATGAAAAAAAATTTGCAGTCAACGAACGTTGTGTATTCGTTGAAGATGTTTTACAAACCCTTCAGCAACTTGCAAACCATCACCGGAAAGAACTTCAAATTCCGGTGATCGCCATTACAGGATCAAACGGAAAAACTACAACAAAAGAATTGGTTAGAAATGTTCTTGCAAAAAAATATAAAATCCATGCAACGAAAGGAAACCTGAACAATCACATCGGTGTTCCGCTTACAATTCTTTCTCTTACAAAAGGTGTTGAAATGGCCGTGATTGAAATGGGCGCCAATCATTTGAATGAAATAAAATTGCTGTGTGAAATTGCCGAACCAGACTATGGAATCATCACCAATGTCGGCAAAGCTCACCTGGAAGGCTTTGGTGGTTTTGAAGGCGTGATGAAAGGAAAAGGAGAATTGTTTGATTTTATCGTAAGGGAAAACGGGATTGTTTTTTTGAATCACGATAGTGTGCATTTGGTATCAATGGCAGATGCACGAAAAATCAACAACCGAATTACATACGGAACAACCAACAAAAGTAATTGCATCGGCGAATTGGTAAGCGCTTCACCGTTCCTGCAAATGAAATGGAGTTATGCTGATAAAAGAGGCGAAGTTAATTCTCAGTTAATCGGAGCGTATAATTTTGAAAACATACTTGCTGCCATCTGCATCGGGAATTATTTCGGCGTGGAAGAAAAACAGATCAACAACGCCATTGAAGAGTATGTTCCTGACAACAGCCGTTCGCAGGTAATCATTAAAGGAACCAATAAAATTATCCTGGATGCTTACAATGCAAACCCGACCAGTGTGACGGCAGCGTTGAAAAATTTTGCAGCGATGAACGATAAAAATAAAATCGTGATGCTGGGAGAAATGGCTGAACTCGGCGATGAAAGTGCTGTCGAACACAAAGCCATTCTTACATTAATTAAGGAGCTCCATTTTTCAAAAGTATATTTAGCTGGAAAATATTTTTCACAATTGACACAGGAAAAGAATGAATTTACCTGTGTTGAATCAACGGAACAACTTCTTGCATTGCTGAAAGAAACCAACATTCAGCATTCAACCATCCTGATCAAAGGCTCGCGCAGCATGAAAATGGAAAAAACGTTGGAGGCTTTTCAATAGCTCCCAAAAAATTATTTCTTCTCCCTTGATTTCAGGTAAGGCAAATAATGATTTTCATAAAACTGTTTTTTTGAATTATGAAATGAGGAGATGCCGCCAATTTTGTGGAGCGTGTAAATGTATATCCACGCAAAATCAATTTGAGAAGGTAAGAACCCGGAGCGGGCGCTGCTCGGAAATAAGTGATGGTTGCTGTGCCATTCACCGGCTACAATGCCCGGCCAATACTGATTCACCGACATATCGTTTTTAGAAAAATCAAACCCTTCTTTCCGTTTATCTTTTCCTTTGCCATGACCTTCGAAATTAAATGTGCGCACTCCGATAGCCCATATCAAAGCACTTCCGAAAATTGTACACGCCAGCGCATTTCCCCCAATCAGGAAAAACACTCCATACCAAAATGACCAGTTGAGTAACCAGATACCAACAGAATAAGCAGGATTGGAAACAGAGCCCCATTTTTGGTACTGCGAGTATGTGTTGCATTTTACTCCCGTTGGTTCCATCAATGCAGATAAACGCGAATAATCCTTTTCGCTTAAGTCCAGCGCAACAGGTTGATGATTGGCATCGGCAAGAAAACAATACAACCATCCTCCTTGTGCATTATAGGGGTCGCCGGGCTGATCCGATTTCGAATGATGAACGTGATGTGAAACGACATAAATCTCTTCCGGAATCATCCGGATGACAAGATTTTGTGTAATGAACCGCCAAAAATTATTTCTGAATGTATACGCGGAATGAGTACAATAGCGGTGATGCCATATGGTACCGGAAGTTCCCATGAGAATCATGCTATAAATAAACGCGACTGCAAACAACCACCAGGTGAAATAGTGGAAAATAAATAAATATAAAAAAGGCAGAAGCAGGATCACCCAAAACCAGGTCAAGGAAGCCAGCCAGTTTTTTTTTGATTTGAAAATATTGACGCGCGATAAAAACTCGCTTAGCAATTGACGCTTCGAAGGTTTTATGAGTTCGCCTTTTTCATTCTGCCAGCCATATGATGGTTCTCTTAATACAATGTCGATAAATGCCATTCGAGAGTAATGATTGTTTTTAAATAACCAACAGGCAAGTTGAAGATAAAACAATCAATTCACCTGTCAATGTCATGCAAAGAACGCAATTAATTTTTCATGAACATGAAGAAGAAAATGTCCATTTATGGACTTGTAAAATCAAAATTGACTGATGGCGTATTAAATAAAACCGGAACCTTGCTCCAGGTTTCAAGCGAATTGCGGTGCTTTATCGCGATGTAATATGAACTGCCCGAAGTGATGGATGCAAAAGCAAAATTTCCGGTTCCATTCGTACTGATGATTCCTGTTTTTGCTTCAACAAGATCATACGGAGAAGTTGCCTGGTGTAATTCTACTGTTATGGTATCACACAATGTATCAAACAACACAGGATCAATAACAGCAATCATGGTATTATTTCCGCGATAAAATCCCTCAATAAAAACTTTCAGATTCAGTGTTATCGAACATGAGATGATCGTTGTTGAAACCGTCACTGAGCCTGTACATCCGTTAGCATTTGTTACGGTCACCGTAAAAGTTCCAGTTGTACTCACTGAAATGGTTTGTGTAGTAGCCCCTGTTGACCAACCGTAATTATTGAATCCTATTCCTGCATCCAGTGTTGTCGAACTTCCTGTACAAAATGAACTACTACCTGTAATTACAGGAGTCGGATTCGAATTAATTGTTGTCGCAGAAGCGCTGCCGGTGCATCCATTTGCATTGGTAACCGTAACTGTAAATGTTTCAGTTGTGTTAACTGAAATCGTCTGAGTGGTGGCTCCTGTTGACCAACCGTAATTCGTATAACCTACTCCTGCATCCAATACAATTGAATTACCACTACAAAATGGTGTATTGCCGGTGATGACCGGAGTTGGATTCGAATTGATCGTTGTGGTTGCTGATGCGCTGCCCGTACAGCCGTTGACATTTGTAACAGTCACAGTAAATGTTCCTGCTGTGCTTACAGAAATAGTTTGCGTGGTGGCCCCTGTTGACCAATTGTAAGTTGTATAACCTGCTCCCGCATCCAATGTTATTGAACTGCCTATACAAAATGGGGTATTGCCTGTGATGACCGGAGCTGTATTGGAATTGATAGTTGTAGTTGCCGACGCACTACTTGTACAACCGTTAGCATTTGTAACAGTCGCTGTAAATGTTCCTGCCGTGTTTACTGAAATAGTTTGTGTGGTAGCTCCTGTCGACCAGCTATAACTGCTGAAACCTGCTCCTGCATCCAATGTTGTTGAACTGCCTTCGCAAAAGAAAGTACTCCCGGTAATTTCAAAAATTGGATTTGAATTGACCGCCGTCACAACTGATGTGTTGCGCGTGCATCCGTTTGCATTCGTTACAGTTACTGTAAATATTCCTGCGGTGTTAACTGAAATCGCTTGTGTGGTAGCTCCGGTCGACCAATTGTATTCCGCAAAACCTGCTCCCGCATCCAATGTTGTTGACCCACCTTCGCAAAATGAAGTGTTACCCGAAATAGACAATGGTGGATTTGAATTGACAGTTGTGGTTGCTGATGCGCTGCCCGTGCATCCGGCAGCATTTGTAACTATCACAGTAAACGTTCCGACTGTGCTCACTGAAATTGATTGTGTCGACGCTCCTGTTGACCAACTGTAACTACTAAAGCCTCCGCCTGCATCCAATATGACAGAATCACTTTCACAGAATGGAGTGTTACCCGAAATAGATGGTGCCGGATTCGAATTGACAGTCGTGGTAGCTGATGCACTTCCTGTGCAGCCGTTGATATTCGTCACAGTTACCGTAAATGTTTCCGCAGTACTGACCGAAGTAGTTTGAGTGGTGGCTCCTGTAGACCAACTGTAGTTGGTATAACCTATTCCTGCATCCAATGTTGTTGAACCACCTATACATACAGCAGTATTTCCTAAGATCGTTGGTTCCGGATTCGGATTAACAGTTGTTGTTACAGATGCACTGCCGGTACATCCGTTTGAATTGGTAACTGTCACAGTAAATGTTTCAGTTGTACGAACCGAAATAGTTTGTGAACTAACACCTGTTGACCAGCCGTAAGAGTCATATCCTGATCCAGCATCTAATGTTATTGAATCTCCTTCACAAAATGGAAGGTTGCCCGAGATGGTAGGTGTTGGATTCGAATTGACAATTGATGTAGCTGATGCGCTACCCGTACATCCATTTGCATTGGTAACTGTCACAGTAAATAGTCCGGCTGTGCTCACTGAAATAGTCTGTGCAGTAGCTCCTGTTGACCAACTGTAACTACTAAAGCCTACTCCTGCATCCAATAGTACAGAACCGCCTTCACAGAATGGAGTGTTGCCCACAATAGATGGTGTCGGATTTGAATTAACAGTAGTTGTTACGGATGTGCTGCCTGTACAACCGTTTGCATCAGTCACTGTAACTGTAAATGTTTCAGCAGTGCTCACTAAAATAGTCTGTGTAGTTGCTCCGGTTGACCAAATGTAATTAGTATACCCTGCTCCTACATCCAACGTTGTTGAACTTCCTGAACAAAATGAAATGTTTCCTGCAACGATTGGTAATGGATTCGGATTTACAGTCAACAATTTACTGGATGATGAGGTGCAACCATTTGCATCAGTTACTGTATCTGTATAAGTTCCCGCTGCACTCACAGCAATACATTGTGTAGTAGCTCCGGTACTCCAGTGATAAGACGAAAGTCCGGCGGGCGCACACCATTGTACAGAACTACCTGAACAAACGGAACTGTTTCCGGTGATGGTACTTGATGGAAGTGCATTCACGGTCAATGTCTGACTTGAGAATGATTTACATCCGCTGGCATTAGTG